>JBKEBM010000190.1:0-8051 GCA_047973165.1 Chthoniobacterales bacterium
GGAACCGCCCGGGCCACCCTTTGTAGCTCCCGTTCCTGAACGAGCTTCATGGACGGTAACGGCAGATTTTCCTAAGACCGATACAGGCAAGCCCGCTGCCTCCGCCTGGAGTGAAAAAAAAGTTCACACAATCCGGACAGGCGATATCCTGCAAAAAGAAATCCGCTATGTTAATGATTCCACCTCCACACAATGGCTTGTGAATCACATGCTTCTCCGGGAGTCCGAAGGCGCCGGTGTGACCGTGTCTGACGTCTCTGTTCCACAAGCTGCCGACACCTTGAAACAAGCCTGGCAATACCCCGGAGTAGCCTGGGTACAGGCAGATTTTTTTAAAGGGACCGTGGATTTCAAAAAACAAAAATGTAATCACTACGCATCCGGCAGGCAGGAAGCATGGATCAATGCGAAAACAAAACGGCCCGTGGCGTATCAGGAAAATGGTATCTTATACGAGTTTAGCTTTCAGCCCGTTCCCACCGATACGTTGATTTTACCGAAAAAATTCCAGGCATCTCTTGATCGTGCTCTGCGTCTCATTAATCGGCGTAAACAGCTTGCCGAAGACCTGCGGCGCTAAGAGCCTGTAGCTCATGGGCACAAAAAGAGTTTCTCAGAAAGACATCGCTGAGCGCCTGGGAGTGCATGTCACTACGGTCTCGATGGCCCTGCGAGACAGCCCGCGTCTTCCGGTGAAAACACGTAAGCGTGTGCAGGCGATGGCAAAAAAAATGGGCTACCAACCCGATCCGATTTTGAATGCCCTGATGGTCTATCGCCAGCGGATGCGCTCCCCTCATTTCCAGGGAACGCTGGCGTGGCTGAATATCGACAAACGAGATGGAGCACCCCCCGGGCGAGGGTCTGCGGAGTATCAGGCGGGCGCAGCAGAGCGTTGTAAAGAGCTTGGATGGCAACTCTCGGAATTTCGTATCGAGGATACAAGCCCGGATCGCCTGGCCAAAATTCTGCACTCTCGCAATATCCAGGGGCTGCTGTTGCCACCTCCGCAGCCGGGTGGGATATCGCACCTGGATTTTGACTGGGCACCTTTTTCCGCCTTGTCCATCGGTTTTACGATGACGCATCCCCGTCTCCATCTGGTGGCCAATGCTCAGTATCGCTCCGCCCGGCAGGCGGTTCGTGCGATCCGTTCGCTTGGCTACGAGCGCATCGGATTTGCTACTATTCCTGGTAATGAATTGCGCACTAACCAGAATTTTTCCTCCGGGTATCTGGCTCAGGAACGCTCTGATAAACAGGCTGGGCCACCTTTGTTTATCTTTGATGATACCGGAAAATCCGGGCGAAAAAAATTTATCAGCCTTTTTTCAAAGTGGATTGATCGTCACCGTCCGGATGCCATTCTTGCCCTGGACGATGATGTGCCCGGCGCCATGAAAACACTGGGCATTTCTTCAAAAACATGTGGCCTGGCTTTGCTGCATGTCACTCCAAAGACCAAAGGGATGGCAGGGATAAGCCAGAATGATTTTATGATCGGCTCCAGTGCCGTGGATTATCTGGTGGGGATGATTCACCGCAATGAACGTGGACTTCCCGACATCCCCCTGCAAATCCTGGTGGATGGCACCTGGGTGGACGGGGCTTCTCTGCCGCAGCGAGCTTAGTGGTTCTTAAGGCTCGGCCGGATATTTTTGAACATGTGCAAAAACCTAAATTTCTTATATTTTTATTTATACTTTATAAGAAGTATTAAATACGGGGTGTAATTTGGAATTTATTGGGTAGTTTGCTGTGATGAATTTTTGCTCCCACGTCAACATTTTGCAGGGGACCGCCTCCACGAGGGATTTCTCGACCGGTAATACGATGCCGCTTGTTGCGAGACCGTGGGGGCTGCATCACTGGTCGCTCCAAACAGCACTCGGCAGGTGGAAATTTCACCCCGATCACCGAAAGCTTCTGGGGGTTCGTTTGACGCATCAGCCCAGCCCGTGGATGGGAGATTATGGAAACCTTTTGCTTCTGCCGTTTTGCGGGGAACATCACGATGCAATTTCCGATCAGGCCTCGGCATGGAGGGTGGGGGATGCTGCGCTGACTCCGCATTTTCTGGGGGTGGATTTTTTGCGCTATGGTTTGCGGATGGAGATGTCGCCGACCCGGCGCGGTGCACGGTTTAGATTTAAGCGAACGACTTCGAAGGCCATTTGTCTGCGTGTTCACTTCGATGAAGATCACGAGATTGCTTCGCGTGCGGGGGAGCTTTCTTTTCGCGGAGTCTCCCGGAATCAGATGGGCGGTGTGACGGAAAATTTCGGCATGTATTTTCATGGAGAGTTCAGCGTGCCGCCGGAGGAGTTTGTAAAGACGCGGGATGGCGGGTGGTGGAGATTTCCGAAAAGCGTGGACTGCCTGGAGCTGGCGTTGGCGGGATCTTTTATCAGCGAAGATTTTGCAGGGATGAGTTTTGAAAATGAGCTGGCCGGAGTGCCGCTGGAAAGCATTACTGCCGAGTCCGAACAGGTCTGGAACGAATTGCTGGGGCGTGTGCAAATCGAAACGGACGATGAGCGACAAATGCAAACTTTCTATTCCTGTCTTTATCGCTCGTTGCTGTTTCCAAGATTTTTTGAGGAAGAAGATTCGGAGGGTCGGGAGTTTCATTACAGTCCGTATGACGGTGAAACTCATGAGGGGATTCTTTGTGCGGACAACGGATTCTGGGATACGCATCGCACGGTTTATCCTCTCCTGGCACTGGCTTACCCGGATGTTCTCACACGCATGCTTAAGGGGTGGCTGCAAGCTTGCCGTCTTGGGGGATGGACGCCTCGGTGGAGCAGCCCGGGGGCACAGGACTGTATGATTTCCACGCATTTTGATGCCGTCGTGGCCGATGCGGTTGCCAGAGGAATCACGGACTGGGATGTGGAAGGGGCGTTTGAATTTTTGGTAAAAAATGCCACCGTTCCGAGTGAAGACCCACGATTTGGGCGGCGAGCACTCGCAGATTATGTGAGGCTGGGATATGTGCCGGCAGATCGTTTTCCGGCTTCGGTGTCGCGGACTCTGGATTATTCTTACAACGATTTTTGTATCCTTCAGGTGGCCGCTAAACTCGGAAGGGACGATATTGTCCGCCTGCTGGAACCAAGGACTAAAAACTACCGGAATGTTTTTGACCGCAGCACGGGGTTCATGCGCGGACGTCTTGCCGGCGGCGACTGGGTGGAGCCGTTCGACCAATTTGAATGGGGGGGCTGCTATGTGGAGGGCGGTCCGTGGCAGCATAGTTTTAATGTGCCGCACGATCCGGAAGGGCTTGCTGCTTTGCATGGCGGACGTGAAAAACTCTGCGAAAAACTCGATACCATGCTGGCGTCTCCCGCCCGGTTTTCGGTGGGCAGTTATCAGTCGGAGATTCACGAAATGACGGAGATGGCCGTGGCTAACTTCGGGCAATACGCTCACTCGAATCAACCCGTGCACGGCTATCTTTTTCTCTACGCGCTAATGGGGGAAACCGCAAAAGCAGAGCACTGGATACGCCGCGTGACCTCCGAAATGTATGGGCCGGATTTTTTTCCTGGCGATGAGGACAATGGCGAGATGGCGGCGTGGTATGTTCTTGCCACACTGGGACTATGCCCGTCCTGCCCGGGAAAACCGGACTACGTTCGGGTAAAGCCGCTGGTAAAAAGCGCGTCGATCAGAGTGCCGGGTCACGGGGAGCCGATAGAGATTATGCCGAATGTTGAAGCGTCAAATGTAAGGGCGTAATTTCAAAGTTGAAAATTGACCAAGCATAACTCGACCATCGATCAGGATGGTGTTAGCATGTTTTCATGGTTTCTTCGGGGAAATCGCGTGAGGAGATTATTCGACTCTATCCTTATTTGGAAGATTAGGATATTTCTGCAGCATTGGCCTCGTGGACCCGAGACGCACAAGAATCCGAATTTTACCGCTGACGTAAGTCGGACAAAACTTTGGTATTATTCCTTTTTAAGAAAAGCGGCGTATTTTTTTCGTAAAGCTTCTGCTCCTTCGCTGCGTCCGGTATCCTCAAGACGCCGTAAATATTTAAGAAACCCTTCGACTCCGCCGGGGTCCGGACTCGGGTGAGGGCCAAGGTTTGCGTGAAAGGGGCCGCCTTCCCGGATGACACTCCAAAGCGGATCGACGGAATCTGCGGAGAGTGAGGTCATTTTTTCCATCTGCTCATCGTGCCATTTCAGAAGTCTCCAGGCTCCCTCTCGACAAAATTCCGGATGTTGTGAGGCAAGGTCGTTTTGTTCATGCGGATCGGCCTCCACATCGAAAAGCATTTCCTGTGGAAAAAGATGAAAGCCGTCGTGCCAGGTGCGGATGTAGAGCCATCGATCCCAGCGTACGGAACGCTGGCAGGTATGGGCGCATTGGCTGAGAATCAGTTCGGGTCGCCCGGAGTCCTCGCCGTTCAGAATTGTTTTGGCAAAGGATTGACCGTCCCAGAGATCAAAGGGCTGTGCTCCGGTGAGCTCCATCAAAGTCGGTGCAAGGTCCAGATGGTAGTGAAGCCCGTCATCGACATGCCTGGTTTTCCCTCCCGGCCATTTTATAATCAGCGGAATGTGTGTCGTGGCCTCGTCTGCCGTAGCATGTTCCCCGTAGATTCCCAGCTCACCTAAATTTTCTCCGTGATCGGAGGAAATAATGATGGCCGTTTCATCATAGACTCCCGCGTCTTTCAGGAGCTGAACGATTCTGGCGACATGATCGTCAGCGTAGCGCACGCCGATGTCGTATCCGTCGATCATGCGTCGCATGTCTGCCCGGTTTTTGATTTGATCGGGCTGCCGTGGGTAGTCGCCTTTGACCTCGTCATCATACATGCCGCCGATGTCCTGAATTGTGTGCGGGCCGACCCTTTTTTGGTGACGTTCGATCAGTTCATCATCATCGAGCCATTCCGGTAAGGGGTCATTTTCAAAAGGATTGGGGTAACTCTCCGGGACGCGGTAGGGCGTGTGCGGGTCCCACAGGTTGAGGTGCAAAAACCAATTGTCGCGAGTGGCATTTTCACCGAACCAGCGATCAATGAAGGGTTGGATAAACTCGGCGGACTCCATGCCTTCGTGTCCGGTATTATGAATCTCATGAAATCCGGCGTAAAACCAATGGGCGGCATGGCGCTGACCAAATGGACTGATCATTGCGGTATGCCAGCCCTTGCGTGCGAGCTGTCGGACGAAGCCCTGCTCGACAAAAGTATCGCGAAACTGACGCGTGCGCATGTCCTGAATCTTCGGCTGGGAGGCAATCCCTCCGTGCCCGATCACGCCGGTCTGAATCCCAAAGCGACCGGAATACAACGCCGTGCGGGAAGGCAGACAGGGGGCATCCGAAGTGTAGGCGCGACGAAACAACGTTCCTTCGCGAGCAATCCCGTCTATTGCCGGACTCGTGTCGCGGTGGTATCCGTAACATCTCAGGTGGTCCGGGCGGAGGCTGTCGATGTCGATGTAGAGAACCCGCATTAGGGTGGTTAATCCGGCTGGCTATTTTGCAGGACGGGAAAAAGTTATCTCAAACTCCGTTTGATTGGGATGCACGGCAAAGTCGTAAATGACGTCGAGCTGGAAAGTCTGGTTATTATTAAAGATACGATTGTCCTGCAGCCCATACCAGTTTGCGGGGAAGTTGATTTCCACGGCTTCACCCGTGTTGTTGGTCAGCACGAAATTGTTTTTCGAACTGCCTTTGGTGACAAATTGTCCGTCTGCCGTTTCCGGAAAAAACACGGCTTCATCACCTCCGGCGGCAAACTTTCCACCATTCAGGAAAAAATTTACCGGCAGGACAAAACGAAATTTTAAGCCCTTTGCATCGGCTGGCACATTGCTAAGGTCACACTCGACCGCATCGCCATCGACTTCCAGCCTCACCTGGAGACCGCTCGGATATTCCAGTGTCAGCTCATCGTCCGACAATTTGCTGGTGGGAGATTCCAGATTGCCATCCTTATCGACCAGATGGGGAGGGTGCATAATGATTTCCTCGCCAACCGCTATTCCTTTTGTGGAAATCTGAAGGTCAACACCATTTGCAAAAGCGGTGTTTAAAACAGAGAGTAAAGCGGCAAGTGCAAAGACGAGAGGGAGGTGAGATATTTTCATATTCAAAATTAACTCATAAAAACTCTTCGTTAGTAAATATGCATTTTTTAAATTTTCTGATAAAAATAGATATTCCTGCTCTTTGTTGATTGCCTGAAACCGCCTTTCGGGAGTAGTTATCAGATAAATGACAAAAACATCGTCCAAGCAATTTCTCTCCCCCGTTTGGGAAGATCGTCCTGCCAATAACAAAGAGCTTGTCTGGCGTTACACCGCAAACCCCATCCTTGGGCGACGAGCCATTCCCTGCGCCCAGGCGATTTTCAACAGTGCCATTATTCCATTTGATAATCGCTTCGTGGGCATCTTCCGCGCGGACCACATGAACGGCATGCCCGGGCTCCATCTCGGCTGGAGCGACGACAGCGTCTCCTGGGAAATTTCAAATGACCCCATCGAGTTTTTTTCACAGGACTCCGTGCCGCCGCAAGGCGACTATGCCTACGACCCGCGTGTTTGCCGAATCGACGATCACTATTATATCTCCTGGTGCAATGACTACCACGGTCCAACCATCGGACTCGCCCGCACTGACGACTTCAAACGCTTCGAACAGCTCGAAAACGCCTTCCTCCCCTTCAACCGCAACGGAGTTCTTTTTCCAAAAAAAATCAACGGAAATTTCGCCATGCTAAGCCGTCCCAGCGACAACGGCCACACACCCTTTGGCGATATTTTTTACAGCGAAAGTCCTGACCTGTGCTACTGGGGAAAACACCGCCATGTAATGCCCTCCGGCAACCTCTGGTGGGAATCTATCAAAATTGGTGCCGGACCAACCCCCATCGAAACAGAAGCAGGCTGGCTACTCCTCTACCACGGCGTGCGCAGCAGTTGCAACGGCCTCGTTTACAGCATGGGTGCAGCACTTCTGGACCTGGACGAACCCTGGAAAGTATCCGCCCGACTGCCCTATCCGATACTTATGCCTGAGTCGAACTACGAAGCGGTCGGCTTTGTTCCCAACGTCATTTTCCCCTGTGCCGCATTACGTCACGGCGAAGACAAAAACCGACTCACGATTTATTACGGTTCTGCCGACACGCACATCGCGGTGGCATTTACCTATATCAGTGAACTGATCGACGAATTATTAAAAAATAAAATCTAATCAAAATGCCCCCCGGAGCTCTCAGCTCATTTCCACACAAAAAAAGTGCTTTCACACTTATTGAGTTGCTGGTGACTCTGAGCATCATAGCCATTCTGGCCCTGCTCGTTTTTGCGGGATCCCGCTTTGCACTTCGGCAGGCACAAACCGCGCGTTGCACCTCCAATCTGCGCCAA
Organism: Chthoniobacterales bacterium; assembly: GCA_047973165.1. Classification (GTDB taxonomy): domain Bacteria; phylum Verrucomicrobiota; class Verrucomicrobiia; order Chthoniobacterales; family JBKEAD01; genus JBKEAD01. The sequence goes on from JBKEBM010000190.1 coordinate 7,413, forward strand.
CTCTTCTTCGCAGCAGAAGACTACACCCGCGATAACAACAACGTAGCCCTCCCCGGAAGCCGCTCGGGAAACTCTCAATTCTGGATGTGGCGTCTGAGACCCTACCTCGGAAAAACAGGCCCCGGCCAGGTCAAACGCATCGACGACAAGTTCAGATGCCCCGCCATGCGCCCGGGAGACCAAAATTACTGGGGCTGGGGCTACGGAATCAACTCCCGCCCCGGACTCAGAGGCCCGGCCAGCACAGCTCATGACCGTCGTTTTAATTGGGAAAGTTACACCGATGGAAAAGTTTTTCCCGCCCTTACAATCACGTATAAAAGCAAACGCCTCTTCCTCGCCGACGCCGATCAATGGCACATCCTGCTAACCAATGACGGCGTGCTGCATTTTCCCGATTACGACCGTCACGGCAAAGAACTTTGCAATGTCCTTTTCTACGACGGACATGTGGAAACCCTACGGCCCGACTCCATCTACAAGGCCGTATATGACCCGGGAGACGAGTAGAAAATGTCGGTCATTCCCCCATCGTTCGCAATGCAGGAAAGCCCGTCACCCCCCCCTCTCTTCATCCCCGAGAGATTTGAAAAATTCTCCGTAAACTTCGACGGCTGCTGGCCCGAAGCCTGGCAGGAA
>JBKEBM010000128.1:0-5013 GCA_047973165.1 Chthoniobacterales bacterium
CATTCGAAGTGAAAACAGCGGGATTCCAAAAGCAATCCCCGTGGCACCCGCAGTGCCCTTTCCTGCCGAGCCGATACCAACTCCCGCTTCGGTTCCTGCTTCCACTCCGGAACCAATCCCAACCCCGGAAGCAGCCCCGGCAGCAACCCCGGAAACAGCAACAGCCACTCAGGAAATCCCCCCCGAGGCAGCCCCTGCGACCGCACCACTTTTGCAGCTTGCCGACCGTTACTATTCCCGAAAAATGTATAAACAGGCGATTGATCAGTATCAGCTCTTCCTGCGTGATACGAGCTACCAGGCAACGACAGCTGAGCGTCAAACAGCTCTTTACAGAATCGGTGAGAGTTACCGCTTTCTTAATCTTCTCAGCCCATCACGCAAAGCTTACGAGTCGGTATTAGACATCTCAAACAAAGGAGAAATCGCCGGTGCCGCAGCCTATCGCCTGGGCGAAATTCTGATGGACGAAAATATTCATCTCTCAGCAGCACGCCAGTTTGAGATCGCCGCCAGCGAGGCCAGTTCTACCAAAGTAAAGCTTTCCGCCACTTTCTTTGCGGCTCGCAGCCTTGAAAAAAGCAATGAGTTTCAGCGGGCATTCAAACTTTACCAGGAAGTCATTGCCAGTAAAGTAACACCAAACCCCTACAAGCCGCTCGCCCTGTCCGCAGCAGCACCGATCGCAAGTAATCTTGAAAAAAAAGACCTCGCCGTCTCGCTTTACAAACAACTCGCTGAAAATACAGAATCCGACAAAACCGCTGCCGAAGCTCTTGTCCTCGCAGCCAAAATTCTCACCGACGAAGGCAAAGGAGAGGAAGCCCGCACATTTCTCTCTCAGGCTGCTACCAAAAACGTTGTCCCGTGGAGCAACCTGGCCACCCTCGCTCTCCTGGAGATGGATTATCAGAAAAAGGACTTCGCAAAACTTGCTGAAATCCCGGACAGCAGCCTGGCCGCACTGCCACCCGAATCCCACTCTCGCGGCCTTCTCCTGAAAGCAAACTCACTCCGCGAACTCGACAAAACCCAGGAAGCTCTCGCTCTCTACCAGCGTATCCTCAGTCAGTTTTCAAATCAGCCCGCTGCAAAAGAAGCCCAATACCAGCAAGTCCTCTGCCTCTACAAACTCGACTCTCCAAATTTTGAAAAGGCTGCCCGCAGCTACCTCCGCAGCACCCTGGAACTCATCGGAGAAACAAACAACCGCGAGCGCGAACAAGCCAAACTCCTCCTCGCAGAATATCTCTTCCGTCAAAAAAAATACTCTGAAGCCGCCGACGCTTACTCCAATTTAATAAACCGCCTGCTCCCCGCATCCCTTCGTGCCGATGCACTCTACAAACGCGCCTGGTGCCTGGCTCAGGCCGGAAAAGACCAGGAAGCAACCATCGCCTTCAGCGAATTTATTGAAAATTTCCCCGTCAGCCCACTCATCCCCAAAGCACTGGCCGAACGCGCCCTCTCTCACCAAAAATCCAATGCCAACTCAGCCGCGGTCAAAGACTACCAAACCGTTATCGAAAAACATCCGGACAGCCCCGAACGCGAAGTTGCAATGCTCCAGCTCGCCCTCCTCCACGGCACCATGAAGCAAAACCAGGACATGCAAAATGTCTTTCTCGAACTCGTCAAGGCCTACCCCGACTCCGCCGCCCGTGCCCAGGCAGAATTCTGGATTGGCTGGGTTTATTTTGAAAACAAAGAGTATAAAAAAGCCATCGAGCATCTTACCGAAGCCCGCAAACTCGACCCCAAAGCCTACGCCGCCCGGGCCAATCTCCGTATCATCCTCGCAAGTTATTACCTCGAAGACGCCGACCAAACGGCTGCTGAACTCAGCAAAAACAACCCCGGAAATATCCCCGGCGAAGTTTACCTCTGGCTCGCCACCCATTATTTAAACGAAGAAAACTACGCCCAGGCAGAAACGTTTTTCGCCCCCCTGCTCAACGGATCAATAAAAGGCCCTCCCATCGCCGAACTCCCGATCCAGATGGCCCGCGCACAGCTCGCACAAAACAAAAATTCCGAAGCCATCGCCTCCGCCAATCGCTTTCTCGAAACTTCTCGCAACCCCCGCGACCGTGCCCGTGCCCTGCTCGTTGTCGCCAAAGCCAACCTCGGACTAAAACAACTCGACGAAGCTGACAAAAATGTCCAGGACGCCCTCCTCCTCCAACCCGAAGGTTCCCTAAATGCAGAGGCAAGACTTTTAGACGGCAAACTTGCCTTCGCTCGCAAAAATTACGACCAGGCCGCAAAAATCTTTTCGACGATCGGCATCCTTTACGACGATCCAAAGATCACCCCCGAGGCTCTTAAACTCGCGTCACAATCCTACAAAAATCTCGGCCAGCCCAGCAAAGCCGCCGAAGCACAGGCCGAACTTGCGCGACGCTACCCGCCAAAATCCACGGCAAATTAAGTGCACACCGCTCCCCACTCCCGATGAGCAGCTTCTCTCGATTCCTACTCTTTCTGGCCTTCCTGGCTCTGCTTGTTCTCGGCGTCTTCATTTACCACTCGACCTCAACCCCCGACACTGCCACCACAAATTCCCCTCTCCTCACCCTCGACCAGGAATTTCAAAACCTTGTCGCCAAGGCCCGCCCCTCCGTCGTCAGCCTCACCGCACGACGACCCGACTACAGTTCACGCGAACAACTCCCGCAGCTCGGCTCCGGTGCGGTGGTTTCCTCCGACGGCTACATCGTCACAAACTTCCACGTTATCGAAGGAACCCGCCAGGTCGATGTTCAGCTCAGCGACGGACGCCACTTCAATGCACAATTCATCGGTGCCGACCCCTTTGTGGACATCGCTATTTTAAAAATCGACGCCCCAAACCTCCTCCCTATCTCCTTTGGCAACTCCGACCTCGTCCGCTCCGGACAGATTGTCTTCGCCATCGGCAACCCCTACGGCCTGCACGAAACCGTCACCCAGGGCATCATCAGCGGAATCGGACGCCGCTCCAGCAAAGCAACCCTCACCGAGTTTTTCCAGACCGACACCGCCATCAACCCTGGCAACTCCGGCGGCCCCCTCATCAATACCCGAGGTGAGCTTATCGGGATCAACAACTCCATCCAGTCAGGCCGCGGCTCCTGGTTAGGCATCGGCTTCGCAATTCCTGCCGATGTTGCCTCCCGCGCTTTTGAGGACATTAAAAAACACGGACGCGCCATCCGTGGCTGGTTCGGAGTCATGGCCGTAGCCCCCTCTGTTTTTCCCGAGTATTCTCGTCAGCCCGTTCCGCTTGGAGCACTCGTCGCCCGTGTTTATGCAGGCTCACCCGCACAGGAAAGCGGTATTCAGCAGGGAGACCTTATCGTGGAGTTTAATGGAAAACCGATCAGCGATGTCATCGACCTCCGCAATCGTGTTGCCGAAGCCGAAGTCGAAAAGTCCGTAAACATAAAACTTATTCGCAACAACAAAGAATTCACCATCCCCGTCACTATTCGCACCTACCCCGGCTAGCATATTGACACAACCCTACTTCAAAACTATTTCTGAAAACGTGGAAAAGCTACAACCCGTATCCCCTTCATCCGACCACGGCCTGACTTTTAAAATTTCGGCATGGCTGCTCGGCCTCATCGCTGCAACCCAACTCGTCGCAGTTGTATGGAAAGCACTGCCCGCCGCAGTGGTTCGTGTATCCACCGCCGTCCAGGAAGCCGGCAACAAACCCAACGAAACTCCGAAACCGACGACCGATACTCAGGCAACTCCCTTCCGGCCAGGCCAGGGAGAAAATGCTGAAACACCGAGCCCCATCGAAGAAGCCGCGATGAAGCAAGCTCTCACCTTCTTCCAGGAAGCCCAGGCAGCCCAGCGTGTCGGAGACTGGGAAACAGCTCTCGAAATTCTCAATCGTGCCGCACCCATCCTCGGAGAAACCCCCGAAATCCGCTTCCGCCGCGCCTTTTTTCTCGACCGCCTCGGACGTGAAAGTGAATCCCTCATCGAGCTCGAAGCCATCCAGACCATACCAGGCATCAGCCCGGAAATGAGCAAACAAGCCGCTACCCTCGCCGACCGCACCCGCCAGTCCATCGCCAACCGCGCATCCTTTGAAAGACAAAATATCACCGTCGAAGAACTAAGCATAAACAACACACCCCCACAGCTCCCCGCAACTGACTCCCTGAGTTCTCTTCCAACAATTCCATCCGAAGGGACAGCCGCTCCCATCCTTGAAACTTTCGGACTCCAGCCCGGAGCCAGCCTCGGCATCATCGATGTAAAAGAAGTCGCAGAATCCGATAAAGAAAAAGTCCTGCGAATCGCCATCAAATCACGCCCTAATACCGAAATCGATTCTCCCGAGGTACAAGTTCACGTCCAGTTTTTTGAGAGCACTCCTGAAGGAGATGTTGTTCTTAACGAAGTTCCTGTCGTCTCCACATGGATCAGCCCACCGGTTGACTGGGCCGACCAGGAACCCGAAATCCTGGATGTTACTTACCTGATGCCCGGGTCCGAAGAACGCCCCAAAGGCAGCGAAAACTCCTCCCACCAGTATCACGGTTATATTGTAGGAATCTATCATAACAACGAACTCCAGGACATTCGCGCCGTCCCGGGCGATCTCGAATCCCAATTCCCTCTCCAACTCATTCTGGAAAATTAATTTTTTATGAAAATTCTAATTGTTGACGACGAACCTGGCTTAGCCGTTGGCCTTGCCAACCTCCTCAAAGAAAACGGATTCCCCCAGGCCCGTGCCGCAGCCAGCGGAACGGGTGCCGACCATGTAATCCGAGAACTCGGTGGGATCGATGTCCTCGTCACCGACGTTATCATGGACGGCGAAGATGGTTTTGCTCTCAGCGAACGCCTGACCCAACAAGACCCCAACCTGAAAACTGTTTTTATCTCGGGCTATGATCTCAGCGACTATGCCGACAGAATTGGCAATACCCCCCTCATTCAAAAACCCGTGGACGCCGACAACCTCGGACCCATTTTAAAACAACTCTTCGCACCCGTACCAACCCC
>JBKEBM010000068.1:0-7099 GCA_047973165.1 Chthoniobacterales bacterium
TGCTATGGCATCGGTCGGCAGTAAAGCCGTTCCGGACAGGTATTGTGTGCAATGATACGAGACGATCATTCACCTGTGGCATCGAATCCACAAATAATACCCAGGAGGTAGCCAGGTAGAAAACACGCACAAATTTCAGCAATTTTATGAACCCTGTCGGCCTCTGCCAACAGGGTTTTTTTTGTTTTTAAAACAACAGGAATTAACAAAATGACTTAACGAATTATTCAATTTTTACCGCTGTCGTATCGCCTCGGTTTTCTAATCCGAAGAAAGCGTAACGGATTTCATGCAGGTTCGAGTCCTGCCGACGGCACGAATTTCCGGGGAAATGGTGTTTGTAGTGTAAGAGTAGCATACCTCACAGTGAATGAGGTAGAGACACGCACAATTTTCTGCGATTTCACAAACCCTGTCGGCCACTGCCAACAGGGTTTTTTTATTTTTAAACCATAACGATAATCAAAAAAATGAATTCACAAATTATTCAATTATTCCAGCCATCGTATCGCTTCGGTTTTCTAATCCGAAGAAAGCGTAACGGATTTTTTGCAGGTTCGAGTCCTGCCGACGGCACGAATTTCCGGGGACAGGGTGTTTGTAGTGTAAGAGCAGCATACCTCACTGAGAATGAGGAGGAGACAGGGCAAAACCATCCGAACACCCCATCCATTGGATACTGAACTCTGATAGTGAGGAGAACCGATTTGAAATCGGATTGTCCCGTAACCGGGATGGGGAGCGTTACCTCCGGTATCCGCCAATTTTTTAATCAGAAAACTCTGGTCAGTAAAATCAACATCAACCAACTAAAATCATGAAACTTAGCAAAGCACTCAAACTTAAAAATCATCTGGCTGGTGAAGTAACCGAACTCAAAGACCGTCTCGCTCACCAGAACTCGCGTGCGGCGACGGTGCCGTTCGACTACGATGCTTCCGAAGTGTTCTCTGCCCTTCGAAAGAAAGTGAACAACCTTGTCAGCGTAAAGTCGGCCATTGCGGTAGCAAACGTCGCGCAGTATCCCCGCATTTTTCGCCTGGCCGAACTGAAGGGCCTGGTCTCTGTGCTCCGAGACCTCAATGTGCGCCACGGCATCTTTCAGGAAGGTGGAGGTTACGGACAGTCTGCCTGCGAGGTTGAATATGTCGCACAGCTTAAAAAGGCCGATGTTGACCGCCTCGTCGCTGAACTGGAAAAAGAAATTTCCGAACTTCAGGACTCCCTCGATGAGTTCAACCACGCGGAGACTGTCGAGTTGAGCCAGTGAATTTGGGCGTGTGGCGGTGAAAATCCCGGGAGGAACAGACGACTAATATTTAGGACGACTCGAAATCGTTCTGCGCGGCTGCCAACCGTGTTGTTACCGACGCCGATGCTGATTGTCAAAATGCATGGCGCAACGGATCAATCTGCAAAAAGCAAACCGCAAGGTGCAAACCTCAACACAGCCGTCGGCTTCCTGCGATGGAAGCTGCCACACGACCCATCATTCGGACATGAATCCACACTAAAAAAGGGTGCCGTATCAGGCACCCTTTTTTATTTTTAAAACTTCCCGATTTAGTGACTAAGCACTTTTGGCTCGGTGGGCATCGACGAAGTATTTCATCGTATGGTGCAGAACCGAACGGATGTCGTGTTTGGATTGCCAGCCGAGGAGATTGCGGGCTTTGTCCACATTTGGGATTCGGCGGTCGCAGTCTTCGTAGCCTTTTCCGTAAAATTCTTCGGAGGATACGCTGATAATTTCAGGGTTCGGGTCTCCGTCCTGGCGAAAATCCTCGTCGAAGACCACTTTCATCATTTCAGCAAGCTCTTTGATGGTGACTTCATTTTCGGGTGTTCCGATGTTGAAAATCTCACGGTCGCAAACGCCACCTGGGTTTTCGATGATTTTCATGATACAATTCACAGCGTCATCAATGTAGGTGTAGGCGCGATAGTTGACACCGCCGTCCACAAGCTTCATCGGAGTTCCGTAGAGGAGCCCATTCATAAAATGCGAGAAAACGCGTGGGTTTCCTGCCTTTTCACTCGGCAGAAAGTCGATGCGCGGGCCGATAAAGTTGAAAGGGCGGATGATGGTGTAGTTCATACCGTGTTCGATGCCGTAGGCATGCAGAACACGCTCCAGGAGCTGCTTGGCACAGGCATAAATCCAGCGGTGATTTTTGATCGGCCCCATGATAAGCGGGGTTGTGTCTTCCTCAAACGGGAAGGGCATTTGTGAGGGGTCTTTGCCGAGCACACTGGCAACGGTTTTTCCATACACTTCGCAGGTGGAGAACTGAATCAGACGTTTTTTATGTTTCAGACAGAAATCAGCGATACGGAGATTTTCAGTGAAATTCAGGTCAAAAACATCAACCGGGTTTGTGACATACAGGCTGGGGTTAGCCATAGCGACCAGATCGACGACCAGGTCGTTTTCTTTGACCAGGCTCTCAAGTGATTCGCAACGGTCGCGAATATCGAGTTGACGGAAGGTTAGCTGTTTATGAGCCAGTTTATCTTCGAGTTTCTCACTTTCGATATCGATGGCTGTAATGTCGTAGCGATCGTCACCGATCAAACTTTCTGTCAGATTCGCACCTATGAATCCGCCAGCACCTAATAGTAGAATTTTTGTTTTATTCATTTATTTTTTATAAAACCGATTTGCAGGTCGCTTGCCTGATAAAAAGGCTTCTCGTGAAATCGGGAAACTACTTTCAGAGCATAAATTGAAACAAATCAAGAGTTATTTTTCAGCAAAAGTCGGTAGTGCCCTCTCAGGTGAGCCAGAATCATTTTCAAAACATTTATACCGTAGGGAATCGGATCGAGGCTGGAAGATTCATCACTGTAAGAGGTGGGAATCGGAAGCTGCTCGCATGGGAATCCGGCGAGGTGTGCGAGGAGAATGATTTCCGCGTCGAAGTTAAAATTATCCTGTAATTTATCAAAAGGGAGCGTCTCCAAAAGCTTGCGGGAGTAAAGCATGTAGCCGCTGTGAAATTCTTTCATTGATGTGCCAAAAGCCAGGTTTTCCAGAATCGTCAGAGCGCGATTTGGCAAATAACGCATGAGCGGCATCCCGCCTTTGAGCGCACCGCTGCCGAGCATTCGCGAACCCTGGACAATGTGAGCTTTGCCCTTACAAATCGGCACCAGGAGTTCCTCGACGAGTTCCGGTGCATACTGACCGTCTGCATGCACAATGGCAAAGGAGTCGCAGCCTTTTTCCAAGCCCCAGTGGAGGCCGGATTTTTGTGCACCGCCGTAGCCAAGATTTTTCGGATGGTGCAGGGCGTGAACGGCGGGGTATTTTGCCGCGAGTTGATCGGCCACAGTGCCCGTATCATCCGGGCTGGCATCGTTGACAATAACGGCCTGTCCGCCGGATTCAAAAAATGATGAGGGAATGCGCCCGACGGTTTTTGGTAATACATCGGCAGCTTTAAACGAAGGAATTACAATACAGGACATTTAATCAGAAATTACGACTCGTTGGGGCGCTCCTGGCAATATCAGAAATCAATTTGGGGCCGGAATATATAAAGCCGGTATAGATTTGCACGAGAGCGGCACCGGCCTGAAACTTTTGTTCGGCAGAGGCTGCATCCATGATCCCCCCCGAGGCGATAACGGGATTTTTTGTCTTATGCGAAACCTGCCCCAGCACTTTCGTTGAATTTGTCAGCAGAGGTTTTCCGCTTAGTCCACCGCTTTCATCGCGCCCGGTCGGGATGCTGCTGTGGTCCAGGCTTGTGTTTGTCGCGATAAAGCCGCTGGCACCATGTGCGTCGCACATCTCTACGGCTTCATCAATCGCCGCAGCCTCAAGGTCGGGCGCCAGCTTTACCAGGATAGGCTTAGGGGCAGTGCCCGTTTTTTCTGCGGAGCGAAGCGTTGTTAAAATGTCTCTGAGGGCCGCGGCATCCTGGAGTTTACGAAGTCCGGGGGTATTTGGTGAGCTGACATTGACCACAAAATAATCTGCAAAGGGATACAGTAGGTTAAAGCTTTTCAGATAGTCTGCAGGTGCATCTTCAAGTGGAGTCACTTTGGATTTCCCGATATTGATCCCTACCGGAATCCGTGGCCAGGCTCCTTTTTCTTTTAAAGCACCCAGGCGTGCAGCAATCTTTTCTGCTCCGTCATTATTGAACCCCATGCGGTTGATTAATGCAGACTTTTCGGGGTAGCGAAAGAGGCGCGGCAAAGGATTTCCGGGCTGTTCGAGAGCCGTAACCGTTCCGATTTCGATAAACCCAAACCCAAGTGCTTCCCAGGCGGGAAGGGCGACTGCATTTTTATCCAGCCCGGCAGCCAGACCGACAGGATTGAGAAAATTTATCCCGAAAACTTCACAACTCTTCTCCACTTTTGCCGGAGCAAAGGCCGAAATCAAGCCAGGGTAATGCGAAAAAACTCTCAAAAGCCCCATTGTAAAATGATGAGCCTTTTCTGCATCGAGACGAAATAGTGCGGGGCGAATAAGTCGGCTGTAAAAATTCATAAGAGCGGCTACTTCCCTATACAGAAATTTCCAAAAATACGCCCCAGAATTTCTTCGCTGTCTACGGCTCCGACCACTTCGCCAACAGCATCGAGAGCCGCACGCAAATCGAGTGCGATCAATTCCGGCTCGACACCTTCAGAAAGCGCCGACATTGCATTTCGCAAAGACTCCAGTGCTCGCTGTAAACACGCCTGATGACGTGCATTGATTGCCGCAATCGAATCCCGTCCTGCGACCTCCTGACGTCCGGCTTTGCGCACCAGGAGGTCCACCAGATTATCCATACCCTCGCCGGTTTTGCAGGAGATAAGCACTTCATCCGGTGGCAGATCACCTTGTAATAACTCCTCAGATACCAGGTCGCTTTTATTCCGGACAAGAATTTTTGGACAATGCTTTACCTCGATCTTCGGCTCCTCCGAAACCGTGCTGTCAAGAAGTTCGAGAACGATATCAGCCGACTCGATCACACGCCGCGCCCGCTCAATTCCTTCGATTTCTATACTGTCTGCGCTCTTCCGAAGACCTGCCGTATCGGTAATTCTGAAAGGGATGCCACGCAGCGAGGCAAGCTCCTCGATGGTATCCCGCGTTGTCCCCGGTGTGGCACTGACGATAGCTCGATCAAAGCCCAGCAGACAGTTCAGCAAACTGGACTTTCCGGCATTTGGTTCTCCGCAGATGACCAGTCGCACTCCCTCTCGCAGGATGCGCCCCTCCTGTGCTGTATCCAGAAGCTGCCCGATATTTTTTTTAACTCCCGCCAGCCGCTCCAGCATGACTCGTCCGGAATCGGGATCGATCCCCTCTTCCGGAAAATCGATAAATGCTTCGAGATGAGCAACCGCTTCCAGCAGAGTTTCGCGCAGAGCCTGAATCCCTTCGCCGATGCGTCCGCCGAGTTGCTCCGCTGCGGCACGAAGTGCGAGCGGCGTCTGAGCCCGAATGATATCCATCACGGCTTCAGCCTGCGTGAGGTCCATTTTTCCATTTAAAAAAGCGCGTTGGGTAAACTCTCCCGGCTCCGCATTACGAATATTTTTTTCGAGCAGAAGCTGAAGAATTTTTGCGGCAACCAGAACTCCGCCATGACAGGAAATCTCCACGAGGTCCTCACCGGTGTAACTCGCCGGATTTCGAAAAACGGTGACCAGCACTTCGTCAACTGTCCTTCCGTTCTGCATGATGCGACCAAAATTCACAAAGCGTGGCTCAGCCTCTCCGAGCGACATTTTGCCTGAAAACACAGCGTCCACCGTAGCTATCGCCTCCGGCCCGCTGACACGGATCACGGCCAGTGCCCCCTCACCAACGGGCGTGGAAATCGCAGCAATACTGTCCGTCGAAAGTGCCGACATGCCTCTCTTTTAAGATAGAGCTCCCTCTGCGTATAGTTTTTCCAGGGCACTTAAAAAACGTCCGTTCTGCTCCTCCGTACCCACTGAAACACGAATCCACTCCGGCAATTTGTAACTCCGCATCGAGCGCACGATGATACCCTGCTTCAGCAAGGCCTGAAAAACCGCATCGCCATCCCCCACGCGCACGAGCACAAAATTCGCAAAGCTCGGAACAAACTCGAGCCCCATTTTTTCAAAAGTTTTTTGAAAAAGTTTGCGGCCCTGATGAGTTATTTCGCGGGTCTGCTGCATGTGCTCTTCGTCTGTCAGAGCTGCCTCTGCACCCGCCTGAGCGATGCCGTTGGCATTAAAAGGCTGTCGGGTTTTTTGTAAAACAGCAGCGATTTTTTCCGGTGCAAGTCCGTAACCGATACGTAAATTTGCCAGCCCCTGAATTTTTGAAAAAGTTCGCATCACGAGAACATTTCGTCCCTCGCGAATATAGCGAATCACATCGGGCGGTGTATCCAGAAATTCATAATATGCCTCGTCGAAAATCACCAGGACATGATCCGGCACCTTTTCCATGAAGCGATCAATCTCCTCCTGAGACACAAGCGTCCCGGTTGGATTATTCGGGTTGGCAATAAAAATTTGTCGCGTCTGCGGCGTTACGGCAGCAAGCATCGCATCCAGATCATGCGCGTAGCCCGGATCCTCCACCTCCACCGCCTTTGCTCCGAAAAGCTGAGCCATCAATGCATAAACGGCGAAGGCATGTTTGGCCGTCACAACCTCATCTCCTGGCTTTAAAAAAGCATGCCCGATGAACTCGATGATTTCATTTGAACCATTTCCAAGAACGACATTTTCACGCTTCAGCCCGACCTTCCCGGCAATCGCCGACCGCAGTCGCCAGCCCCCGCCGTCGGGATAGAAATTAGCACGATCGAGAGCCTTCCGCATCGCCTGCAGGGCAGCCGGAGACGGCCCCAGCGGATTTTCATTTGAAGCGAGTTTAATGATATCCTGCGGTTCGAGTCCCATCTCCCGAGCGAGCTCCTCGACCGGCTTGCCAGGTTCGTAAGCAATCAGTTTCTGAATATGCGAATGAGCGGTTTGCCACATAAAGGTCAGCACACAGGTTTATCTCACAGAATGGAAGGAATTTATTTTGGGGCATCTTCTGGTATTACGTCTCACAGCTCTTTTCTCTGTAGGGCACCCCACCCTGCATTTTTTACAGAAACCT
>JBKEBM010000069.1:0-16737 GCA_047973165.1 Chthoniobacterales bacterium
TCGAAGAAGGAGTGCTCGACGAAAGCACCGCCAACGCCCTCGACAAAGCCGCAAAAGAAGAAGCCAACGCCGCCGCAAAATTCGCCCTGGAAAGCGACTTCCCATCCGTCGAAGACATCTACGACGACGTTTACTGGGAGGTGGACAAACAAACCGAAGCCGGACGCACCGGACGCCACTTCTTTAACTCCTGAAAATAAAAACGCCTCCCTGCGCAGCCCGACAACCCACTCCGTTTTATGCCTGAAATCACCTACCGCACCGCACTCAACCACGCGCTGGCCGAAGAAATCGAACACGACGAAAACGTCGTCATCATGGGCGAAGAAGTCGCCGAATACAACGGCGCCTACAAAGTCACCGAAGGCCTCTGGAAACGCTTCGGCGACAAACGCGTCGTCGATACACCCATCAGCGAAGCGGGCTTTATCGGCCTCGGCATCGGCGCCTCCATGCTCGGCATCCGCCCCGTCCTCGAACTCATGTTCTGGAGCTTCTCCGCCGTCGCCTGGGACCAAATCATAAACAACGCCGGCATGGTCCGCTACATGTCGGGCGGCCTCATCAATGTCCCCATCGTCATCCGCGGCCCCGCAAACGGCGGCACAAACGTCGGTGCCACCCACTCACACACACCCGAAAACTGGCTCGCAAATGTCCCCGGCCTGAAAGTCGTCTCCCCCGCAACTCCCTACGACGCCAAAGGTCTCATGAAAACCGCCATTCGCGACAACGACCCGGTCTGCGTGATGGAAAACACCCTCCTCTACGGCAACCCGGGCGAAGTCCCCGAAGAAGAATATCTCATCCCACTCGGCGTCGCCGATGTCAAAAAAACAGGTAAAGACATCTCGCTCATCGCACACGGACGCTGTGTCTTGACCTGCCTCGAAGCCGCCAAAATCCTCGCCTCAGAATACAGCATCGATGCCGAAGTCGTGGACCTGCGCTCCATCCGTCCGCTCGATGAAGACACCATCCTCCGGTCTGTCGCCAAAACCCACCGCGCCGTTCTCGTAGAGGAAAATAAACCCTTCTGCGGTGTGGCCGCCCAGATTTCCTCCATCCTTATGGAAAAAGCATTCGACGATCTCGATGCACCGGTTGGCCGCGTCTCATCACTCGACGCACCAGCCATCTACAGCATGCCCGTCGAAATCGAACAGCTCCCAACCGTCGATCGAGTCGTCAAAAAAGTTCTCGAAACCTGCTGATTTTTTTAAACCCTCACCTTCCAACCTCAAAAATTTTCTGACCTATGCCCATAAACATTGAAATGCCGAAACTCAGCGACACCATGACCGAGGGCGTCCTCCTCAAATGGCATGTCAAAGAAGGCGACACCGTCACCGCCGGCGACATCCTCGCCGAAGTCGAAACCGACAAAGCCACCATGGAAATGGAAGCCTTCGACGACGGCACCATTCACCAGCTCAAAGTGAAACCCGGCGAAAAAGCTGCCATCGGCACACCCATCGCCATCCTCCTCGAAGAAGGCGAAGATGCTTCCTCAGTCAAAGAATCATCCGCTGCTCCTCAGGAGAAAAAAGCCACTCCTGCCAGCGCAGCAGCGCATCCACCAGCCAGCCCGTCGGCAAAGAGCTCCGCTCCGGAGCCCGCCGCCGCTCCGTCAGGAGGTCGGGTCAAAGCCTCCCCCCTGGCACGCAAAATCGCAGCCGAGCGCGGAGTCGATTTGCACGGCACCGTCGGCAGCGGTCCTGGCGGACGCATCATCGCAGCGGACGTTCCAACCAAATCCACAGTTGCAAGCAGCCGCCCGGCTCCGGCAGCAGCACCCATGCCCTTCAGCACTGCCAATGAAGGCGACAGCACCATCCCGCTCAGCGGTATGCGCCGGGTCATTGCCGAGCGTCTCCTGACCTCCAAAACCCAGATTCCGCATTTCTACCTGCACAGCGAAATCGATGCGACTGCCATCATCGAACTCCGCAAACAACTCAACGTCTCAGCCGAAGCCAGTGGCGCAGGCAAAATCACGTTCAATGACTTTGTCCTCCTGGCAGCCGCCCGCGCCGCAGTCAGCAATCCAAAAGTCAACGCCACCTTTGCCGGCGACGCCATCATTCAGTTTCGCTCGATCAACCTGGCTGTCGCCGTCGCCGTCGAAGACGGACTGGTAACACCCGTCATTCGCGATGCACAAAGCCTGACGCTCCGCCAAATCAGCGACACGGTCAAAGACCTCGCCAACCGCGCCCGCAATAAAAAACTCAACCCCCAGGAATACCAGGGCGGCACCATCACCGTCTCCAACCTCGGTGCCTACGGAGTCGAACGCTTTGCGGCGATTATCAACCCGCCCCAGGCCGCCATCATTGCCGTCGGTGCCATCCAGAAAAAACCCGTCATCAACGACAAAGACGAAATCGTCGTCGGCCAGCAAATGTCCATCTCCCTGAGCTGCGACCACCGTGTCATCGACGGAGATGTCGGCGCACTCTATCTCGGACAAATCAAGAAGCTCCTGGAAAATCCGGCACTGATGCTTTTTTAGCAAACACAGGCCTGTGCGAAGTCTGAGGGAGCTCCTGTTGACTCTTGACCTCCTGCCTGGTTAATGACAACGGTGTAAGCTTAATGACTGAAATAAACCGTGGCACAAACGACGCAGAGCTCACAGAGCTTTACAGGGAAATTTTAAAAGTCCTGCAGGAACGGGATCGGATCGTTCGGGACCGCGAACACTATTCGCGTGATCAGAATGGCCATATCCTGAAATTGATGGATTGCACCAGAGACCTGAATATCCTGGCGCAGAAATTACCCGATTCTGCAGACCCTCAGCTTCGACATTTTCTGGATCGCCAGAGCTACGAAAAAGCAACGGCCTGGCTCGAAGAGCGCTGTTGATCGCCTGTCGCGTACGCCACTGTGATGCTCTCGATAGAATAAGTTACGCGAGCTTTAATCCGTAATTTTTTCCGGAAAAGGCAGTGGTGGGAGTCCGAGAATTTCCCGGACTTTGTGTGCGCGAGTAAGGGCTTCTTCGCTGCTGGAGGCGGTGATATTTAGGTGTCCCATTTTTCTGCCAGGGCGAGCTTCTTTTTTTCCGTAAAGATGCAGGCTTAACTGCGGAATTTCCAGGAGGCGTTCCCAGGCTGGCGGGGAGTTTTGCCAGAGATCGCCGAGGAGATTTTGCATAATAACGGGCTGGATGAGCGAGGTGTCGCCGAGGGGCCAGCCGCAAACAGCGCGGAGATGTTGCTCGAACTGGCTGACACGGCAGGCGTCCTGCGTGTAGTGAGCCGAGTTGTGTGGGCGTGGGGCGAGTTCGTTGACGAGGACTTCGCCGGAGGCGAGAAGGAAAAACTCGGCGGCAATGAGTCCGACTACGTCGAGTTTTTGAGCTATTTTTTTTACACAGTCGTTTGCGGTTTGGAGGGAGGCAGCCGGGAGGTCAGCGGGGACTTTTGAAACATCCAGGATGTGGTTACTGTGGTGATTTTCAGCAGCGGGAAAATTTCGGCAGTCTCCGTCGATACTGCGGGCACAGAGGATGGAAAATTCTTTGGTGTAGGGAATCCAGGCTTCGAGAACGCTGCGTTGCTGGCCGATAGTTTCCCAGGCGGTTTGAGCTTCACTGGGTTGGTTGATTTTGAATTGTCCTCGTCCGTCGTAACCGAAGGCGGCTGTTTTTAAGACGCAGGGAGTGCCGATTTCTTTGATAGCATTTTCGAGATCGGAGAGTTGGGTGATGATTCGAAAATCGGCGCAGGGGATCTTGGAATCTCGTAGAAATATTTTTTCGCGTTCGCGGTGCTGGCAGGTATTTAAAACAGCCGGATTCGGGCGGACGGGAATTTTATTTGTAATAGAAAGCAGGGTGGAGGAGTTTACATTTTCAAACTCAAAGGTAAGGAGATCGGCTTTGCCGGCCAGGATTTCGAGTGCTTGCGGATCATCATAGTTGGCGACGATCTGGCTGTCGGCAAGATCGGCTGCAGGGCAGTCGGGCTGGGGGTCGAGGATAATAACGCCGCAGCCCGCTTTTCGGGCTTCGCTTGCGAGCATACGTCCAAGCTGGCCTCCGCCTAAAATACCGAGGGTGCCGCCAGGAGGGAGAGATTTTTTTTCTGAGGAAACAAAAGTTGAGTTATCGTTTGTTTTTTTTGTATCGCTATCGGAGTCCATGGATTTTTTTGTATATATTGTTGCGCGTTCAGCGGTCGGTTTTATCCGCCGACTTTCGCCTGCAGCCTGTTTTAAGCTGGGAAGACTTTTGGGTGCGATCTTTTATTATCTGGCTCCGACATATCGCAGGCTGGCGCGGAGAAATCTGAAGCGGGCTTTTGGTCGGGAGAGATCGTGGGGAGAAATTCGGGAGTTGACGAAGGAGCATTTCAGAGCTCTGGGTGCAAATGTTTTGTCGGCTTTGCGAATGCCGACTATGTCGGTTGAGGAGATTCGAGGCTGCACGGAGCTGGTTGGGATGGAGCATCTGGATGCAGCAGAGGCAAAGGGAAACGGGGTTGTTATTACGATCAGTCATATCGGAAACTGGGAGCTTTTTGCACAGCTCGTTTTTTTGAAGGAAGGCAGTAAATTTGGGACGGTTTTTCAGGCGATTCGCAACCCTTATATAAATGCGTTTATAAATAAGGATCGCGAGCGGCTGGGGGTGGAGACTTTTGACCGGAGGCGAGGCTTTGCCGGACCGACACGCCTGCTGCGTGAGGGTGGGATACTGGGTGTCCTCGTCGATCAACATGCGGGAGATGCGGGAATATGGGTTCCGCTTTTTGATCATCTGGCTTCGACCTCACCGCTTGCTGCGACGCTTGCTGCGCGTGCGGAAGCAGAGATTGTGCCGATCGCGATTACGACGATTGGTGTTGCAAAGTGGCGTGTTACGGTGTCGCCGCCGTTACCTCAGGAGACGAAAAATATTTCTCATCTGACCCAGGCGATCAATCAGGCTTTGGAAAAACAAATTCGCAGTTCGCCGCCGGACTGGTTTTGGGTGCATGAGCGCTGGAAAACTCCTAAGCCGAAATTTTTGATCAGTTCGTCGCGACGGGGTGTTTATTTGCCGGAAAATACGCAGTTGGAGCCTTTCCGAATTTTGATTCGGTCGAGCAACTGGCTCGGGGATGCGGTGATGAGTATGCCGGCCGTGGCCGCAATCAAACGCGGGCGTCCGGATGCGCGAATCACGATTCTGACACAGGAAAAAATTCGCGATCTTTGGGTTAATATGCCGGAGGTGGATGAGATTATTGGGATTCGTCCGGGAGAGAGTATTTTTTCACTCTCTCATCGACTGAAGAAATATTCTTTTTCGACTGCCGTGCTCATGCCTAATTCTTTGAGGTCGGCTCTCGAAGTTTATCTGGCGGGTATTCCACGGCGCGTGGG
This sequence comes from Chthoniobacterales bacterium, assembly GCA_047973165.1. Classification (GTDB taxonomy): domain Bacteria; phylum Verrucomicrobiota; class Verrucomicrobiia; order Chthoniobacterales; family JBKEAD01; genus JBKEAD01. Next base: position 5,377 of record JBKEBM010000069.1, read on the forward strand.
ATATGCAGGGCATCGACGGAGCTGGCTGCTGGATCAGATTGTGAAGGAGAAAAAGCGCCCTCTGATTCCTTCGCATCATGCGGATCGATTTCTGACAATTGCCCGGCAGCTTGGTGGAGATGGAGGGATTCATTTTGAAAAAGCAAAGAGGCGACTTTCTGCGGACAAGGCGATTATTGGTATTTGTCCAGGGGCGGAGTATGGCGCAGCTAAGCGTTGGCCCGTAGAGTCTTTTCGCCGAGCGATGGAGATCGTGACGGCCAGTCACGATGTTAAGTGGCTGATTGTGGGCGTTGCAAAAGACAGACCTCTCGCTGATAAAATCGTAAAAGACTTCAAAGGTGATGTCGAAAACCTCACGGGTAAAACGAGTCTGGGAGCTTTGATCCAGCGGATGAAACAAATGCAGGGACTCGTTACCAATGATACCGGAACAATGCACCTGGCAGCTTCTTTAGGAATTCCAACAGTTGCGATTTTCGGATCGACCGAGCCGGACCTGACCGGACCGTTAGGCGATTTTCATCAGGTTTTACGGCATCAGGTGGAGTGTAGTCCGTGTTTTCTGCGAGAATGTCCGCTCGATTTTCGCTGCATGAAAGAGATTACGTCAGAGGAGGTCGCAGCGACGATTCAACGAGCATGGCTGCTTCCGGCGCAGAAGATTTGATGCGCTGGAAACTTGACCTCCCGTAATCTGCGATTATGAAGGAATCACTATGTCCGTATTAATCGTTGGTTCCGTCGCTCTGGATGATATTGCAACCCCTGTCGAAGCTCATAAAAACCTGCTGGGAGGCTCCGCATCTTACGCTGCTATTTCAGCGAGTTATTTCAGCCCGGTGCAGTTCGTTGGAATTGTAGGAAAAGATTTTCCCGAAGAGCATCTCGCCTTTATCAAATCACGCGACATCGACCTCGAAGGTCTGCAGGTTGTAGACGGAGAAACCTTCCGCTGGTCCGGCAAATACCACGACGACATGAATTCCCGCGAGACGCTCTCCGTCGCACTAAATGTTTTTGAAACTTTCTCACCCGACCTGCCAGCCTCTTATCAAAATGCAGAGATTGTCCTGCTGGCAAACATTTCTCCGGAGCTGCAGCACCACGTCCTCGACCAAAGCAAGAAACCAAAATTTGTAATCGCCGACACGATGGACCTCTGGATCGACATCGCAAAAGACTCCCTCGTAAAACTCCTCTCACGCATCGACATGCTCATCCTCAACGACGGCGAGGCACGCCAACTCACCGGCGAATCCAACCTCATCGTCGCCGGAAAAAAAATCCAAAGCATGGGACCAAAATACGTCGCCCTCAAAAAAGGCGAACACGGCTGCCTGCTTTTCGGAGACAACGAATTCTTCAGTTGCCCCGCCTTTCCGCTCGAAGAAATGCTCGATCCGACCGGTGCGGGCGACACCTTCGCAGGCGGACTCGCCGGATACCTCGCAAAAAAAACTCAGCCCGGCCAGGAAGTCAGCTTCAGCGACCTCAAAGAAGGCGTCGTTTACGGCTCCATCCTCGCCAGCTTCAACGTCGAAAAGTTCAGCCTCGAGCGCATGAAAACACTCGATTTTTCAGAAGTTCAAAAACGCCTCACCGAGCTGAAAAACATCGCCAACTTCGGAGAAATTTAATTTCTCCCCCCATAGGATAATGGGGCCAAAATATATGGTAACTCTATCTGTAGGCCATAAGATCAAAGCATGACAACTTTAACGTCTGCCGAGAAACTTGCTCTGGAGCTTACTGAACCACAAAGAGCTACTCTTGCAGCTCGTATCCTTGATTCATTACCAGGTCTTTTTTCAGAACATGATGCTGGTCTTGCTGAGGCCAGACCTCCTCATGCGTGAATTCCCCGCCCCAAAAGTCGTAGCCGTCCACCCGCTCGCATGGCTTTGGGAGCCGATCGAAGAAGACCCCGGCTTTGAAAAACGACGCATGTTCGGTATCGAAGCCATTTATCTCGATGGCAAAATAACCCTCTGCTTCGCTGCAAAAAAAGAACCCTGGCGCGGCTTACTCGTCTGCCTCGAACGCGAACACCACGAAGCCCTGCTCCAGGACTTCCCCGATCTCTCCCCCCACCCTGTCCTCCCCAAATGGCTCTACCTCTCCGAAGACACAGACCATTTTGAAAAAATCGCCCCCCAACTTATCGCACTTGCAAAAAAACGCGATCCACGAATCGGCGTCGCTCCAAAACCCAAAAAACGCAGAAAAAAATCTCAAAAATAACGCATCAAAACATTGACATATCTTGATGTGTTATTTTTATTCGGCGTTTCTATACTATTATGCGCTCCCATATTTTTTCTTCCGAATCAGTTGGCGAAGGTCATCCAGACAAAGTCGCCGATACCATTTCCGATGCAATCCTGGACGCCTGCCTCGCAGGAGATCGTAACAGCCGCGTCGCCTGCGAAACCTTCGTAAAAAGCAACGTCGTCGTCGTCGGTGGCGAAATCACCACAAACACCAGACTCGACTACGACCGCATCATCCGCGACGCCATTCGCGAAATCGGCTATGTAAATGATGACGACGTCTTCCATGCCGACAAAGTTTTCATAAACAACTACATCACCAGCCAAAGCCAGGACATCGCCCAGGGCGTAGACGTCGGCAAAGCCGTTGGTAAAAAACACGCCGAGCAAGGAGCCGGCGACCAGGGCCTCATGTTCGGTTACGCCACAAACGAAACCAAAGAACTCATGCCTGCACCGGTCATGTTTGCCCACCGCCTCGGACGCAAGCTCACACAAATCCGCAAATCCGGACGCGTAAAATGGCTCCGCCCCGACGCCAAATCACAAGTATCTGTCGAATACCGCGACGGCAAACCCGTCCGCATCACCAGCGTCGTCATCTCCACCCAACACGCAGAGGGTGTGAAACACTCCGAGATCGAGAAATTCCTCATCAACAACGTCATCGTAAAAGAGCTGCCCAAACGCCTCCTCACCAAAGACACCCAATTCCTCATCAACCCCACCGGACGCTTCGTAATCGGCGGCCCACAAGGAGACGCCGGACTCACCGGACGCAAAATCATCGTCGACACCTACGGCGGCATGGGACGCCACGGCGGGGGAGCCTTCTCCGGAAAAGACCCATCAAAAGTTGACCGCTCCGCAGCCTACATGTGCCGCTACGTCGCGAAAAACGTCGTCGCCGCCGGCCTCGCAGACAAGTGCGAAATCCAGGTCGCCTACGCCATCGGTCACCCCTACCCCGTCAGCGTCAGCATCGACTCCTTCGGCACAGCAAAAATCGCCGAAGAAAAAATCGAAAAAGCTATCCTCGACACCTTCAGCTTCAAACCAGCCGACATCGTCGCCCAGCTAAAGCTACTGCGCCCCATCTATTCCCTAAGCACCAACTACGGCCACTTCGGAAAAGAAGACGACATCAAATCCATCACCTGGGAAGCCACAAACAAAGCCTCCGCACTCAAAAAAGCCGCAAATAAATAAACGGCACGCCCAAAAAATATAAACTACACAAACCATCTTCAGACCCATGCCAAAAGCTAAAACCAAATCCAAAAACAAAGCTGCTGCCGCTCTCGCCGAAATCGAAGCCGCAACCGCCAATCTGAAAAAATACGCAGCCCAAACACCCAAAGGATCCGACTACATCGTAGCCGACATCTCCCTCGCCGACTGGGGCCGCAAAGAACTCTCCATCGCCGAGCACGAAATGCCCGGCCTCATGGCCATCCGCAAAAAATACGCCAAACAAAAACCGCTAAAAGGCGTCCGCATCATGGGCTCCCTGCACATGACCGTGCAAACAGCCGTCCTCATCGAAACCCTCGTCGCCCTCGGAGCCAGCGTCCGCTGGGTAAGCTGCAACATCTACTCCACGCAGGACCACGCCGCCGCTGCCATCGCAGCCACCGGCGTCCCCGTCTTCGCATGGAAAGGCGAGACCCTCGAAGAATACTGGGAATGCACACTCAAAGCCCTCACCTTCCCCGGCAACAAAGGCCCGCAACTCATCGTTGACGACGGAGGCGACGCCACCCTCCTCATCCACAAAGGCTACGAACTCGAAAAAGGCAGCAAATGGGTAAAAACCCCCTCCGGCAGCCACGAAGAGCAGGTCATTAAAAACCTCCTCATCCGCCTCGCCGACGAACGCCCCGGCTTCTGGACAAAAGTCGCCAAAGACTGGAAAGGCGTCTCCGAAGAAACCACCACCGGCGTCCACCGCCTCTACCACCTCGCAAAAAGCGGAGACCTCCTCGTCCCCGCCATCAACGTAAACGACTCCGTCACCAAATCCAAATTCGACAACCTCTACGGCTGCCGCGAATCCCTGGCCGACGGCATCAAACGCGCCACCGACGTCATGCTCGCCGGCAAAGTCGCCGTCGTCTGCGGCTACGGCGACGTAGGCAAAGGCTGCGCCCACTCACTCCGCGCCTACGGCTCTCGCGTCATCGTCACCGAGATCGACCCGATCAACGCCCTGCAAGCATCCATGGAAGGCTTCGAGGTAAATACCGTCGAATCCACCCTCGGCACAGGCGACCTCTACGTCACCACTACCGGCAACAAAGACATCATCACCCTGCAGCACCTGCTCAAAATGAAAGACCAGGCCATCGTCTGCAACATCGGCCACTTCGACAACGAAATCCAAATCGACCGACTGAAAAAACAACGCGGCGTAAAACAAGAAAACATCAAACCCCAATACGACCGCTACCAACTCCCCGGTGGTAAAAAAAGCATCTACGTGCTCGCCGACGGACGCCTGGTAAACCTCGGTTGCGCCACCGGCCACCCAAGCTTCGTAATGTCCAACTCCTTCGCGAACCAAACCCTCGCACAGATCGAGCTCTGGAAAAACAAATCCAAATACAAAAACGAAGTTTACATCCTGCCGAAGAAACTCGACGAAGAAGTCGCCCGACTCCATCTCGAAAAAATCGGAGTTAAGCTCACCAAACTCAGCAAAGACCAGGCCGACTACATCGGCGTCCCCGTTGAAGGCCCCTACAAGCCTGAGCACTACCGCTACTAAGAGAGCGACAGGAAAAGTTAATTCTCAACTTCAAAAGGCGGACAGAAATGTCCGCCTTTTTTTTGCTTCTGTTCAAAAATAAGGAGAAGCTGCTGCCGGCAGGCTTTATACGATTCAGTGAGACAAATTTCAAAGGCAGCTTTTTACGCAAAGCCCAAACCCATATCTGCTGATAAAAATTAGAAATTCAGAGATAAAGTTCTCAGGCCACCTCACTAAAAAACAACAGGCCTTCCCTCGTCCAGAATTCTGATTTTTTCGGCGAGTCCCTGTTCGACGGCACATTTTAGCAAACGTTCTGGTGGTTCTCCGACAGGCTCATAACTCAGCCGAAAAGTCCCGTAGTGCATGGGGATGAGAGTATCTGCCTGCAGTTCGATAAAGGCCCGCAAAGCCTCTTCCGGATTCATATGCACGTCCCGTTTACTTGGAGCATCGTAGGCACCGATTGGCAACAGAGCCAACTCGATATTCTTTCTTCGTCCGATTTCGGTGAAGCCATCAAAATAAGCCGTATCGCCACAATGAAAGACAGAACGCCCCTCGTATTCGATTGTGAATCCTCCAAAGCCCCGGTGCGAATCGTGCAGAACCCGAGCACCCCAGTGGAAAGCCGGAGTAAGCGTAACCTTCAGACCATCGAACTCAAATTCCTGCCACTCTTTTAATTCATAGACATAATCAAAGCCCAGATCGTGGACCAGGTTGCCAACATTTTCCGGAACAACAATCGGCTGATCCTCCGCCACAGCACGCAGGGTTTTTCGATCGAGATGATCAAAGTGTGCATGGGTGACTAAAACCAAATCGATGGCCGGCAAATCGTGCAAAGCAATTCCCGGATGTCGGATTCGTTTCACGACTTTCAGCCACTTTGCCCAGTTTGGATCGATGAGAATATTGTGTCGCGGAGTTTGGATTAAAAACGAGGCATGGCCAATCCAGGTCACCGAGATTTGCCCCTCCGCCAACTCCGGAAATTCGGCGGGATGGCTCTGCCCGATACGTCCGGAAAATAAAGAAGGCAGTAAAATTTCGGAAAGAAAGTTCCGTTCTCGCCAGCCCTTTCCCGGCTTCATCGTGATGTGATTATTTGGACGAGCGCGTTTCGGGCGTCGTAGTCGGGCCTTAGCTTCCAGAGCTTTTTTTATCAACTTCTTAGGCATGGGTAGAGCAGTAAGACTCGAGTTTAACCACAGAATGCTCAGAATGCACAGAAAATGGAGGAGATTTGATGAGGCAAAACGGGTGTACCCTTGATTAAATTCTGTGTATTCTAAGCATTCTGTGGTTAAAATTCTTCAGACATGTCGGACAATTCAAACGACGTATCCACCGCTCAGGAAAAACAAAATATTCGCGAAGAGGTTCGAAACTTGCTGCGTGGGTTTTCCTGGCAGGAGCGTCAGGAGGCATCAAAAGAAATTCTAATCTCACTGCAGCGACTCCCTGTCTGGCAGTCTGCACGACGGCTTTTTCTGTATTATCCACTGCCAACAGAGCCTGACATCCGGCCCTTGTTTGCAGACAGTCGCCCCATTTTTTTACCGCGCACCGAAGGCCAGGAGATGATCTTCCACTTATTTTGCAAAGAAGACCTGGAAGGAGAGGCGCCGAAATTTTACGAGCCTCCGTCGGATGCCTCATCAGCACAACCCGACAAAGAGGATTTACTCATCATACCCGGACGTGCTTTTACCAGCGATGGTCGACGCCTCGGACGCGGTGGTGGACATTACGACCGCTATATCGGAAATTTAAAGGAACTCCCGGCAACAGTCGGCCTCTGCTTCCGGTGTCAGCTTCGGGATGATCTGCCGATGGAGGTGCATGATACGATATCAGGTATCGTCGTTTTTGCCTGAGTGATTTTCAGACGAATCAGGTTTTTCTTTTTTCTTAGCAGCGAGTTCTTCCTGGGTTGCCTTGATTTGCTCAACGCGTTCCAAATCCTGACTCACATCGAAACGTCGTAAAGTAGGTCTGTCGCCACGTTCTGCCGGATAGAGGACGACGGCGATGATGTTACCTCCCGCCTGGGCTACGAGGCCTGACTGGATTCTCTGGTCTTTGCCGCGCTTGTCTTTGAAGTTCAGGCCAATATTGACTTCGCCAGGGTTGATAAAAAATTCAGACGGCTTGTTAAAGGCGAGCTGCTGAGGGTTTCCGCCTGCAATATCCACGGAGACCGGAAATTTGGAAATTGCATTCAGGAGAACAACCCGGCATTTGCCTGGACGTTTACTTTGAGGAGGGATGGGGTATTGTTGTAAAACCTGTAATTGTAAGTTGGCAGAATTTTCTTCGATGTCTCCCAGAACAACAGCTGTGTAGAGTCCTCCTTCCTGAAATTTTGCCGGAATTTTTTCCAGAGCCTGAGTTCCTACAGATTTTCCGGAAACGTCGCTGCGAAAGATGCTGAGTTCGTCTTTGCTCGTGGAAGAAACCCGCGCAAGCAGTCCAATTTCTCCAATGCGAACGTCGCTTCCAAGGGTCTCTTCGTTAAAAGTGAGGTTGAGTCCTGTTTTCCAGCGTTCACTTTGGTTTGTATCGCAGGCGTTTAGAATTTTTATGTAGGCGACACTTGGTTCTTCTTTACCTTTTTTGTTCGGAATTTTTTCCTGAGCCGTCAGGATCCCGGATAAAGTAAGCAGTGCTGCCAGGGTTCCGGCAAAGTGCAGAAAGAAATGGGATTTCATGGATGCTGTAATTTTTAATTTAATGGTTGATAGCACGAGGTCGCTCAATATGCCACCTCACGGGTTTTTCGGGCACCAAGGGATCAGACGTTGCCGAGTATTCCGGAACCAGCTGTAATACGACTTCGCGAGTTGCATTTGCACGAATTTTGAAAGTGCCATTTTCTGTAAATTCGCCGGCTTGTGCCCGGATAAACACGGTGAAGGCCAGGCTTTGTGTGGTCATCAGGTTACCAGTGCGACGGAAAAATTCTTCGCGTCCGGCATCAGAAACCGGCACCATGCTGATACCGGCCAGATCCGTATTTGTTCCGGAAAAAATCGGCGAACGTCCAAGGTCACCGACAGAGACAAGAAACCCATTTGTCGAATTCCTGAAAAAGCTTTGCAGTGCATTCAGCGAATTCTGAACATTGAGTGTGCGCCCTGATAAAGCTGAAGAAGCCTGATTGGTGGCAGCACTTTCAAAAGTAAAGCTGTTCAGTAGAGCTTCAAACACGATACCGGAAGGATCACGGATGAGACTGTTGGGGTTTATGCGGCCTGTTACCCTATCGTCCGTTCGAAAATTATCCAGAATATGGAAGGCGTTTTTATCATAGTTATTAGTTGATGGATCATTTGCACCACGCCCGCCCAGCCATGCTGTATAAGTGCTGCTCGTTGAGTTAGCTCGATTATTTGACGGGTCATCGGGCTGACCGATACGCAGAGTCGCACCTTGAGAGCGGAAGCCGTTAATATCATAACGCACGGGGTCATACAACGAGCCTAATTGAGCGATGGAGGCCAAATTTTTATTTAAAACGAAATGGTTTTCTGCTGCGTCGCTGGTGTATTCATACCAGCCCTGTCGGTAGAGATCGACGCCTGAAAGGGACTGACTTGTATTATAATTAGTTGTTCCGATCGTCGATTGGGAGCTGGGAGTTCCATAGCTGGACTGACCGTCTTTCCAGCTTGAACCGCTGTTGGAGCTTAAAGGTGGGTCGAAATTTATTTTGGAGACTTCGGTGTTGGAACGGACATCGCCCCTGGTGATACGAGGTTCGGTGTTGGAGCTTGAAGGTGAGTTATTGCTGCTTGTTTGGTTATCTGAAAGAAAACTTGCCATCCAGCTTGGGTTTCTCACTCCTCGACCGGCATAGACATTGCGAGTTGTAAAAATTCTCATTGTGAAATCGATGAGTGCATTATCATTTCCGAAAAGCAGGCGCTCGCGCTGATCGGCATACGTTGTGCCGGCATCGATATTTTTTTGAAGTGCGTATCTGTTTGAAGATGCAGTGGACATTTTAACATCATAGTCCTCATAGTTTGCTCCGGTGGGAGATGTTTTGCCACCCGTGTTGATTAGTTCCCAGGTTCCGGGTCCGGTTCCCCGATTAACTACGTAGCGATTCGTCGCAGGGCCGATAAAACCGGATTGTTCATCCTGCCATGGAGGACCGTCCGTGGTAATGACCGCATAACCACCAGGAGGAATACTGAAATTAGTTGGAAGATTCATTTTTATATCTGCCGGGCGAATATATGGCGGAGTCGGACTTAACGAAGAAGTATCGGTCTTATTATTCCATATCCCCCGGTTGGAAAGTAATACGTAGGGGTTGGGTCTGAGATCGTTGTATGTGATGGTTTTTCCGGTCGGATTATGAAGCTCAATATAGTGAGCAAAGCGAACCGTAACATCAAGCAGTGTGCTGGAGCTGGTGGGCGGTGTAACGGTTGGATTTATCACGCGAACACACATCAGATACTCGGATAAAAATGGTCCCTGTTCCTTACCGAAAGCGATGGGCAGATCGGAATCCTGAGTTTCAAAAGGAATAAAACCTGGTTCGACCCCCGTTCTTACATTGATGGAGGAGTCATCCAGCGGGTCTCCCGTCAGGACGGTGGCGGAGCTGTCAGCATCGATAAAATCACGAATGTTAGCAGCGATTTTTGTGGCATAGGTCGCTGCATTTTCGGGTGATACAGTGACATCCGTGCCGTTATTTTGAGAGTAATAACGTTGACCGAACTGCGGAATATTATTTGTTAGCGCATCGCGAATGGCGAGGACCTCCGTTTTGGCGTCTGGGGAGCCGACGATTTCGTTGAGGTTAATTTTTCGCTTTCCGTCATAGGAGCGGTCGTCTTCGAGGCCATAGACGCTGACCAGTGGGCGAATTTTCTCCCAGGCGGCATCAGTAAGAGAGCCGTTGTTTGTTGCATAGCGTGCCCAGGCGGCACGGAAGTCAAAAGAGTTTGTCAGCGTGCGTGCATCCAGCAAAGCGGCAATATCACCGGAAGTTGTTGCATTTACCGGGGCATTCGTAAAAGCAAGCAGTGAAATCTCGTCAAGGTTGCTTCCGTCAGTTCGCGTATGGGTACCACTCGTGTTGCTGCTTTGGCCTGCTGTGCGAAGATCGATTTTTGATAGTTCATCATCCACCCAAAAAGCATATCGCCCCACAACTCGCCCGTCTGCATTGCTGACATATATCCAGTTTACAGGCAGATTGACGCGGCTGCCGTCTGCCTGACTTAATCCGATCAGGCCTCCCGGAAAATCTGAAGTAGGAGAATTTATATCGAAAACACGATCACCTGCATTCGTGAGGGATCGTGTGGCAGATGCTCCACTTATGCTGCGGTCCGAAACAGACCACGCTGCATTCTGGATAAAAGGAGCGTCAAAAGAATCAAAGTCGCTCTCGTTAGTATATTGTGTTGAAAAGAGAGGTATCCGTTGTGTTGAGACTCCGTTTGTTGACAGGTCTCGTTTTGCAAAAAATGGGTAGGGGCTGTTTGAAGCATCAGCAGCAAAAACGGCCGAGTAAGGGCCGTCGTCCATCGTCCTGGAGAGTCGCGTGAGAGCAATTTCCTCAGCGGTATCCGCAAGAAGTTTTGCCTGCAAAACTGCCGCATAGCTCCTGGCCACATTGCGCTCGATACTCATACTTTGCAGAAAGGCAACGACGATGATCGATATTACCACGACGATCATAAGGGTCGTCACCAGGGCAGAACCTTTGTTGAGAGAGAGGAATTTTATTTTCAACGTATTCTGATTAGTTAGGTCGGTTGATGGGGATTCTCACTGTGAAAGTACGTCTGTTTTGTCGAGCAGCAGGCTTTGACAGATCTGTTTCAGCTTTCCACTCAGACTGAGAAGCGGCACCTATTTTGTTTGCAAATTCATTATTTACGGCCGTTATGCTTACCTCGATCAGATCGGGCATGGGAGTGATGGCGGATTGTGTGAATACGTTGAGACTTCCGTCCGTTGAGACGGTGTATTGCCGGACGCTGAAATCGGCAATATTTCGGGCAAGGACATCCAGGCCATCGCCGGTTGGAGAGACATCACCGGAGTCACTCGGAGCATTTTTAAAGAAGTCCGGAGAGGTATTAGTCATCTCTTCAAAAGTCTCATCGCTGGCTACAAAGTAGCGGTAGATATTTCCACTCTTCTGAGTGCTCGAATTAAAGACGCTGGATTTACCAAAACCTGAAAAATAACCGACAGTGCAGAGTTCGCTCTTATTAGTTCCGCCCTGCGCACTCAGGGGCAGGCTGGCCAGAAAACCCAGGCTGTTTGTGCTTTCCATACTGGGAAGAGCCGGTGCGTAAG
>JBKEBM010000080.1:0-2554 GCA_047973165.1 Chthoniobacterales bacterium
GAAGATTCAGGCTCACCTGTTTGATGACGAGGGAAAATTAGTGACTTCGCAGGATTATACTGCTGAGGGGCTGGCCGCCTGTGGCGTGCGGGTGCAAAACAGCGGAGTTTACTACCTGAAAATTTTAGGAAACTTTCCGGAGTCTGTAAAAACAGTGCCATTTGCTGTGGTTTATTCATTTAAATAATTTCCTGATTCCTGGAGGAGAGCCCTTACTATGGTGCTCACTCGCACAACAGAAAAACTATCGGGGAACTCCATGTAACTGAAGATTCTGGAAAAAAGAAACAAGACGCCAACGTTTGGCTATCGAGTAATCCTCTGCCTGATGAAGTGCTAAAACTATTTAATAGCCTAGGAGAGCAATTGGGAGGTTTGCCAAAGGGATCAGAAGAGACCTTGAAGGCACTCAATGGTTTTCCCATGAGGGTAACCTATAAGGATTCGGATGGTTCGACTACAACGATAACGACACTTTCGCTTGCGGAGAAAAGTATTTCAGCTGATGTATTTGAAGTTCCAAAAAACTATACCGGAATGAATGTGCCAGATCAGCTTCTCGAGATGATGAAGCAGCAGAGATAAGTTCAGTGAGTTTTTTTTTAAAGGCGCTTCTCTTAAAAGGGGTGGATTTTATAGAAAATGATCTGCCGATTTATGAAGTTGAAGCACTTTTTAAAAAATTTTGGGTGATTTAGGCGTCTGTAGCGTAACTGGATAGAGTGCTGCCCTCCGGAGGCAGAGCTTGTGGGTTCGGTCCTCCCGGATGTAAGTTCTGAAATTTGAGGTATCAGCCTCCGATGGCAATGGAGCTTTTTGACATGCTGCTCTGGTGAGTCGTTTAGTGCCTGTAGATCGAAGCAGCTTTTTTAGTATCGTCCGATAAACGTTCTTTTCCAGATACGGTTTGCTGTTCGAGTATGGGTTTAGCAATTTTCACTGCGTTGACCTCTCTATAAAAAAGCTGTCAGGCAAAAAATAAGTTGAGACAATAAATCACGAATATTGTTTTTTAATTTTCTTTCGGAAGGTTTCCTGTTTCCTTAATCGTTATATGGCAGAAAATATAACCAAAGGCGACTACATCAAACCCGGCGAGGTTCTGAAAAATATGATCCAAACCGGAACTGCCAAAGCTACACTTCCGCTCAAAGACATGCTTATTCGTGGATTCCTTTCAGGCGCACTACTTGCATTCTCGACGACACTCGCCATTGGTGTCGGCCTGCAAAGCTTTCCGGCACTGGGTGCTCTGGTTTTCCCGGTCGGCTTTATCATCATTATCCTTCTAGGGCTGGAACTCGTAACCGGAAATTTTGCACTGCTCCCACTCTCGAGCTTTCGAAAGCAAATTTCCACAACTCAGATGCTCTCCAATTTTTTTTGGGTTTTTATGGCAAATCTCCTTGGGAGTCTCGTTTATGCTGTCCTGTTTTGGGTTTCTCTTTCTATGTGCGGACAAACTGAACACGGATTAATCGGGAATAAAATCGCGGCTATTGCACAGGCAAAAACAACTTATTATGCCGCCCATGGTTCTGCCGGACTTCTGACCGTTTTCGTAAAAGCGATTCTTTGTAACTGGATGGTTTGTCTCGCTGTAGTCATGGCGATGACATCTTCTTCGACCATTGGAAAAATTGTTGCCGCATGGCTTCCGGTTTTTATTTTTTTTGCCCAGGGATTTGAACATGCCGTGGTGAATATGTTCATGATCCCTGCCGGAATGTTATTTGGAGCTGACATAAGTATTTCCCAGTGGTGGCTCTGGAATCAAATTCCGGTGACTATCGGAAATTTTCTGGGTGGCTTTATTTTTACGGGGCTGGCACTTTATCTGACTTACCGCCCGAAGCAGGTTTCCTACGAAAAGGGGGGGAATTAGAGCAGCCTCTTTTCGGTAAATAAATATCTTGGCAAAGGGGACGTGGGATTAGTCAGGTTTTTCCGATAGCGGTTGGGCGAGGAGGAAGGGGTAAACAATCGCTGTGTTGAAGCGGGGTTGGCTTTTTTCCCACCAGTCGGCGTGGAGTTTGTCGGGTTTTAAAATATCCGCCGCTTTCAGCCAGGCTTCGACCCGGGCCTTGTCGTCGCTGGCAAAGGCCTGGGCTACTTCCTGCAAATCGAGTTCAGGCGTGACGTAGAGTAGGTCGCCTTTTTCAAAATGCGGGCGGAGATAATGCCAGTCCACATCGCCGGTGTATTTAGCGATTTTTTCCTCGGTGCTGAGTGGATCATCTCCGAGAATTTTGTAATTTAATTTGTCCGACATTGGTGAGCGGACTCCGTATGGCGTATATGGATCAGGCTTTTGCTCCATCCAGAATTTGGTTCAGGACGTAGGGTAAAATACCACCGCTGAGGTAGTAGTCGATCTCGGCAGGGGTGTCGAGGCGGACGGTGAGCGGGACGCTGACTTCGCTGCCATCAGAAGATCTGGCCGTGAGGGTGGCTTCCTGCATGGGTTTGAGTTCGCCTGAGATTCCGCTGATGCTGAAGGTGGCGTCGTGGAGTTCTGCGACTTTGTCGTAGTCGGCTTTGTCTTTGAAGTTGA
>JBKEBM010000142.1:0-6892 GCA_047973165.1 Chthoniobacterales bacterium
TTTGAAAAAAATTGTTGACGAATAAATGGGAAATGGTATTTCTTTTCTCGAATTCGTCACCAAAGTGACACGCTCTGACTGAACCATAACCAACTACCAAACGAACTAAAGAGCAGAATTTCTAGTTCCATTATAACGATATTTTCATTATGAAAAAAATATTACTTATAGCCTTTTCGGTCTGCTGCTATGCGGCTGCCAGTAATTCGGCAAATGCACAGGCAGCAGTTTACGGTTTTCAGACAGACCCAACGGAGTTTAACTCTGCTCTTGGTGGAGTTGCAACGATCAATGAGCATGCGGCATCGCCAACCCAGTTGGCCATGGCATATGGTTTTGATATTGCTACTTCCTATGACTGGTGGACTCCAACACCCGGCAACTGGGAATTGGATACAATTGAGATCAAACTTGCACTTGCGGGAGCAGAACTGGACTCGGCGACGGTTTCCATCTGGACGGGCGGAACCAATGGGAACGGAGATCCGTTTCCGACGACTATGCTAAGTGGAGTCTCTCTTGATACACAGACTCTCACAACCGGAGCGACTCCGTATTTGGGCTATACATTTACGCTTGATGTATCGGGTGCACTTCGCACAGATCACAGTCCTCTGTCCGGCAGTGGAAGCCAGGACTCTCTGTGGGTTGTTGTTCAGGGAAATCCAACTACCGGAGCTTCCAGTCCGAACTTGGTTGCGTTGTCCACGATGGGTGATGCCGGGCATGTCTGGGCTAATCCCAGTTGGTCCGACAATACCTTTGCCTCCGGCTGGGGGAATCAGGAAACAATATGGAAGGGACTGGCAAACACGATGGCCGGTACATTTACTTCGTCCACAGGTTCGACTGCCATCGGCGGGGCAGAGTTAATTGGTCATGTAAAACTAAACTTTGTTCCTGTTCCCGAGCCGGGTACCGGCTTTTTGTTGCTCTCCTCAGCTTTTGCCTTCGTCGCCTTTCAGAGGCGTAGAAAACAGGTATAAATTTCAGGTTTAAGCTTGGGCCACCACACACTGTTTTTTATGGAAATGACAAAAAAGTTAAAGGCTGTAAGGCTTCTTACAGTAATTCTGTCCGCCCTGCTCCTACTCTTTGTGAGAGAAGCAGCGGCTCAGACGCATATCATTAACTGGGCCGAGTGGGGATCAGCGAGTGAAAGTGGTTTTTCCGGAACACTAAATGGAGCCAATGTCACTGGAGCACTTACTTACAATGGCGGGGCAAATACTCATACTCCCCCGACAGCAAATAACAAAGCATCGTTTAGTAATTTCACACCCGGCATCAATTCCACCAGCACTTTAGATTACAGGATAAGTGTGAATACTGACGGATCAAGTATTGATGTCACTGTCAATTTTTCTGAAGCTCAAAGTGATCTCAGGATGTATTTTGCTTACTTGGATTCATCAAATATTCAGTTTACAGGTTCGCACACAGAATCGCTATATTTTAACTACGGACCGGAAACCTCCTACAATGCTCTTACCAGAGTTCTGACAGATACGAGCTTTCCAAGTGCCGGCATGGGTCCCCCTCTTGAAGGATGGTCTGCACATGGGATCATGTTGTTTAATAATGGAGCTCCAACAGACTCGGTGTCGTTTACCTTCTTAAAAGGCACGGCACCGTCATACTCCGGGACTGAGTTCATAGATATCACATTTACATCGCTTACTCCTGTTCCTGAGCCAGGCACTGGGGTTTTATTGCTTTCAGCTTTTGCGGGTGCTGTTTTTTTATGGAAACGTGGAAAGCAAGTAGAAATTGCCCACTCTCTCTGAGGTGGCCAGGTTTTGGGCAAATTATTAAAAAAGTTTGTCAGTAAATGAAGTTACTTGGATAAGCAGGTCTGTCGTTGCTTCTCGCTTCGGGGACTGTTTTTTTATTATTGGGTAACGTAGCTGCCCAGACTTATACATCGGATTCTTTTGGAAGCGGCTCCAACGCATTTTCAATGAATTTTGTAACAATTGGCAACCCCGGTAACGCAGGAGAGATGATTGGTTCAAATAGCCTTGGCGACGTGGGATACACTTATCGGATCGGTGTGAACGAGGTCAGTGGTGCGATGATTGATGCTTATAACGCCTTAAGTGGGGGACCAACGATCACTCGTAATGGTTCTTTTACTACGAGCCAGCCAGCGATGTCGATATCGTGGAACGAAGCAGCTCGCTTTGTAAATTGGCTAAATGTCAGTCAGGGTTACAGTGCAGCCTATAAGTTTACAACAGGAGGCGCGAACGACAATATCGCGTTATGGATTAGTGGCGATTCAGGCTACAATGCAACCAATCCCTTCCGTAATAGCAATGCGCATTATTTTCTGCCGAGCGAGGATGAGTGGTTTAAGGCAGCATATTATGATCCGAATGCCAACGGTGGTACCGGTGGCTATTGGGATTTTCCGACGGGCAGCGATACGGCACCTACTGCGGTCGCGAGCGGTACCACGAGTGGCACGGCGGTTTATTACGGTTATCATGGAGGATGGGGTCCTGCGGACATCACCAACGCTGGTGGCTTGAGTCCTTATGGGACGATGGCGCAAGGTGGCAACGCAGCGGAATGGAGCGAGTCCCCATATGCCGTGACGGTGTGGAATCCGGCGGCGTCTCGAGTGTGGCGTGGCGGAACATACCAAAATTTCAATGCCAGTTTTCAGATGTCGTCGAGCAGAGGCAGTGAACTACCAACTGCTGAAAGCCACGGGTTCCGCGTCGCCGCAGTGGTTCCTGTTCCGGAACCATCGTCGGCACTTTTGGTTTGTTTTGCTGGTCTGGCTATTTTATTTCGTCAGAGAAGATCGTAATTTCGTTTTCTGATATAAAGATTTATTATTGAATTATTCAAGGCTGTCTGAGGTATTAAAAATAGAGGGCTGGTCATCATTTTTTTAAGAGAACAAGAAAGATACCTGGCAGCCTGTCGAACTTAGTGGAAACGAATTTATTTTATTGGCGGCCGGGGATGTGAAAAAGCTTGCTTTTGGGATACTACCACAAAGGGGGTATGGTTATTTTTTCGATTCGCGTTCTTTTTACTCTTTTTAATGGGAGACCGCAGGCTGAAAATGCCTTCTTTTCAGACTCCGTGGCTGGGGTGTGGGATTTTTGTTCCTCTGTGGAAGAGGCGTTTGAGGTTGTAGGCGGTGGTTGCAAGGATACATTCGATTCCGGCTTTCTCGAGTCCGCACATCCTGAAACGTCGGAAACGGCTGGGTCAAAATATTTCTGTAAAAGAGTTCAAGGTGATTGTGTGAAGGATTGGTTGGTGTGTTAGTTTATGGGTTAGTTTTGAAGGAAACTAAGGGACAGGCCGTCTCTTCTTCCAGCCTCCAAAAGCAATTGCGCCTGTCTCATAAACTCACCCTCCAACAATCAACAAGCAAAACAACCTGTCCCTTAATTTTCCTTATGCGGAGGGCGTCCAGTAGTTTTGCTGCCAATAACGGGTGGAGCTTGAATTCCACGTATAGTCAGCCGCCTCACTCCAGGGAGAAGTGATGACAAGCACTCCGCTGAGGATTGCCAGCTTGCGTCCGAAATGACCAAAGCTCACCGGCATTCTTTTTTCTGTAATTTTTTTATTCATAATGTGCGTGTTCATACTCCCACACAGTATTTACGGAAAATCCTTACCACAGTGAAGATATAGTCAAACAATTGAGCGTGATGAATACTGAGTCTTCAGAGATGCTGCGTTTGCCGCAGCGACACATCGCTATCAGGATTCAGGAGCAACATAGCCGCGAAAGCCACCCATTTGCCGAAAGCGTTTGTAGGTAACGAAGGCAGCAAAAATACCGGGGACCGACAGACACACGCCCGCTGCAAAAGTGTAGCGAAACTCCCCGCCGGAGATGTCAATAATGAAGCCGACCAGCGGGCTGAGTCCTATGGTGCTGAGCGCAAGGATAACACCGGCAGCGGAAGAAAACTGACCGAATTTTTGTTGCGGGTAGAGCTGTAGTCCAAGGGAGGCCACGCTGGTGAGGTAAAAGCCACTTATAATACTGTGTGCCACAAAAGCAGCCGCAAAGGTCTTTACGTCTGTCGCATAAATCGCACCAAGAATGGCGGTCATCAGATAAAGTATCTGCGCTGTCAGCGTCACGCGAATGGGATGAAAACGATCCACCGCCCAGCCGATAAAGAATGAAAGAAAAAGTGATGTCGTGAAAGAAGCCGCCAGGCATTTCCCATACAACTCCATACTCATGCCCACGCTTTTTGCGTAGGGGATGGCAAAAGCGTTTACCGGCAAAAGTGAAAGCATGCCCAGCGTAAGCATTGAAAACACGAGCAGGTAATAGGAGTTTGAAAAACACTCCCGGCAATACCGCTTCACCCCGACGACAGGACCATCGCCTGGCTCAACCGGCGGTGGCGGCGGATAGCTCCCCTCTTTTACTCTGAAGCAAACCCACAGAAAGGCGCAGCCGTAAAACAGACCAATCGCAACAAGGATCACCGTAAAGTGCGTGGGGATGTGCCCGATGATCCAGTAGTTAAAAATAATCCCGTCGAGGAGGCTGATCACGCGAAAGAGTCCGTAAAAACGACCAAGCAGAGGTTTCGGGACAACATCATTTATCAGTCCCCCAAAGACTGCCTGACCACTGATAGCTGCAATCTCAAAGATTGCCCAAAAGAAAGCAAAGGCCGCAATAGCAGCACTCCGCTCGTCCATGTCCGGAAAAGTATTATGAATAAAAGTCGACAGGACCGGAGTTAAGCCTATCCCGATGATGCCGAGTGCTGCGATGGGCGTGGTCACCAGTAAAAACGGCAGACGGCGCCCTCTTTTCCCCCTGTGACGGTCGGATCGGGTGCTCACGATGGGGCTGACAATCAGTGTCAGCAAAGCGGGAAAGGAACTAATCAGCAGGCCGAATAAAACATTGGAAACCCCGAGGCTCTTCAAATACCAGTTTGCAGCCGGCATGATGCTGCGATCGCGCATTGCCCAGGCAAAATCGCCAAACAGGAGAAGAATAAAAAGAGCGACAATTCCCGTCGAGGTGTAGGTGAGAGTGCCTATCTTCCATTTCTCTTTGGCCGCTTCTGCCGAAGGGGATGTTTTACGAAATGCCGACATTCAGTATCAAAAAAACGGGGTGATCAACGGCTGTCTGTCCGGAGGAATCCAGTGGGACACAGAGTTATTTTTTTTGCGAGATCGACCCGCCTCGAATCAAAACTATAATACCAAAATGAAAAATCCCATCGGAAGAGAGCCTTGCGGCGATAGTCATTTGCTCTTTCATATTCCCCACCGTATTTACGGGGAATCTTTACAACGAGCGAAGATATAGTCGAACAGTTAAACAGAATAAACTAAAGCTGGGGTAAAGTATTCCCTTCATTCCAGGAACCCTCAAGATGGGTTCGGAGAGGTTCTTCAGGAATGCCGCGTTCGCCGCGATGACACATCGCAATCAGGAAATCAGCAGCGACAGAGCCGATCTTATGATCGTCTTCGACGATACCGGAAACGACAGAATTTTTTTCCGATATTGTAAGGTTGATAAAACCAATATCTCCCGGGATGGCAAAGCCGGTTTTTTTGATAAAAGGGATGAGGTAATTAATGGTGAGAATGACATCCACGCGATATTTTTTCAGCCACGGCAAAAAAGTCTCCGGTTTGCTTTCCAGAGCAAAAAAGGGAGGGGTTTTGGCACCCCCAAAGTAAAGTTGCTGCTCGACCATATACGCGGCGGGAATCTTAGCATCGGTGGTCAGCCCCTTGTCGTAACCGAGCACAAGACCAGGCCGACGGTAACCACGAGCCGCAATCTCCTGCATGGCACGGCGGGTATTTCGATAATGAGCAGAAGCGACGGTGTGAAGAGCCGGTTTCACAACAGAGTAACCGAAGGTCATCAAAGAAAACTCCTCCCACGGAAACTTGATTCCCTGATATCCAGCGGGGTGGGGGCAAAGGAAGAGGCCGGCAATATTGCGGTTACGAAAAGTGGAGCTCAGACGCTGCGGCGAGCCGACCGTGGTGCTCATATCAAAAGGCTCAAGCTGGAATCCCTGTTCAGAAGCACATTGTTTAGCACCCTCAAAATAGCGGGTGTAGTGGGCACTCTTGCGCCAGTCAAACCCCTGCGCAGAATTATAAAGCCAGCCGAGAGTACCGTGAAAAGTGACAGGACGCCGCCGATCCCGGTAGTTAGCAAGGGCGGAAAGCATAGGGTCGGGGGTATAGCCCAGTTCCTTTGCGATCCTGCGAATGCGCTTCTTCGTGGCGGCGGGAATACGCGGATGGTCCCGCAAAGACATGGAAACTGTAGCCACATGGACACCAGCCTCTCTGGCAATATCGCTCTGAGTGATACGGTGCTTACCCATGAATAAGGTGTGAACCGGAGACTGGGAGCGTGTCAAGAGCCTTGTGAGTCAGATCCGGACAGGCGTAAAATCACAGTTCGCAATCCTTGTCGACGAGATCGTCAAAATAAAAAATCATCTCATCTTCTGTTTTTTTGGTTCTTTCCGCCAACTGCAGAAACTGGGGCGAGCGTTTACGATAATTTTCTGCTTTCCTTATTCGATATGGCTTTTCTCGTTTAGTATCCTGCCCGGGATGAATAGAAGTTCAAAAAACAACAGGAAGTAGCTTCGCAATCCCGGACTTTGAGATATTGCTATGTTGCGACACTAACAGTGATACTTCTTTTTCTTATCTAACACATGAAGTTTAGGGATGAATTTTTTTAAAATCCAAATCCTTGATGGCAACCAATCTAAAACCAAATATCTACAATCAAAGGAAGAAAGGTCAGAGTAGTTATAATTATACTAATATATAGTAATTTACCTTTAATGTAATACTTTATTAAAAGTAAATTAATGAAAAAGCAGAGGATAGATGG
>JBKEBM010000149.1:0-10767 GCA_047973165.1 Chthoniobacterales bacterium
CCGTTTGAAATGGTCCAGCTCTGGGTAAATCTCCGGGCAAAAGACAAATCGGCGCACCCGCGTTATCAGACATTGAAAAATGCAGACATTCCAAAAACTGATCTGCCCGAAGGCGCAGGTCAGCTCCGAGTGATCGCGGGAAATTACAATGCTGCTCAGGGACCTGCCGAGACGTTCAGCCCGATTAACCTCTACGATATAAAGTTAAACGCAGGCAAAAAACTCTCCCTGCAGCTTCCGGTTGGACACACTGCAGCTTTCCTCGTGCTCACAGGCGAGGTAAAGGCCGACGAGAAAACGCTCGTTACCGCCGACATCGGCATTCTGTCCACCGCGGAACCGCAGCTCGAACTCGAAGCAACAAGTGATACCGTCATCCTCTTTATGGGAGGCGAACCGATTGATGAACCCATCTACGGCTATGGTCCTTTCGTAATGAATGATCGCTCGGAAATCGAGCAGGCCTTCGAGGACTACCAGTGCGGACGCATGGGCGAGTTGCTGCCGAAGGGTGCCTGATCCAAAAATCGAGTGCCTCAGCAATAAAAGTTGGGGCACTCTTTTTTATGGGCACATCCTTATGTTTCCGCAGCCCAGGCCGGACGCTCTTCCAGGTGGTAAAGCATCTCACCGGCCTTCGGCACGTAGAGGATTCCTTCGTCTTCGCGATTCTCGTAATCCTCGAGTCGAATGCTTGCCGGATCGCGATAGCCCAGGTTTATTTCTTTGCAATGTGTCTCCTGAATGCTCGTTGCCAGAGTCACCTGAACGCGACACTTTTCAACACCGTCTTCATAGGTGCCCACACCGCGCACATGTGTGGAATGTGCGATAGTCCCCCAGGGGTAGTCTTTAAATTTATCCCACTGTTTTAAAAAATAGTCGCGACAGTGGTAGCCGATTTCACGAATGAGTTTGCCGTGCACGACGGAGACTTCATGAATATGAGGTGCATAGATAATAAGCTCTCCGCCGTCGGCAACCACGGGCTCGAGTTTATACATGCATTTGCCGCCGACCCAGAGTTCGTCATACATTTCGGGTGCACGGGAGAGAACTGTTTTAAAGGGTTTCTTTTTGTAAACGATATGCAATTCCTGCGAGAGGTCGCTGGCGGCGTCCCAGGCTTCCTCGGGAGTTCCGGCAAAGAGTCCGGCAAAATTTTTCCCTTCGACGACAAGTGAGAAGCAAAGCTTTGGCAGGTCAACCAATGCGGCAGCCCGATCCACCACTTTGCGAACGGGAGTCCATTTATTTCCGATAATCATCGGGTTGGTGATGACCGCTCCGAGCCAGTGGAAAAAATTTAAAATCTCCGGGCCGGCCACGCCGGGGAAAAGATATTTGTTGCCCCCGGAACAACCCACGACCTCGTGAGGAAAGACCGGGCCTATAATGATAATCTGATCATAGTCGTAGAGTCGCGCATTGATGTGAACCGGCACATCCATGGAGAAAAGTCCGCCGGAGAGGTCGTCAATTTCGGCAGCTGATATTTTTCCGATTTCCCGCAGGGCTTTTGGATTGTCCCATTCGTGATTGATAAAATCGACTTTGGAGTAGGTCGTCCGACGCTCTTCCGATGTTATTTCCAGTCGCTGCTGAATCGCCCCTTCGCTCATGGGTGGGTGCGTGCCAAGTGCGATCATGATATCAAACTTTGCACAGTCTGCAGCGACCTCTGCATGCAGGGCTTTAAACACACTTCCCACCGGTGCCGTCCGGGTATTGTCTGGCACGATGACAAGAACACGTTTGTTTTTCCAGGACGATCCTTTCACCGCATCGGCAACAAGTGAACGGATCTGATCGGGTGTCAGAGATTCTTCGCGACGGGACTGAATGGCATGCACAGGCATTACTACGAGAGTCTAAATGGTTTGTGAGAGATAACCCCCGTCCACGCGAATATCGGTACCGGTGACAAAACTGCTGGCCGCTTTACTTGCCAGAAAAACAACGGCTCCGGCCAGTTCCTTTGCCTCACCGAAACGTCCGAGGCCGGTGTGGTTTAAAATGGACTGCGCTCGCGGTGTGGGGCTGCCGTCTTCGTTATAAAGAAGGCGTCGATTTTGCTCCGCCGGGAAAAATCCGGGTGTGATCGAGTTTACTCTTACGCCCTGCGGTGCCCATTCGCGTCCGAGGAATTGGGTCAGATTAATGACGGCTGCCTTGGCCGCAGCATAGACGACTACTTTGGAAAGCGGATGATGCGCGGCAACGCTGGCGATATTGATGATGCTCCCGTGTTTGCGGGCGCACATGCGCGGACCAAAAACCTGGCAGGGCAGAAAAGCACCGCCGGTAAAATTTAAATCCACATTTCCCTGAAGTGCTTCGAGTGTGATTGCTTCAAATGGGTTCTCCGGTGTCACAATAACATCGGGGGCGTTTCCGCCGGCAGCATTTACGAGCACGGAAACCGGGCCGAAGGCTTTTTCAACACTGTCGGCAGCCTCTGTCAGACTCTTGCGGGAGGAAGCATCCACTTCGACAAACATGGCTTCTCCGCCCGCAGTTGTGATTGCTTCCACACGCTCGAAGCCGCGTTCCTGATTTCGTCCGCCAACAGCAACTCTGGCACCCGCTGTCGCCAGAGCTTCTGCCATTGCCCCGCCGAGGATACCCGTAGCACCGATGACGAGAGCGGTTTCGCCGGTAAGATCAAAGAGATAATTTTGTGACATGATATAAAATATTTTTTGTTAAGGCCAAACCATAGGCATAATCGCCCTGTTTACCACCTCTTAAACCTCAAGGCATTATATTTATGTATTGAAATCAAGGTAGACGAATCCATCGCAGATTAAAGGTTTGCCCTGAACTTTGATTACACTCCTTGCGAACATAACTTATAGTATCACGAATTTTTTTCAGAGAAATGCCTTGCAGGCGAAGTTCGCACACGGCCAAAAGCTGTATAAACTCTTCGAAACGCAGTTTTTCAGGAGAGTGGTTTTCAGGATTCCAGTTCCCCTCTGAGCCAGGCTCGAACCATTACCGGATTCAGTTTTGCATAATAAGCTGCTTCAAGAGAGCTGTAGAAAATGGATGGCCGGGCTTGCCTGGTCAATTATCTGTTATTACCCGGCTCATATGGAGATCATTATTCTCGCAGTGATTTTTGTTTGGCTTCTGGAACGACTGAAAAAGGTAGGGTCGTTTTGATAAAACAACCGCAGCGTGTGAGCAACACCACATGCCGCGGTCACTTCATCGAAGTGACCCTACCGGGGGAGGGTGTGCCCTTATACATACGAACTTTCCGGATGACTCCAAAAAAGTTCTCAGATGCACTACGATGGTGGCAGCGATCTCGTTCTACTGCTCCGGCGCCATAAGCGATGCAGCGCGAACTTTTAAACGAAAGAGCAATTTCCCTTTTTCGTAACACTCCAGATCTTCCTCCCGCGAGGCCGCCATATCGGCCAGGAGCATCTCCTCCATTTTCAGTGCAAATTTATGGGACTGAACCACCATGGCTGATTCAAAATTAAGCATAAAAGAGCGCGAATCCAGATTTACCGATCCGACCATTGCCAGTTCATTATCGATCAGCAAAACCTTCTGGTGCATAAAACCATGCTTCATTCGATAGAGCCGAATACCCGCTTTGCGCATGAAAGGATAAAACGTAAATGACGAAAGATACGGCAGCTTATGGTCTGCCATGCCAGGCAAAATAATTCGCACATCCACCCCGCGCAGAGCGGCATGCTGCAAGGCCAAACGCAGAGCAATATCCGGAACGAAATACGGCGAGGCAATCCACAGCCGTTGCTGTGCGGTTCGAATCATTTCCAGATAGATTGCCGGGCAAATCTCCACCGAGTCAGCCGGTCCGCTCCAAAAATAAAACCCGCGTTTGCTGCCGGCGAGTTCCGGCACAATTGGTAAGTCAGGAAGTTTTCCCGTAGCGTAGTGCCAGTCCTCGGCAAAGCCCAACTGCATGGCTGCCACCGCCGGTCCTCTCACGCGAATATGCGTATCTCTCCAGGGACCAAAAAATGCACTCTTTCCCATGTATTCATCGCCGACATTGAGGCCGCCGGTGAATCCGATATGCCCGTCGGCAATGACGAGCTTGCGATGATTGCGAAAATTTATCTGAAAACGAACCCCCCATTCGCGATTGGTGACGAACGCTGAAACTTCCGCCCCCGCTCGCCGAAGTTCCTCAGAATACGTCTGCGGCAGCTTTTTGGAACCCACTCCGTCGTAAAGAACATAAACCGCCACACCACGCTGTCGCGCTGCGATAAGTTTTTCCTTCAAACGCTGCCCCAGACCGTCGTCATGAATAATATAAAACTGTATGACTAAAAATTTCTGCGCCTGGTCAATGGCTTCAAAAACAGCATCAAATGTCTGCTGCCCATCAACTAAAAGTTCCGTCTCATTTCCACCGACAGGGGGGAATCCCACGAGTCGGTTTAACATACGACGCAAATCACCGTAACGCTCCCCGAGTGGTGTTTCAAAAGGCTTCAGTGCTTTCAAAACCTCCTTCCGATAATTATCAAGAGCTGTCGATTTTCCTGATCCGCTCAAGGTGTATCCCGAAAACTTTGACTGTCCGAAAACCAGAAACAAAGGCACCGTAATATAAGGCAGAAAAAACAAACCCAGCACCCAACCGATAGCAGATTGCGACGTGCGTGCGATGAGCAGCGCCTTTACGATCAGCACGCAACCCGCGATATGGAAAAACGCTACGACCAACTCGATAATGAGAAAGGTCTCCCTGTTGCGAAAAAATTCAGCGATCATTTTTTAATTACCTGGCAAAAAGCAAGTGTCCCATCTGATAAGCTCCCCAGGTGATTCCGAGACAAAGAAAAACGGACAACAAAACATAAGCAGCTCCGAGTAAAAACTGCCCGCTCAGCAACAAGTTTACGGAATCCATACTAAAAGCTGAAAAAGTAGTAAAACCGCCAAGCAAACCAACGAAAACAAACGCCCGTAACTCTCCGGCTAAAGCAAGTGCCTCGCTCACATTAAAAAATGCCATCAGAAACCCCATTGCACCCGAGCCCAGGACATTTGCCAGCAAGGTCCCGATCGGCCAGGCCTGTCCAAAAATACCAGTAGTCAAAACTACGATGCCGTAGCGCCCGACACTTCCCAGGGCACCGCCCAGCATGACTGCAAGAAGAGTTTTCACATGCGCGGAATCGTGATTCCCCGTTGCCCCATGTATTTGCCGGCACGGTCTTTGTAGCTTGTTTCGCAGACTTCGTCGGCTTTGAAAAAGACGACCTGTGCGAGACCCTCGTTGGCGTAGATTTTCGCTGGCAGCGGGGTTGTATTTGAAATTTCGAGGGTCACATGCCCCTCCCACTCCGGCTCAAACGGCGTTACGTTCACGATGATTCCGCAGCGAGCATAGGTTGATTTTCCAACACAAACTGTAAGCACATCGCGAGGAATACGAAAAAACTCCACACTCCGCGCCAGAGCAAAAGAGTTTGGCGGCACGATACAAACGTCGGTCTCCATATCCACAAACGACTGCGGATCGAAAGCCTTAGGATCAACCACCGTATTAAAAACATTCGTAAAAACCTTAAACTCCTGGGAGACGCGCAGATCGTAGCCGTAACTCGAAACACCATAGCTGATGATTCTTCCGCCATCTTCAGCCGCTCTCACCTGATCGCTTTCAAAAGGTTCAATCATCCCTTTTTCCTGCGCCATCTTCCGAATCCATTTATCGCAACAAACTGACATGGCTTTTTATATGCTGGATTCTGCTTTCGCTGGCAACGTCAGATTGAAATTTCGAAGGAAATTTTATCTCTCAGTATCTGCTTTACAAAATATCTGCCTGTTTTGACCTCTATGCTTACCTTTCAAAAAAAGCCGTGTCTCTGCGTGATCTATCGAGAGCTTTTTGATATACGAAATCGAAAATGTTTTACTGCCCTCATTGCAACGAGAAGCTTCAGCGACATACTTTAGTGC
The DNA here is from genome assembly GCA_047973165.1 of Chthoniobacterales bacterium. Taxonomy (GTDB): domain Bacteria; phylum Verrucomicrobiota; class Verrucomicrobiia; order Chthoniobacterales; family JBKEAD01; genus JBKEAD01. The sequence goes on from JBKEBM010000149.1 coordinate 5,968, forward strand.
AGGGGCCGCAGTGGCGGTGTGCGAGCTGCGAAGGACGGGCGGTTTCTCTGGCTGTGGCCCGACGGATTATTGATCCCTCTGCCGTTAATCATCTTTGGCAGGCGGCGCGGGGTATCGAGAAGCCCTCTGCCACGGCCTGCGAATGTCCGCTTTGTCGAAATGCTCTGCGCGAAATTGCTGTCGTCGGAGAGAAGGAGCACGAGAGCATTCGCATCGATGTCTGCACTTCCTGCCATTCCCTTTGGTTTGATACGCATGAATTGGGGCAGCTCGGTAAGCTGGCTCCTCCGCCTGCTCCCAAAAAAGAAGCCGCTCCCGTTTTATCTCAAAAATCCCGGGAAATTATCGCACTGGCACAGGTAGAAGCCATGCGTGAAAGACAAAATCGTGAGGTGCTCTCGTCTAATGAAGCTCCGGATAATTACCTTGGCGTCCTGCTTACTTTTTTTGGCATTCCGGTAGAGGAAGATGCACCGCTGATTTATCGCTGGCCTTTTGTGACATGGGCTGCGGGTTTCCTGATGCTGCTGTGTTTTTTATTTACGCATGGGGATTTTTTCAGCCAGATGATTTCGCCCACGTTTTCAGAAGATGTTTTTAAAGACTGGGGATTTCTTCCGGCGGATGCGTTGCGTTTTGGCGGGCTGACTTTGATCACTTCCTTTTTTCTTCATACAGGTTTTTTTCACCTGCTGGGAAATTTATCTTTTTTGTTAATTTTCGGAGACAATGTTGAAAATTACCTCGGGCATTTGCGATTTTTTCTTTTGTTGCTGGTCGCGTCGCTTGCCGGTGCTTTGCTTCACATGACGTTTGACCCCCGACCGGACACGCCTCTCGTCGGTGCCAGTGGGGGAATTTCCGGTGTTTTGGTTTTTTACGCCCTGCAGTTTCCGAAGGCGCGGTTGGTCTATTTGCTGCGCTTTGGGGTTTTTATTCGATGGATTCGTTTTCCGGCTTTTGTTGGATTTATTATCTGGATTGCTTTGCAGCTTTGGGGACTACAATCACAGCTTGATGGTTCCGGATGGACTTCAGTTTTAGGTCATCTTGGTGGTGTTTGTATCGGAATCCTGTGGTGGATTTCATCGCGAAGACAGGAGGGAACTTTGGAGTGTTGATTTTTTCGACGTAAAAATCCATCGAGACCAGTTATCGGATTCGCATAACTTCTGCCGGGGTGGGAATTTTGAATGGTGCTGTCTTAGCATCTGTCGCCTCTTCCGGTGGGGTCGTTTTGATAAAACAACCGCGGCATGTGGGCAACATCACACACGGCGATCACTACCAGCCATTTTTTCAAAAGGACTCTTCGTCGAAGTGACCCTGGCAGGGGCAGATTTTAATGTGCTCGCATCCATTCGAAAACAAGCGATTTCGCCATCTCAGCATCTCGATCAAAAAATATCAAATGATACGTGTCTTCAAAAATTTTGATTTGTTTGTCAGCAGATGCGAATTTTTCAAACTCATCGCGAAGTTGCTCTTCGCCGATGAAGGGGTCGTATTTTCCACCGAGTAAAAGCAGGGGGCAACTAATTTCCGGAACGGTTTTTTGAGCAAGCTCCATTAGCAAGTTAACCTGCACGGTAAAACCCAAGGCGTAAGCCGAGACATTATGCGGCCTGTTTTCGCCTTTGCTTTCGTAGATGCCGTCACTCGTTAACTGCGGTGGCTCCGATCGTCCGTGCACAAAAAGTGCCGGGGATATAATCAGGTTCGGAGCAATTTTATAAATAAGTTCAGCCACAACTTTCTGCCACACGGGCAAGGTTCGACGGAGGCGGATCACCGGGCTTAGCAATATCATTCCGCTCACGCGCTCCCGAATTTTTAAATCGCTCATCAACGAGAGAGCAAAAATTCCCCCCATCGACTCGCCGGCCAGGAAGAATTTTTTATCTCCAGGAAATTCCTGCGAAAGAAATTCCCGGAAGTCGTCGAAAATTTCTTCGAGTTTAAAAGCTTTCCCGTGCTTTTCTTTTCGGGGGTCCAGACCCTGGTTTCGCATCGCGTAGGAGAGGACATTGAACCCTGCCTCCTGGGCAACCTCCGCCAGCGGTGCCATTTCGGACGGTGCCGAACCCATGCCGTGGAGGATGATCATATCGGGCGTTTCACTTTCGTCGCGCTGCCTGGACACAGCTCTCCAGGAATACAGAGGGAATTTTATCCCATCCCGCGTTTTAAATTCTCTGATTTCGTATTTTAAATTTTCGGCCATATTTTTGCTTCATCCGGAAAGTTCATGTGTATGGAGAGAAAGAGTGAGATTGAAGGTGGGTGAGGCTAAAACTAAAAAAAGCTGGGTCATTTTGATAAAAAGCCATCTCCGGGAAGAGTCTTTTTGGCCAAATGACAAGGGATGACTGATAATGACTGTGGAATGTTGCTAACGTCACACGCTGCGGTCGTTCTATCAAAACGACCCTACCTTGAGGAAAGCTTTTATCTCACCTACTTAAAAAAACTTTCCCTACCGGGAGGAAATTTTTACCTATCAATTTATATTTATAGGATGCTGGTGCCGCAGCACTCCACCTCCGGACTTACTTTCTGAATGAACCGACTTTTTTGCGAATGCTTCGTGAATAATGTGGGAGTTCCTGGGGATATTTTCCCTGTTTCGTGAATAATCGATTTTTATTTACAGCCCTTCAGAATCTCCACAGCTCTTATTCACTACTTTTTACTAGGCTTAACTATCTGTTTTTAAAAGGTTTACAAGAAAATTTCGGGCTTATTCGCATCCTTATTACTATTACTTAAATTTTTAAATATTTATTATATTATATTAGTCTTGTGAACATCTCCTGTTTTTTTCGAGCCAGATGGAGACGATACTCAGATCGGCAGGGGTTACTCCGCTGATACGAGCGGCCTGACCGAGGGTTGCCGGCTGGATTTCCTGAAGCTTCTGCACGGCTTCTGCACGGAGTCCGTTGATGCCGGCGTAGGAAATATCTTTTGGTATAGCGCGGGCTTCCCGGCGCTCGGCTTTGTCGATGTGCTCCTGCTGGCGTTTGATGTAGCCCTCATACTTCAGATCGCTTTCAATGGAAAACCACAGCTCTTCGGAAAAATCTTTTTTAATATCGGCAGGAAGCTTCGAGATGTTGTTTTCGGGGCGTTTTAGCCAGGCAGCAAGCTTTAATGAATCGTAATTTATTGATTTACAATATGTTATCAAAGATTCACGGGATTTGGATTTTTCTTCAAAACTATGGCGTCGGGTTTGATCGGCTAATCCGATATTGATGGCGTGTGGGGTGAGGCGGAGATCAGCATTATCCTGCCGCAGTAGCAAACGGTATTCAGCCCGGCTGGTGAACATACGATAGGGCTCCTGTGTCCCCTGGGTGATGAGGTCGTCGATCAGGACACCGATGTAAGCTTCGGAGCGTTTCAGAACAAAAGCGGGTTTCTTTTGTTGTTTGAGTCCGGCATTTGTTCCGGCCATGAGGCCCTGGGCTGCGGCTTCTTCGTAGCCGGAGGTGCCGTTGATCTGCCCGGCAAAGTAAAGGTTTTCGATTCGCTTGGTTTCGAGCGTGGGAAAGAGTTGGGTGGGTGGGCAGTAATCGTATTCGACAGCGTAGCCGGGGCGCAGAATTTCGGCGTTTTCCATTCCTTTGATGGAGCGGATAAAGGCGTATTGCACGTCGAAGGGAAGGCTCGTAGAGATACCGTTCACATAAAGCTCATCGGTTTGCAAACCCTCGGGTTCAAGAAAAAGCTGATGCGAGTTTTTTTCGGCAAAACGAACAACCTTATCTTCAATAGAGGGGCAATACCGGGGACCAACACCCTCGATAATCCCGGCATACATGGGGGATTTGTCGAGATTTTGTCGGATGATCTCATGTGTGTTTTCGTTGGTGTGGGCGATCCAGCAGTTGATTTGTTCCACGTGGAACATTCCATTTTCGTGGTAATTCAGCGTGAAAATCTCACGAGGGTCTCTTTTGATTTGCGAGGAGAGAAAGCTGAAGAGGGGCGGGGGCGTCTGGCCGGGTTGCTCTTCGAGAGATTTTAAATCGATGCTTTTTGCAAGCAAACGGCAGGGGGTGCCGGTTTTGAAGCGTCCAATCTCGAAGCCAAGGTTTTTAAGGGAGTCACTGAAGCTGCTGGGGCCGTCGCCCATGCGTCCGCCGGCTTGGTTTCGCTGTCCGACATGGAGAAGTCCACGCATAAAGGTGCCGGTGGTTACGATAACGGCTGAGGCGTTGAAAACGATTCCGAGGTTGGTTTCGATGCCGGTGACACGGTCGTTTTTTGTCAGGAGTTGGGTTACATTGGCCTGTTTGATGTCGAGATTGGGGGTTTGCTCAAGGAGCCATTTGGCGCGAAACTGGTAGGCTTTTTTGTCGCACTGAGCACGAGGAGCGCGGACGCTGGGGCCTTTGCTGGCGTTGAGCATACGGAACTGGATGCCCGTAGCATCGGCATTTTGGCCCATGAGACCGCCGAGAGCATCGATTTCGCGGACCATGTGGCCTTTTGCGAGGCCACCAATGGCAGGATTGCAGGACATCTGGCCGATCGTATCGACGTTTTGGGTCAGCATCAAAACGGAGCGACCCATGCGGGCGGCAGCATGTGCAGCTTCGATACCGGCATGTCCGGCTCCGATGACCAAAACGTCGTAGTGTTTAGGGTAAATGAAGTCTGCCATTTAAGAAATGTTCCACGTGGAACAAAGCAGGGTTTTTAGAAAAAGACAAGTATCAGAAGATGCGAAATAAACCTGGTAGGGTCACTTCGATGAGGAGTTATTTTGGAAAAATGACTGGTAGTGACCGC
>JBKEBM010000174.1:0-3527 GCA_047973165.1 Chthoniobacterales bacterium
AATTTTTCTTTCCGATATCAGGATATTCCCGGAGCACCTCTGCGCTGGCAATGGGGGGAAAAAGATCGCAATAGTGAATTCGAGCCGCACTACGGCGGACAATACCATACGCATCTGCCGAGTGGTGAGTTTAACGTAATGGTGCTGACGGATTCCGTTCCGCGCGGTGGCGAGGAACTGGAAAAAGAAACGGTTGACTACATGGGACGCTTCGTGGACCTGGCGCGAAAATACAATCCGGATATTAGCATCTATTACTACGAGACCTGGCATCACCTCACCAGCGGCACTCCGCAAAGATCGGAGTATGACACAACAAGCCCGACTCGTGAACTCTCGTGGCGAAAGCGTTTAGACGCCGACAAAGCCATGTGGCAGCGAATTGTTGATGAGGTGAACCGCAAACACCCCGGCAAATATCCTGTCAAAATAATCCCCTCAGGCCAGGTGCTTGCAGCAGTTTTCGACGCGATTGATGCCGGAAAAATCCCAGGTTGGAATAATATCCGGGATATCTTTGGCGACGATATCCATGTAAATAATTACGGAAAATATATCGTGGCACTTTCTCATTATGCCGTGCTGACCGGGCATTCGCCAATTGGCTTGCCTTCCGATATCAAAGACGTCTGGGGTGGCGATTACTGGGATCGGGAATTTTGGGACGGCAAAGTATATCCACGTATGAAACCGGAAACGGTAAAAGCCGTTCAGAAAATTGTCGCCGAAGTAATTTCTCCAAGCAGCTCTTCGTAACCACTGACAATCCGGTCCGGCTTAAAACGCTCGCGGTGAGCCAGGCTTGTCCGGCTGAATTTCTCACGCAGGTCAGGATTTTTTTCGAGGTGTTGCAACGCAGCAGCTAAATCCTCCGCCGTGGATTTGCAAAGCAGCCCGTTCTTTTCATTTTCAATTACATCCCGTATGCCGGGGATGTCGGTTGATACCAGTGGAAGCCCAAGTGCGAGAGCTTCCAGCGCAGCGACCGGCAGACCTTCGTGAAGCGAGCAGAGAAAAAAAACATCGGATTGCCCCAAAAACTTTTGCACGGCTTCCGCGCTTTGCCAGCCGTGGAAATGAATGCGCTCCGCCAGACCGAGTTTTTGTGTAAGGGCCTCTGCCTGCTCGCGCAGCGGACCATCTCCGATGATATCCAGGTGAATATTTTGAGTTTTGGCCAAAGCCTCAACTGCAAGAAGTGGATTTTTTTGTGTGCTGAGTCGCCCCACAAACAGAGCACGCAGAGGTTCCGCAGGCGAGCTGCGAGCAGGACAATGCTGAGTTATTTTTTCGTCAAAGAAAACCCCGTTGAGCAAAATGCGAGGCTTCACTCCATAGGCTTCGGTTCCGAGTTTTGCTACGTGACTGCTCACGGCACTTATCGCACCCGCTTTTTTCCAGATCGGAATGGTAAAGGGTTTGATCCAGCGAAAAAGGCCGTCTGTTTGTTCCGGCACCCCGCCTGGCACATCGCCGAGATGAGTTGTCATCAGGTAGGGAACTCCCGTGATCATGTGTAAAAAAAGAGCCAAAGCACCGGTCGGAACGGCAAAGTGAATATGCAAAACGTCTGGTTTCCATGCACGAATCAGCCTTAAGGCCGGTGCGGCAGAGCAAGCCACCCAAAGCCCCATTTCGGGAACGCTGCATGTATCCATCGTGCGGCGAAAAGCTCTCACTCGCCGGATTTCGATACCGCTTTGAATTTCTTTTTTTGGAAGAGAAGAAACCCCACCGGTGAGGACTTTGATTTCGTGTCCTCGCTCGGCCAGGCCTTCGGCGATTTGTTTTGCGACACGTCCACCACCGCCGCCGACGGGCGGGTATTCGTAACACAGAACGAGAATTTTCATTTTGAATCAGAAAGCTTTAAGGCTTGTTTATGTCCGGTTTTCCATTCGTCCAGAGCGTATTGTGCCCAGAGAAAAAGTCGCTCGTCTTTTTTTCCGGAGCGGTGAGCTGCCTGACGCTTTACTGCAAAGGAATTATTTTTATCCGTATTTTCCGACTGAAGTCCCTGGCGGAACCAGGCGCCGACAGGTGAGCCAAAGCCTTTTTTCTTACGTTCCAAAACAAAATCAGGAACGACTTCGCGCAGCGCAGATCGAAGTAAGTATTTTCCGCTTCCATTGCGGTATTTGAGGTGGGGCGGGAGCTTACGAATAAAATCCACCAACTCAATATCCAAAAATGGAGCACGAACTTCCAGACTGTTTAGCATGCTGGCCCGATCAACCTTGGCGAGAATACCGTCCTGCAAATAGACCTTAATAAAATACTGGCTTGCCCGGTCGATATCGTTGGTGGCGGATTCAGAATTCCATGCGGCGATGGCTTCGCTGTAAAGCTCCTCGGACGAAAGCGAACTGCCAAAGTAGTCGTTGATTTCCTTCGGCTCGAGTGCACCCATCCATGCGGGAAGCCAGCAGGGTGCGCTGTAAGAAAGTCCGCGCAGCATGCGCTTCACTTTGAAATCGAGGCTCATGTTGCGATGAGAAACCGGAAAGAAATTTGCGAGTCCACGCAAAGCAGGGTGGATGTTTTTTGGAATCACACTTTGGTATTTTCGGGCAGGCGACAGAGCTTTGAAGGGATCGTAACCCGCGAGGAGTTCATCTCCACCGTCTCCACCGAGGGCAACGGTTACGTGTTTGCGTGCAGAGCGGCAGAGAAGCCAGGTTGGCAGGAGCGAGTTGTCGCCCTGGGGTTCGTCGATATTTTGTAAAAGCGTGGGGAGGAGTTTACACGAGTCAGCGAGTTTTAATTTTTCGCAATGGTGTTTGGTGCCAATGCTCTCTGCGGCAGCTTGTGCGTAGCTTGATTCATCGAAGGATGCTTCGTCGAACCCGATGCTAAAAGTAGAGACCTCAGCAGCCGGACGGATACGGGCGGCGAGGGCGGTGACACCGGTGGAGTCGATACCTCCGCTCAGAAAAACTCCAAGCGGAACGTCTGCGATGAGACGGCGTGATACGGCGGTTTGTAATCGTTCGCGAAGCTCTTCTGCAAGAAAATCTGCACTGCGGTTAGCAAGTGCTTCGTCGGGTTCCAGGCGGTATTCCCACCAGCTTTGCAGTTTGAGATTGCGGCTTTGCAGGTCGAAATGAAAACAATGTCCTGCCGGCAATTTGTGAACACCTTCGATGATGGAATGCGGAGCAGGGATCAGGGAGTAGGCGAAAAATTTTTGTAACCCGATGGTACTGATCGAGCGGGGGCAATTCGGGTGTTCGAGAAGCGCGGAAAGTTCGCTGGCAAAGGCAAAAGTATCCCCGCTTTGAAAATAGTAAAAAGGCTTTTTGCCAAAGCGGTCGCGGCTGCCGAAGAGTTGCTTTTTTTCAGCATCGTAAATCACAAAGGCCCACATGCCGTTGAGTCGGTCTTGTAATTTTGCCCCCCATTTGGCGTAGGCGTGGAGGAGGACTTCGGTGTCGGAGTGATCGCTGGCGAAGTGGCACCCCTCGATTTCGAGTTCACGCCTTAGTTCGGCGTGATTGTAAATTTCTCCGTTGAAAATGACGGCGAAG
>JBKEBM010000177.1:0-4443 GCA_047973165.1 Chthoniobacterales bacterium
CTGCGCTCTGGAAACACGCCCTCGATCTGCGGGCGGGCACGCAGTATCGTTTTTACGACTGCCTGATTGTTGCCGCCGCTCTGCGCTCGGGTGCTCCCGTTCTTTACTCTGAAGACCTTCAGCACGGACGCCGCTTTGGTAATCTGGAAATCCACAATCCTTTTGTGGAATAAAAAAAACCGTCGCACTGTCAGGCAATCGATAATGTGGAAGCCTGACCAAAACAGGCTCCGGAACAATGACTCTCAGCGGAGCAAACACCTACACCGGAGCCACCGAAATCACCGAAGGCACTCTCGTTCTTGGAGCAACAGGCAGCATCCTGAGCGACGAAATAAAATTCACCGTCACAGACATCTCGTCCGGCCTACTCTCAGTCGAAAATGCTCCTTCGGCTTCTCTGACACCCTGGCCCTGAACATCGCCTCCGTAACTGCCGAAACCGGCTCATGGATTCTGTTTAACGGCAGTGCCTTCGGCGGAGCAGGTGACCTGAATCTTGCGACCATCAGCAGCGACATCGTCGGTCTGGCCTTCACCTACGACACCGGAGTCTGGTTCGGAATGGACGCCACGGGCAGAACGTGGACCTTCAACGAAGCATTCGGACGACTTGAGCTCATCCCCGAGCCTGCATCGACCGGCCTGATCGCTTTTGGCCTGGCCTTAGCCTTCATCTTGCGCCGCCGAACGGCCAACTTTTAATTCTTTCAACAAAAAATTTTACCGCAGGGGTGGATTCAATCCGGGCTCACAAAGAATCCAGGTCGATGAGGATTTCGCGGTCTTTGGCTCCGTCTTTCGGGCCGAGGATACCACGCTGCTCAAGGATGTCCACAACACGGGCAGCACGAGTGTAGCCCAGGCGCAGGCGACGCTGAAGCATGGAGGTGGAGGCCTTTCGTTCCTGCTGAATGATTTCCAGGCAGCGTTCAACGAGCATTTCGTCCTCTTCAGAAATGTCTTCCTGGGCAGGAGTGTTGGACGTTAGTTTCTCATGAATCGATGCTTCGAAGACGGGATCAGATTGTTTGGAAACGTGTTTTACAACCCGTCCTATTTCATCGTCGGTCACCAACACACCCTGAGTTCGGGTATGCTTGGAGGTGCCAGGGGGGAGATAAAGCATATCTCCCTGGCCGAGGAGTCGCTCGGCTCCGTTTTCGTCGAGGATAACGCGGCTGTCGATTTTTGAGGCGACCTGAAAGGCAATGCGGCTGGGGATGTTTGCCTTGATCACACCGGTCACCACGTCGGCACGCGGGGTTTGCGTGGCGACAATCATGTGAATACCCGCAGCTCGGGCCATCTGGGTGATTCGTGCAATGGCGGATTCGACATCGGCAGGTGCGGTCTGCATCAGGTCGGCAAGCTCGTCAATGATCACGACGATGAAGGGCATGCGGTCCGGGATGATAAGATCGTCGTCTTCCGGGAGGATAGCTGTCTGCTTTGCAGCATTCGGGGCAGGCGCAGGTTTATTTTCCTCAGAGGATTCATCAGAATTCTCTTCACCGGAGGATGCCCCCGGTGCTTCAGCATCAGTTTCGTTTTCGTTTGAAAAGTCACCGTTTTCATTTTCTTCGGCTTCCGCCTCAAGTTCGGCAGCCGTTTTTGGTTTAGGACGTGCGTTGAAAGTCGCGATATTGCGCACGCCGACTTTTGCGAAGACTTTATAGCGCAGTTCCATTTCTTCGACGACCCAGCGAAGAGCCATGATGACTTTTTTAGGATCTGTAACCACGGGTGTCACCAAATGCGGGAGCGTATTGTAGATTTGCATCTCGACGACTTTGGGGTCGATCATAATGAAGCGAAGCTCTTCAGGCGTGAAGCGGTAAAGCAGGCTGGCTACGATGGCATTGATACACACACTTTTTCCGCTGCCTGTCGTGCCTGCGACCAGGCAATGCGGCATCTGTGCCAGGTCTCCTATGATGGTGTTTCCATAAACGTCTTTTCCCAGGGCAATTGGCAGACGTGCTTTTGTATGGACCCAAACGTCGGTTTCGAAAAGTTCGCGCAGGGTGACTTTTACTTTCGAGGAGTTGGCAATTTCGATTCCGACCGTGTCTTTGCCTGGAATGGGGGCTATGATATTAATACGCTCCGCTTTAGTCGCCCGTGCGATGTCGCGCTCGAGGCTGACGATTCGATCCACGCGGACTCCCTTGGCAGGATAGACTTCGTAGCGCGTAATGGTCGGACCGCGGGTGATGTCGCCTGCTGCGGTTTCAATGCCGAATTGCTGTAGCGTTTCGATAATGATATTTTGTTTTTCCAGCAGTTCTTCGGGGTCGGTTGCCTCCCGATCAGAGGGATCATTTTCATCGAGCAGATCAACCGGTGGCAGAGCATATCCTTCAATATTGACTTCAGAGAGGCCGGAACTGGCGGGGGCAGCATTTTTTTGGGCATTAATTTCTGCCAGGGTAGGTTTGCGTGGTTCCTGGGGAATGGTCGAATCGATGATTTTGGGTTCGGGGAGTTTGGGTTGTTCGTCGCCATTTTCTGCTGTCTGAGCTTCGTCTTTCTTAGCTTTTTTGCGGAGTTTGCGTTCGAGTTTTTCGGTTTGTTTTTCGAGATTTTTCTGTTCTTCAAGAATCCGCTCTTCCTCATTCATTGCGGCGAGTCGTCTGGCACGGAGAGCGGCAATTTTAGAAAAAATAAAATTAATCACACGACGGGAAAAAACAATGGGATGAAACCCGGTCGTCAAAATCAGACTCACTACATATAGTGTCAATAATACAACTACAGAGCCGACAGACCCAAGGGGTTCTCCGAGAGCCTTTCCGCCCAGGTAGGTTCCCACCCAGCCTCCGGCACCTCCGCGATGTCCGCCGCGAGTATCGCTGATAGGGTTTTCCCAGGCAGGCACCAGAGCGGGGAGGAGTTCGGCCAGGCAGGCAACGCAGAGCAAAGTGAGAAGTGCCCAGCCCAGGCGCCCTCGCAAGCGAAATTTGGGCACGAGCATTTTTCCAAGACCGAGACCGACGATGAGCATGGCCAGCCAATACGAAGCTATGCCGAAAAAGAAATAACAGTAGCCTCCGATAAAGGCTCCGACTACACCGATCCAGTTTTGAACAGAGGGGTTTGGCTCTGAAGTTATGTTGATAAGGGGCAGCCACGTCGGAGCATCTGCCGCATCATAGGAAATGAGAGCTAAAAATAATAATACGCCAAAGCCCAGCAGGCCAACGCCTACGGCTTCGCTCCACGCTTGAAAACTGCGAGCACGATTCATTGAGGCGGCAATCTGCTTGATTTTCTGCGTGCTGACAAGAACCACTTTATCCTGAGAGATTTAAATTTTATCTTCACAGTGAAAATCTGTTGACAACATGCGGCAATTCATATGTTCTGGCGCAAATGAAACGCCCCTTTTTTTACATCTTATCCATGTTGATTGGCACGGTTCCGATTGCCTACTCTCTCACTCAGGTTCCGCGCAATTATCCGAAGCAGGATTCTCCACCACCCCAACTTGCAAAAAATGAGGATCAGCTCATGGGAATTGTTACGGCAATTTACCAAAACGATGTTGTTCTCCTGGCAAATGATCCGAAACGACACGAGGTTTTACTGAAAGATATCAAAGTTAAGTCGGACTCGAAAGAGCAGGTTCGCCTGGACGCAGGAACTCCTCCGACACTGGCATCGACCACTGCCGCTGTTGGTAAAATTTTGCGAGCCAATCCCAAACAGGCTATTGACACTACCGCAGCAGCCTTCTCTCTGCTGGGTCCAAGTGGCCTGAATGTATCTCCTCAATCGCAGGTTTCTGTTGCCGCAAGTGCGATTCAGTCCATCAATGGTAAGGGTTCCAACTACCTCGATAACCTGGCCATCATCATCGGACTTGCTGTGGAGCGTCTGCCTGAAAAGAAGATTGCTTCAACTATCCGTCAATTGCGCTCACTGGCTATCTCACAGATTCCCGAAAAACGCCGAATTGATTATACTTTTGCTTTGGATAAAGCCCTTGAAGAATACCGGGTTGTTGTTCAGCAAAACTCTGTTGAAAAGTTTGGAGCAGCAAGCAGAGATTTTAAAGGGGCTGATGATTTCAAAGGACTTGATTTTAAAGGTCAGGATTTCAAAGGACTTGCCGGGGATTTCCTGCCGGATCCGCAGGAAGAGCCTACGATTATCCCCTATCCTTTGCTATTATCACCATTTGGAACAGGAGGGCAAACCCCCTACGACAATCCTGGCTTTGTCATTGATGAGATTACGGAAACTCCTCCTCCAAGCCCAACTCCAACTCCAACCCCAACTCCAAGCCCAACTCCAACTCCGCTACCAACTTTGACACCTCCCTCCTAGAGTTCCGCTTTCTTTAGAAAGAAGTTTTATTACAAGAAACGGGGCGTTTGATTTTTTTCAAACGCCCCGTTTTTTGTGAATGTCCTGTCATGCCAAATCTAAAAAATAATT
>JBKEBM010000036.1:0-9855 GCA_047973165.1 Chthoniobacterales bacterium
AAAAAATCGGCCTGCCATTTTTTCATATCTCCCGAATGAGAAAGCAAGAACCGGGGATGTTTGCTTTTTTAATCCCTGCCATGTTTTATGCGTGAAAACACTTATCGAAGGAATACCAGCAAGCGGTTTAAACATTATGACAGATTCTCGTTACAAGACGGATGCCCGGCGTTGGGAGGCTCTTTGTTGTAACGATTCCAGGGCCGACGGGTATTATTATTATGCGGTGAAGACTACGGGGGTTTACTGCCGCCCTTCGTGTCCGTCGCGACGTCCCACACGAAAAAATGTGGAGTTTCTTGATTCGCGTGAGGCTGCGGAAAAAGCAGGGTATCGCCCTTGCAAGCGTTGTCAGCCGGAGGGGGAAACGCCGGGGAGTGAATATTCCAGGAAAGTAGCAGCGGCCTGTCGCTTGATTGAAAGTTCGGAGGAGACTCCTTCTCTCGATGAGCTGGCTCGTGCAGCGGCGATGAGTAAGTTTCATTTTCACCGAATATTTCGTCAGGTCGTGGGTTTGACGCCGAAGGCATACAGTAAGGCGTATCGTGCCGGGCGCATGCGACAGGGGTTGTCCCGGGGAGATTCTGTTACAAAGGCTGTTTATGATGCGGGCTACTCCTCGAGCAGGCAGTTTTACGAGGAGGCAACGAGAATACTTGGTATGTTGCCGAAAAATTATCGGGAGGGTGGAAAAAACGAAACTATTTGTTACGCCACCGGCAGGTGTTCGCTCGGTATCGTTTTGGTGGCCTCTACTGCAAAAGGTATTTGTGCGCTGTCTCTTGGTGATGATGAAAAGGCGTTGTTCGCAGAGCTGGAGGAGCGTTTTTTTAATGCAAAAATTATTAGCGGAGATAAGCAATACGGGCGACTTGTGACTCAGGTGGTCAGCCTGCTGGAAACTTCGGGCACGAACTGGAACCTTCCTCTGGATATTCGTGGCACGGCTTTTCAAATGCGGGTTTGGCGGGCACTGCAGGGAATTTTACCCGGCAGCAGGATCAGCTACAGCGAACTGGCGGAAAGAATGGGATGTCCGAAATCTGTTCGCGCCGTGGCAAGTGCCTGTGCCGCCAATAAACTCGCCGTAGCAATTCCCTGTCACCGGGTGCTGCGCAGCGACGGGTCTCTGGCCGGTTACCGATGGGGAGTAAAGCGCAAAAGAGAACTGCTGGAACGCGAAAAAGCTGTGAAACGCCAAACTTAATTTTGCTTTATTATGGAACTTGATTTTCCTGAAACAGACTTGCCTCGCTCCGTCCTTCCTTATGATGGAGAGAGTATTTACTACGGACGCATTTTTTCTGCGGAGAAGGCGGAGCATTACCTGCGCATCTTTCTCGATAAAATTCCCTGGCAGCACGATGAGGCGATGATCTTTGGCAAACACATTGTCACTGCCCGCAAAGTGGCCTGGTTTGGTGATGCGCATTACGACTACGCTTACTCCGGGCGAACCCGCACGGCACGCCCGTGGACTCCGGAATTACTGGCAATCAGGTCCGAGGTCGAGCGGCTCGGAGCTTCACACTACAACTCCTGCCTGCTCAATCTTTATGACGACGGCAGCCAGGGAATGGCCTGGCATCACGACGATGAAAAAGGGCTTGGTAAAAATTCAGACATTGCCTCGGTCACTTTTGGTGCGACCCGGCGTTTCGATTTTCGTCATAAGATCAGTAAGGAAAAAGTGTCTCTGTATCTGCCAGCGGGCAGCCTGCTCATTATGCGCGGACACACGCAGGCCCGCTGGCAGCATCAGGTTCCAAAAAGTAAAAAGATCACCGAGCCAAGAGTGAACCTGACTTTCCGTCGCATGATTGTCTCGGAAACTCGCATTGCGCGGGAAGATGAATCGGGAGAGATTCGGTAGTCCGACTTCCGAGTGTCCGCTCTACGCTGCAAATTTTTGGTTCATCCGGGAAGTTCGTGTGTATGGAGAGAAAGAGTGAGATTAAAAAGAGGATGAGGCGAAAATTGAAACCGGCAGGGCCGTTTTGTCAAAACGACCCCGTTGGGGTCGCTTTGCAACCCCAGGCTTTAGGGAATTGTCACGTTGTGACGTAAAAACCGACGCCTTTTTTGCTGATACACATGAATTTTCCGGATGAACCCAAAATTTTGGAGATGAACCTTGTTCTCCCACCATTTGCTGACAGACCGGACCGTCTGATGATGGTCGCGTGTGGCTTTGCTGGCGCAGAGGATATATTTATACCACTAACGAAACTGTCTCTCGCTGCGGGGAGTTTTTTAAAAAAATAAAACAAAGCGATGAAAGATTAACATTTTTATTTGAGAATATCGCATTGACCCATTACAAGCTTATGTGTCTCTGAATGCCTATGTCTTCTGATTATTCCAATGACCCTCTTGATGAATCTGATGATCTTCTGAATCTTGATGAACAACAATCTCCCGAAGAGCTTGAATCCCAGGTGCAAAAAGCTCGCACGGAACTCGAAGACCTCCGCCGCAAACAAGAACAAATCGAACGCGAAAAACTCCGCCTGGAGGAGCTCTCACGACGACAAAGTGAGTTTGAAGACGGCCGGGCCGACATGGCTGAAAAATTTGATCGTGGACTCAGCATCCTGCAGCGCGAGACCGAGGAACTGCGACGCCGTCTGGAGCAGGTAACCTCTATCCACGAGAACTTTCTCCAGCAGTCCCGGGTTTTAGGCGACATCAATCCCAAGCTCTGGACCAGCGGAGAACTACCCAAAGAACTTGCAAAGGCAAGTGCTGCTCTTGAGGATGCCCGTACGGAATATAGCAAGGCTCAGGCAAAAATCGCCGTTGAGATTCCGGAGAGTGCAGAGGAACTTGAGGAAGAGGAATATTTTGAAAGCGAGAGCCGTGGCTTTAACTACTGGCTGAAGGCCGGCTTTGCTTTTACTCTCCCGCTCCAGGTTCTTGCTCTTTTAGCCATTTTAGTCTGGCTTTTCTCGGGTTCCGGAAACTCGCCTCAGTAATCATTGCCCTCCTCTGTCACCACCAGTCGAATGCCTTTTTCACACAAAAAAAAACAAAAGCGAAACGAGAGTTCTTCCCAAAATATCAGTACTGCCCAAAAACGCCTTATGGAGCAGGAGGCTCTGCTGCGTAAAAAGGAGGACGAGCTGGCCAGACGTTTGAAGGCCGCTCCTCAGCAGATGGAAAAACTAAGGAAGAAGCAAAATGAGCGTGCCCAGATGTATGTCTCCACAACAATGTCAAATCCGGAATACGCGGGACGCTTTTCAGGCACCCGTTCTCAGCGCAGACAGGGCAGAGCAGGCACAGCCCGCCGTAAACGAGCACAGGCAGACAGGCTCAAGTTCATCGCACTGCTCATCATTTTGCTGACATTGATCGTCCTGATCTGGCGAATTATTCCGACTTCGTAAAAAATTCTGTAATTGTTTCGCCTGAAGTCCCCGCATTAAATCTTAAATCGGAATACGGAAACAGTTTTCCTGAAGACCGATAAAATAACTTCCGTCCGCTTGAAATCTTACACAAATCTTTTATAAAGAGACGGCGCATTCATGAAAATACTCGACAGATACGTAGGCGGAAGCATTCTCCTCTCGACCATTTTTGGCGTTCTGATTCTAAGCCTCGTTCTCGTTCTTGGAAACCTTTTTAAAGAACTCCTCGACCTCCTCATCAACCGGGATGTTCCGATCATGAGTGTCCTCGCCTTCATGATGTATGTGCTCCCGTTTTCGATGACCTTCACTATACCCTGGGGCTTTCTCACAGCGGTCCTTTTGGTTTTCGGACGACTCTCAGCAGATAATGAAATCATCGCCTTCCGGGCAAACGGAGTAAGTATTCAGCGCATTTGTTTTCCCGTTTTTGGCCTGGCTGCCCTGCTTTCCGGCATCTGCCTTTACATCAATCTGGAGGTTGCTCCGCGTGCCGAAATGGCCATGAAAAATATCATTTTCGATATGGCTACAAGTAACCCCTCCACACTCTTTGCTGCCGATGAAGTCGTCTCCGAATTTCCGAATCGGCGGATTTACGTCGGAGGAAAAGAAGACGATAAACTTTATAACATCATCATGTTTGAGCTGAACGATGATGACCATGTCGTCAAAATGATTCACGCCAAAGAGGGTAAACTCGAATCCGATCCGGAAAACGCCCGGCTACTGCTCAAGCTTTACGATGCCAACTTCGAACAACGTGATGAAAAAGACCCCGCCAACATCTCAAAAGTGCGCCAGGGCATCGAATTAAAAGAAGGCGTCTTCCCTATCAGCCTGGAGGACCTCTACGAAAAGCACAGCACGAAACGCCGAACCAGCACTTACACTTTCCCCGAATTGCTGGACGGAATTCGCAAAAACGCCTTTGAAGAAATGCTGCCCGCAAAAGTCGAGGCCAATCGCCGCTTTTCTTCAGCGATGGCCTGCCTCGCCTTCGCGTTAATCGCCGTCCCGCTCGGCATCACCGCCCATCGTCGCGAGACCTCAGTCGGCTTCGCATTCAGCCTTGTCATTGCCTTCACCTATTTCTTTTTCATCATCATGGCAGAGACTTTTAAAAATGAAGCTGCTGCCTTCCCGCTGGTGCTTATCTGGATTCCAAACGTTCTTTTCATCACGCTCGGCATCTGGCTCTTCAGACGACTGATGAAACAGTAAAAACAAAATACATCATCCCCGCGTTAACTCCTCACTCCTCCGCCGGGCATCGTCCTCAATGCGAGCGCACATCAAATCACAAAGTTGCCGGAGTTTGGAGTCAACCAGACTGTAACGAACAAAACTCCCCTCACGCTCGCGAGCTACAAATCGAGCCGTAAGAAGCACTCCCAAATGTTTCGATACATTCCCCTGCTTCATCTCCGTCTCCTCCATTAATTCAGAAACTGTCATAGACGCTTTCATCAGAGCTCGCAAAAGCCTGAGCCGCGAAGACTCCGAAAGAATACCGAAAAGCCTGGCCGCCTCCTCAACCTGCGTGTCAGACATAAATACCTTTTTTTTTCCTTGCATATTACTGAATAGCTATATAGTGATATATCGTATCACATGAAAACAAATCCATCAACTCCTAAAATCTCCCCCCGCCGGATCGCCCCGGCAGAAGTCCAACCCGAAAACACCCTCCTGCTCGACGTACGCACTCCGGCGGAGTTTGAAACCGCCCACATCGACGGAGCCGTCCTCCATCCACTCACCGAACTCTCACCGGAAGAAGTGAAAAAACTCGCCGACGGCAAAACCGCCTGCATCGTGATCTGCCAGTCCGGCACCCGTGCCAAACAAGCGGCGGAAAAACTCGCTCAAGCCAATCTGCCCAATCTTCAAATCCTCGAAGGCGGCGTACAGGCCTGGGAAGCAGCGGGTCGCCCTCTCAATCGTGGCACCGGAACAATATCCCTCGAACGCCAGGTGCGCATCGTCGCCGGGACGCTCGTATTCACCGGCGCAGCACTCGGCTATTTCGTCCATCCCGCCTGGATCGTCCTCTCAGGTTTCGTCGGTGCTGGCCTCGTCTTCGCCGGCCTCACCGACACCTGCGGCATGGGCCTGCTGCTGGCGAAAATGCCATGGAACAACCACCGTGGCACCAGTGTCACCACCTCCTGCTGCAGCCGCACCTGACCCACCTTCCCTCACAAAAAAAATATCTGCAAAAATCTGCGACATCTGCGGTTAAAAAAACACCCGAAAAAATTCCATGAAACCCAAACGCATCCTCATCGTCGGTGGTGTTGCCGGAGGAGCCGCCTGCGCCGCCTGGACGAATACGCCGAAATCACCCTCATCGACCTGGCCTTAACCCATGCGAATTTGATCGAAATCGAGAAGAAAATCGTTGCCGCCCGTGAGACGCACATGCCTTTCTCAAAGAACTCGGCCTGCCGCCGCTGGGTGGATGAGGGTGTTGAATGCGGTAAAGCTCACCCGTTTAGCCCATCACGGATTTTTTTGTTATTCAAAAAAAAGTTGGTGATTTGCAGGTGCAGGCGCGAGGAGTAAATCGGCCAGACGTGAGCCGGAAGCTTCAGGGTTATATTTTTTTTCCGCTTTGCCGTATTTCCTTTTTCAAAGCTCGCGGACTTCGAGGGAATTACCATTAAGTCTCCGATTGTTCTGACAGCCAGGGTGGCTTCACAGTGTTGGCCGAGAGCCGCTGTGTTCAGGCGATTTAAAAAAGAGCTTTGCGGCTGCATTTCCCGAATGCCCACACCGAGAAACCCAAATACATTTGCGACAAGAGTGCCTGCATGTGGTGTGTTGAGAAAAGCAACCTGCGTCAGCGGCAGGTCGGGTTTCAGCCGCATGGCTTCACGTAAAATAAGTCCGCCCATGCTGTAGCCCACGGCGTGGAATTTTTCGCTTTGCGTGTCTTTTAAAAATCGCTCGGCCAGTATGGAAATTTCTACTCGTCCCGAGCTGTCGTAGGTCCATATTTCGCTGTCAAAACCGTTGAGGTTAAGCTGTGCGGCCAGTTTTGCCAGCCTCCAGTGTCGTCCCCACAGTCCGTCTAAAAGGTAAACTTTCACGAGTCTGTTGCGGGGATACTGGTGTTTGCAGGCGGTGTTTGCCGGGGATGCGCCGTTGAGTCTGCTACGGCTGCAGCAGCCGATTTTTCCAGAGTATTTTTAAGAGTTTCCGGTCCGGCATTTTCGGATGGGAGAGGTTCTGAAATGCTGATTACGATGTGGCGTCTCTTAAACAAATGGGATGGCTCAAAGCGAAAACATTTGTCGTTCACGTAGGACATGGATGATCCGTATAAACCTTCGATTTGAACGGGGATGACCGATACTTCGGCACGGCGGGCGATGATTTGATAACCCGGTTTGAGCTCCAGGAGGTTTCCTGTTGTAGTCAGCTTTCCCTCCGGAAAAATGCAGACGATCTCTCCGCTTTTGATGACTTCAGCCGCTTTTCTCAGGGCGTCTTTTGCGCGTAATTCAGAGACGGGAATGCATCCGAAAACCCTCAGAATAAAACCGAGAACGGGCACTTTAAAAAAATCTGAGAAGGCCAGAAAGCGAATGGGGCGCGGGCTGACTGCGGATAAAATCACCGCATCCAGGTAGCTTACATGATTGCAGACCAGGAGGCCGCCCTGGCGCCTGGGCAGGTTTTTTTTGCCCCGGACTTTTATGCGATAATGAAAACCCCCGATGAAACGGAGAAAGAAGCGCAGAGTGTGATGAATCGTGATCTGAATAAAGCGTTTCCAGCGGCTGCGACCTCGCGACAGGTAGGCGGATTGCCGCCACAGGCGACGCAGTATCCAGAGGAAAAAAAGTATCAGAAGTCCACCGATTACAAGTTTCGGTATGATGTATATGTCGGTCGTCATATCCGAAAGGGTAGCGTGAAAACTTGTAGTCAAAAAATCGATAATTAGTATAAGAATCATTGATTAAATCAATTTTTATGAATGTTCATCATTTGGAGCTGTTTTATTATGTTGCTCGTTATAAGGGCATCCTTGCTGCAAGTCGAAACATGCCTTATGGAATTCAGCAGCCCGCGATCAGCAGTCAGATTGCACATCTGGAAGATAGTCTGGAGGTAAGTCTTTTTCAAAGACGCCCGTTTCGTCTTACGGAGCAGGGGGAGATGTTGTTTGAGCATATAGCACCATTTTTTTCAGGTCTGGAGACACTTGCTCAAAAACTGCGTGGAGAGATGTGTGGAAGGTTACGCCTGGCCGGTCTGAGTGAAGTCATGCGAGAGCATATGCCGGAACTCATTGCTGCAATGCGCAAAAAAGAGCCTGGCCTGCGAATTCAAATTTACGAGATTGATCAGCGGGGTGCAGAAAAAATGATTCGTGAGGGCGAGGCTGATCTTGCAATTACGGTTTTGGAAAACAGCCTGCCGCCTGTGTTTCAGTCGGAGATTCTTGCTGAGCTTCCGCTGGTAATTTTACTTCCCAGGGTGAGGCAGAAAAATTTTCCAAATTATAAAAAAATAAAAACAGCAGAGCAGGCACTGGCTGCGGGTGAGTCCGGAGAGTATCCGCTAATCAGTCTTTCGGCGCGTGAGGCTCTGCCGAATATTTTCCAGGCAGAGCTTTTTAAGCGATCTGTGCGTTGGGAGACGACTATCGAAGCGAGTTCGCAGGATGTGGTTTTACGTTATGCTGCACAGGGACTCGGTATCGGCCTGGGAGTCATGACACCGGGGGTCGCTCGAAATAAAAAAATAACGGCACTGCCCCTGAAGGGATTTCCGTCTATGAAAGTCGGTGTTTTCTGGCGAGGAAATATAACGCCGACAAGCAGAGACTTTCTCGAACTCTTACGAGGGTATTCCAAAAAGCTGCTGACCTGAACGATACTTCACATGTCGAAACGAAAAAAAAAGACTACACGAAAAAGAGGCTGCCTGCGGGTTTTGCTGGTGTTGCTACTGTGTTTTTTGGCGATTTTATTTTTACCGGTTGCTTACGTGGCACTGACTGCCGTGTGGAATCCCCCGGTGAGTCCGATGCAGTTGCAGCGGGCTTTACAGGCGCGAGCGGAGAAGCGGAGCGAGGAACGTAATCCCATTGAGTGGAGAACTTTGGATGAGATTCCACAGCCTTTGATTCACTATATATGGGCCTCGGAGGATCAGCTTTTTTTCAAACATGACGGGTTTGATTTTAAGCAAATGGAAAAAGCCATTCAGGAAATCCTCGATCGGAAAAAAGGTGGCGGGCGTGGTGCTTCCACAATCACGATGCAGACGGCACGCTCGCTTTATCTCTGGCAAGGGCGGTCTTATATACGAAAAGCTTTGGAGGCTTACATGACGGTTTGGATGGAAATGCTTCTGAGCAAGCAACGGATTCTTGAGCTTTATCTCAACCACATCGAGCTTGGGCGTGGCGTTTATGGCGTGGCAGCAGGTGCTGAGGCACAGTTTGGAAAACCACTCGAACGTCTGACAAAGGACGAAATGCTGGCAATGGCTGCCATTCTGCCAAACCCTCGCGAATGGTCAGCGGCACATCCGAATAAACAGGTAAGAGCAAAAATTCGCCGCCTCCAAAAACTCTCTTCCAATTCCAGATTCCCGATTAAAGAGCTTGAAGAAAGTCAGAATTAGAATTTTAAGATTTTTTCTCAGTACATCCAATAAAAAGCGAATTTCCAGAGCTGCCCTTTACCAAAATTAAATGGCTTGACATTGACAATGTAATTACAGATTATACACGAATCAGATTGATTTAAGCTTAAATCAAATTAATTAATATGTTGCCAGCTAAGAAATATTCGAATCGTGCACGCGGGTTCAGCCTCGTGGAGGTTACCATAGCATTGGGGCTTGTTGTCTTTGTGATGACGGCCGTTCTGGGACTTTTGCCGATAGCCATGCGCAGCGTGCAGGAATCTGCTCTGCAGCAGGGAGTTGCTGCCATCTCCCTGCAAATCCAGGGCAATCTGCAACAGATTCCTTTTAGTAGCTCGGATATGAATTCTTCATTTGCTATCGATCGGTTGAGTTCGGAATTTTATACACGAAGTGGTCGGGTTACGGATGAAGCGGATGCTTACTACCGTGTGGATTTTACGGATGTCGATGCCAGTCTGCCTGGCTCGACGGCTACTTATGATAGTAATCTACGAAATGTAAAAGCCACGATCTCCTGGCCAATGGCGGCCCCGGAGACTACTCGTAAATCGGAGGTATTATCGCTCCTTATCGCCAGGCAGACAGAGAGTTAAAAATTTCCCCCCCCTAGAATGATGAGTTTTTCCCCGAAGAGAATATTCGCTTTCACGCTTGTTGAAATGCTTGTTGGCCTGGCGGTTCTCATGCTGATTCTGGTGCTGCTTTTGACCGTGGTGAACCAAACAACCCAGGGGGTGCGCCGGACCTCGGCTCAGGTGGATGCTTTTCA
>JBKEBM010000046.1:0-10233 GCA_047973165.1 Chthoniobacterales bacterium
CGTGTCCGCAACAATATTTTTTCAACAAATGAGCAGGGGCTGATTACAGGAAATCCTTATATCGAAAATAAGGGAAATACTTTTGACTACAATCTCTTTGCAACTCCCAAAAAAATAACTCCGAAATGGGAATGGAAAAAACAAAAATACACTGCTATCGCAGCCTGGCGGGCAGCCGACGAACAAGACAAACATTCTGTAGCAACTTCAAAATTTATTTTTTCAGACCCGGTAAATAATAACTTTAGTCTTACGAAAAAATCAGCAGCTGTTGACGCCGGAGATCCAGATTTCTTTTCTGAAGATGATGAAAAAGATATGAACGGCAACCCACGTATTCACAATACCCAAACGGATATGGGAGCTTTCGAGTTTACCCCCTGAACTTCAAATTGGGGTACACCCGAAACCGACCTCAGCAGAGGAGGGAAGATCAAGGGAAAACCCCAGTTTATCTCGTTAAATCGTATTATCTCCAAAATTTTGTTCGGCTTCTCTGCCTAAAAGCAGGTTTTCGGATGCGCCCATTAGCAAAAAATCAATATCCCGAAAAATTTTTCCTCTATTTCTCTTGACGAAACGGTTATCTCAATTTATGAAACGTTAAATTCCTTAAAAAATGTCCGTCGCTGCTGTAAAAAAAGCATTTTTACTTTTGGAAACTATTTCCAATTCCGATGATCCATTACAACTCAGAGAACTGGCCGATCTGGCCAAACTCCCCAAACCCACGGCCTACCGCCTGTTGCAAACCCTCCGCTCCATCGGTTATCTGACCCAGGATAAAGAAAACAGCTCCTATCAGTTAAGCGACGGCATTCACAGACTCGTTCCGAGTCATCCCTATGCTTTATTGCGAATGCAGGCACGCGGCACGTTGGAAAAACTTCACGAACGCTTCAACGAAACCATAAATCTCGGTGTCCTCGAAGGCGACCACATCTGCTACGTTGACTTTATCGAAACGACCCATCAGCTTCGACTGATCGCTCGACCAGGAGAGGTTGACCCCGTTTACAGCACCGCTCTTGGCCGTGCAATCCTCTCAAGGCTTCCGGAAAACGAAGTCGAGCAACTCATAAGACGCAGCGATGTCAAACGTCGAACCAACCACACTCTCACTGACTGCGGCGGCATCCTGGCCCTCATCTCACAAACCGCGAACAAAGGCTGGGCCGAAGAGTCTGAAGAAAATATCCGCGGCGTCTACTGTATGGCCGTTTGCCTTGCAGAATGGGGCTTCCCCTACGCCGCTATTAGTATTTCGGTTCCAAAAAGTCGCCTCACCGGAGAAATTAAGCGCAGCATGCTTACAGAACTGAAAAAACTAAAATCAACTCTGCCTAAAGATGTCAACCTCTCCTAAGCCCAGAATCCTGGCTGCCCGAATTTTTCACGAAACAAATACTTTCGTCGAAACGCCCACAATTCTCGCAGACTTTAAAATTCGCCGCGGTACTGAACTTTTCCAATGTCGAAAAGACGGTTCCACTCTCGGTGCTCTTTTGGATTTTGCCGAAGAAAATAACTGGGAAGTTCTCCCGACAGTAGATTTCAGCACCTCGCCCAGCGGGTTAGTGGAAGCCGAAGTCCTCGAGACTTTTTGGAAAATTTTTGAAGAAGAAGTAAACAGGCTGGAAAGACCACCCGATGCATTCCACCTCATCCTCCACGGAGCAATGGCCTGCGACGGAGACCGAAAATTTCAGGATGCCGAAGGTGAAATTCTGTGCCGTATCCGTAGCCTGCCGGCCCTTGCAAACATACCTCTTTTTGGTGTTCTTGATCTTCATGCAAACGTCACCGAAACCATGATACAACACTCGGACTGCCTGGTGGCCTACAGGGAAAATCCGCATATCGATGCAGCCGAAACCTCCGTTCGTGCAGCCAGGCTTCTGGCGCGTTGCCTCGAATCCGGCGAAAGGCCAAAGCAGTTTCTCAAACAATGCCCCGTGCTCTGGCCTGCTCCCGGAACCGGAACAGCCGTCTCTCCGGTCCATGATCTGGAAGTTATTGCTCGAAAAGCTGAAGCCGAAAATCCCACCGTTTGGGCTGTGAATGTCGTGCCCGGATTTGCCCACGCAGATATCCATGACGCCGGCGTGAGTTTTTCCGTTGCCGGAACGGATGAAAAAATCGCCCAGAAAATCCTGGACGAACTCTCTGAAAAAACAATGGCGTCCAAACAGCAGGGCCTCCCCTTCGAGTGGAAGCTCGACGACGCCATCGACGATGCGCTGGCAAAAGGAAAATTTCCGGTTTGTCTGGTCGAAACTGCCGACAACATCGGTGGCGGAACTCCCGGAGACGGAACTGCCATTCTGCGAACCCTGCTAAGTAAAAATGCAGGCCCCTCCGTTTCCGCTATTGCTGACGCCCAGGCTGTAGAGGCCCTGAATCACAAAAAAATCGGTGACGAAGTCTCTGTCGAAATCGGAGGGAAAGGTTTCAGCCTGGACCCGGGCCCCGTCCGGCTTGAAGGAAAACTCATCCACCGCTCCGACGGAAAATTTGAACTTGAAGATCACCAGAGCCACATGGCCTCCATACATGGTATTCACATTGACATGGGAGCAAGCGTCGTGATTCAAAGCGGCGAAGTCACAGTCTTAATTAACTCCAAAAAAACCGCTCCCATGGATCTCGGGCAACTCCATAGTCAGGGTATCCGACCGGCAGAAATGAACTTTATCAATATAAAAGCCGCCGTCGCCTACCTCCGGGCCTACGAAAAAATTGCAAAAGCGCATTACTACGTGGAGACTCCCGGTCCCTGTGCCACGAATTTAAAAAATCTGCCTTATAAAAACGTAAGGCGTCCCATTTTTCCACTCGATTAACAATACGATGAACCAAAACATAGAATACCCAAAAGCACCCGACACCCCCGTTTCTCACCTGCCATTCAGCCCGGTTGTCAAAGTCGGAAACCTTCTTTTTGTCTCAGGCCAGGCCTCAGTCGATTCTACCGGAAAAATTATATCAGATACCTTCGAGGGCGAATTTCATCGCTCTATGAAAAATATAGAAAAAATTCTTCACGATGCCGGCTCCGACATGGCGCACATCGTTCAGACAAGAAATTACGTTCGCGACCCCAAAGATGTGAAAGAGTTCAACGCGCTCTATGCAAAGCTCTTTTCGGCTCCTTACCCTGCACGCACAACCATTACAAACTGCCTGCCGGAAACCCTGCGATACGAAGTCGAGTGCATCGCCGTCGTAAAGGAATAAGTCTTAGCCTACACGGTTTTATGCACTCCCACCGGTATTTGTTCGGAGAGCAAATACGGATAAAGCCAGAGTGTTTTTTCTAGAATTTTGAATACGGTTGCTTTAAAGCCATAGGGTCACCATTCGGAAACCTATTGTGGAAAAACAAAAAACACTCGCATCACCAGCTTCGCTCACCGGGACATCCCTGCATACTGGCGAAAATGTCACGCTCACCATTCTGCCGGCACCCGTCAACCACGGCTTCAAATTTCGCCGCAAAGACCTCCCCGACGAACCCATTGTCGAAGCCAAAGTCTCCAATGTAAAAACCGTCGAACGCGCAACCACCCTCGTCGAAGGTAGCGCAAAAATCCACACGGTCGAACACGTCATCTCCGCCCTCACCGGCCTCGGAGTGGATAACGCGCTGATCGAAATGGACGCCAACGAACCTCCCATCGGTGACGGAAGTGCTTCCCTCTACGTCCAGCTCATCGAGAAGGCCGGTATTGTCGAGCAGGATGCAGCACGTTTCGTTTTTGAACTCACCGAACCCATCCACTTCGAATCCAAAAATGGCTCTCTCCTAAGCATCTACCCAGACAAAGAGCTGCGAATTTCCTGCACTCAGGTCGGTCCCGACGGAAGCTTCACTCAATACTTCAGTACAAAAATCACTCCCGAAACTTATAAAAAAGAAATCGCCCCTGCCCGGACCTTTGTTTTCTACGAAGATGTCAAACCTCTTATGGACAAAGGCCTCATTCGAGGCGGCAGTCTCGAAAATGCCATCCTGGTCCGCGACGAATCCATCCTCAGTAAAGAATCCCTGCGATTTAAAGACGAGTTCGTCCGCCACAAAATTCTCGATATCATCGGAGACCTCGCTCTCTCAGGCGTGCGCGTCCAGGGGCACATCGTCGCCGTCAAACCCGGCCACGGTCCGAATACTGAACTCGCCCGCATCGTCGCCAAAAAACAAGCCGAGCGCCAGGCCATTGCTCCCCGCCCGGTCACACCCTTTGCCAAGGCACTCGACATTAACGAAATCCAGGCCATTTTGCCCCATCGTTATCCTTTTCTCATGGTGGATCGCATTGTGGAATTCATCGACGACATTCGCGCCGTCGGTGTCAAATCTGTCTCCATCAATGAACCCTATTTCCAGGGACATTTTCCCGGACACCCCGTGATGCCGGGAGTTTTGCAGCTCGAAGCAATGGCCCAGGTCGCCAGCATTGTAATGATGCGCAAGAGTGAGAACGCAGGCAAAATCGGTTACTTTATGAGTGCTGACGAAGTCAAATTTCGAAAACCCGTGATGCCGGGCGACGTCCTTTTTATCAGCGTGGAGATGCTGATCTGCAAAAAAAGCCTCGGTAAAGCGGCTTGCAAATGCCTCGTCAACGACGAAGTCGTATCCGAGGGCATATTACTTTTTGGACTCGTCAACCGCTGATTTTTTCAGGGCGTCACAATGAGCGAGATTCATCCCACAGCCGTTATTGATTCCGAAGTCGAAATCGGAGAGGGCACGCAAATCGGACCCCACTGCGTCATCACCGGTCCGGTCCGTATCGGAAAAAACAATACTTTTCAAAGCCACGTCGTGGTCCACGGTCCGACCGAAATCGGCGAGGGCAATTATTTTTTTCCGTTCAATTCCATCGGTCAGCGCTCCCAGGACCTCAAATACAAGGAAGAACCCACCCACCTGAAAATAGGCGACCGAAATTCCTTTCGGGAATTTTGCACCGTCAACCGTGGCACCGCGCCGAATAGCTGCACGCACATCGGCAACGACAATAATTTCCTCGCCTACTCACACGTCGCCCACGACTGCACCGTCGGAAACCACATCATCTTTTCAAACAACGGCACCATCGGTGGCCATGTCGAGGTAGAGGACTACGCCATCATCGGTGGACTCAGTGGCGTGCATCAGTTCTGCCGCATCGGACGCCACGCCATCATCGGAGGCTGTACAAAAATCGTTCAGGATGTCCCGCCCTACATGATTGCTGACGGTCAGCCCGCAGAGATTCGCGGAACCAACAAAATCGGACTGGAGCGTCATGGCTTCACTCCGGAACAGCTAAAAGAGATACGCGAGGCCTACCGCCTGATCTGGCGCTCGAATATGAATGTAAAACAAGCCTGCGATGCCATTCGTGAGCAGCTTCAGCAGACCGAGGAAGTTAAAATCTTCCTTGAATTCGTCGAGTCCAGCCAGCGCGGAATCATCCGGTGAGCATTGTCTGGCCGATTTTTTGCAGGCGATTCTATTTCCCCTTCCAGAGTGCAGCACTGATTGCAGACCAGATGTGAATGAGCCATCCCAGGGTTCCAAAAGAAATAAGCCAAAGGAAAGCTGCTCCCACAAAAAAGAAAATCGCTGCAAGAATACGCCCCTGGACAAGCTGCCCAAGGCCCGGAATACAAATGCTGGCCAGGGCTGCAATCACATTACCTGCTGAACCCGGACCGACGGAATTGTTACTCATATCTCCGAGAAAATAGAGTATTTCTTAGTAAAAGTATAGCCTGTTGAGAGATATCTGACAGCAGCACTTAACAAACTTCCCCCCCCCGGTAGGGCTGTTTTGACAAAACGACCGTGTCGTGTGAACAACGCCACATGCCACGGTCATTTTTCCAAAACGTATTAAGGTTCCGCTCTAAACTCACGGAAGATACAAAATAATTTCCTCGAAATAGCGGCCCGTCAATCCCGGTGATAGGGATGGCCGCGCAAAATGCTGCCGGCCCGGTAAAGTTGCTCGCAGGCCACAAGCAGAGCAAGCTCATGCTGCAAAGTGGCCGGTGAAAGCGACCACACGCGGTCCGCTTTTTTCCTTACCTCATTGGCCAGCCCGTCTCCTCCGCCAACGAGCAGAGCAATTTGTTTTTGTGAACGAAGCTCCAGCTCCTGAATGTGCCCGGCCAGTTCCCGGCTTGTCCAGGTGCTTCCGCATTCATCGAGTACGAGGCGATAACAACCCCGGCTTGCCTGCAAAAGAGCGGATGCTTCCTGCTCTTTGCTGCCGTTTTTTAAAAAAACAATTTCAGCGGACAGAAAATGCTTCAATCGACCGAGGTAATCAGCGATTCCCTCTGCGGCCCAGGGGAGCTTCGGCTTGCCAACCGCGATGATTTTCCAGCGCACAGAGCCTCAGCCCCTGCGTGTGGGAATGATCGAACGCGGATCAAAATCGGAGGCGTGATACGAACTCCGCACCAGCGGACCGCTCGCTACAAACTCAAATCCTTTGGATCGCGCAATGTCACCATAGAGATCAAAAGTCTCCGGGCGAATGTAATCGACGACCGGCAGATGCTGCGGACTCGGACGCAGGTATTGCCCCAGCGTCAGCACCTGCACATCGGCCTCGCGCAAATCATCCATCGATTGAAAAATTTCCTCTTCCTTTTCTCCAAGGCCAAGCATGAGACCACTCTTGGTAACAACGTCCGGATCCAGTTCTTTGGCCCGTTTCAGAAAAGCCAGCGAGAGCTGGTATTTCGCACGCGAACGAACCAGCGGAGTCAGCCGCTCGACCGTCTCAAGATTGTGATTAAAAACGTGTGGCTGCGCATCGAGCACTTTCTGAAGCGCAAAATCTTTTCCGTTAAAATCCGGAGTCAGCACTTCGATGACAATTTCCGGGTCCACTTTTCGCACGGCTTCAATCGTCTTTGCAAAATGTTCGGCACCCCCGTCTTTCACATCATCGCGAGCCACGGCGGTAATCACAACGTGTCGGAGGGCAAGGCGCCGCACCGCCTCGGCGACGCGTTCAGGTTCATCCGCCTCCAGGGCAAGTGGTTTCGCTGTTGAGACAGCACAAAAACCGCAGGCCCGAGTGCAGTGTTCACCCGCGATCATAAATGTCGCAGTTCCCTGCCCCCAGCATTCCCAGCGGTTGGGGCATTGTGCACTTTCGCAAACGGTGTGCAGGTTCAGATCGGCAACGTGCGCTTTGGTGCTGAAAAAAACAGGGTTTGAAGGCAGGCGGACTTTGATCCAGTCGGGCTTCCGATCCTGGTGCAAAGCCGGGTCCATTTTCATCTTAGGCATAGCAGGAGAAACTCTAGCATCCTCTGCCCAGGGTGCAACCGCTAAGAAAAATCCCGGTAAATTTTTTCCTTAATCACATGCCTCGCCCTCGCTCCCGACTTGTCAAATACAACGGAAGAAGAAATGCTCTCAGCCCATGCCCAACGAAGATTCAGCTCCGTCTGCTCAGCTCAGTGCCCGCGCTGTGTCGCGAACCTTTTCCATTGGAAAAAATCGCCTGCAAGTGCTGCGGGATATCGATCTTGAAATCAGACAAGGCGAGTGTCTCTTCCTCTGCGGTGCCTCCGGTGCCGGAAAAACAACTCTGCTCTACACCCTGGCCGGACTGGAACGCCCGGAAAGAGGCGAAGTTTTTTTTGAAGAAAAATCTCTCTATGCCATGCGCAGTGACCGCCTCAGTGCCCTGCGCAATGCGCGAATGGGCTTTGTCTTCCAGGCATATTTTTTGCTGCCGGAATTGACCGCTCTCGAAAATATTCTGCTCCCGGCCATGATCGGACGTTGTGATGCCGAGACCCGCGCCCGCAGTCTTCTTGAGCGTGTCGGGCTTACCGATCGGGCAGATCATTTACCCTCCGAGCTTAGCGGTGGCGAGCAGCAGCGCGTTGCCATCGCCCGCGCCCTCATCAATGAACCGGTCATCGTTTTTGCCGATGAACCGACCGGCAACCTGGATTCGAAAACCGGAGAAATTATTGTCGCATTGCTGCTCGATCTTGTTCGCGAAGAAAACAGAACTCTCATTGTGGTCACGCACGATCAGCGCCTGACGAAACATTCCGACCGCACTCTTTGGGTCCGGGATGGTAATGTCTTTAAAGAAGCTCAGTGAGTGCTTTTCGAAAAGGAGACGGCACACCCAAAGTCGGTAAATTTTTAATAGAAATTCTGGTTACGGGGTATTCGGAATTTTTCAAGTCACGCAAAATTTCCGGCGTGGAAAACACACGGTAAACCTGTAGATCCATCCGGTAACGCGTAATCGAATAGTTCGAACGATAGACCAGCGAACAATACTTCTTATCAAAATCTGCCAGCGGCGGCAGAATCCACAGCCCCTGCCAGCGTGGCCCCTTTGAATGTGCGAGATACAGATGTTTTTTATCTGCATCGACAATAAGCAAGCGCGGATCACCTTGTTTTGTAACCTGGGTTTTTTTGCGCTTCACCGGGATACTCGCCGGATCGTCAGCCTGGCAATCCCGGGCAATCGGACAGCTCCGGCAATCCGGCTCACCAGCACGACACAAACTTGCCCCGAGGTCCATGAGAGCAGAATTTAAGAGCCTGCCACTACTTTTAAACTGCAGTGCTTCGGCGTAACGACGAATTTCTTTTTTGCCGCTTGTCGTATCAATGGGCTTACGAAAATTATGAATTCGCGCTAAAACACGGGCTATATTGGCATCCACTGCGGGAGCCGGTAAATCATATGCAAAGGTCTGAATTGCTGCTGCGGTATAATCGCCGATACCCGGAAATTTTATTAACTCGCTCTCCTCACGCGGCAACTCGTCCAGGTGCTTTTCCACAAGAGCCTGTGCAAGACGATGAAGATTGCGGGCACGCCTGTAATATCCAAGCCCGGACCACAGCGCGAAAATTTCTTTTTCGTCTGCTGCCGCAAGCGAGTGCCAGTCGGGCCAGCGTGTGATCCATTTTTCAAAATACGGAATCACGCTGGCAACCTGCGTTTGCTGCAACATGAATTCCGAAACAGCAACAGCGTAGTCACTTGAAAATTTCGGGCGTCGCCACGGCAGGTCGCGTCCGTTTTTATGAAACCAGGCAAGCAGGCCACGCCTCATTCGGGAATAATGCAATCGGGAATCTGATTTCAGTAAGTGCGGCATACAACATCCCAATCCCAGCGAATTTATGAAAACAAAACGATAAATTTATCCCTGCTTTAAACAGAATTGTTCATTCTCACATTGTTCAAAAAAAACCGACATCAATGTGCCGAGGTAAGCTTTTTGACGAAAGGGCAGCTCTGGAAATTTATTTTCGACAGAGTGTAACTGTGCTATGAATGCGGCAATTATATAAAACGCTTTATCCCTCCCGTTTATTAAATATGTCAGCACTTATCGACTCTGCAAAATCGGATGCTCCGGAGACCACCCAGCTTTCCCTGGGGAGTGCGCAGATGCTCTCGTCAAATCTGGCACTGGGGCTTTTCTTTTTAACAGGTTCGATGCGTCGGGATATGCAGATTTTATATCGTTTTTGCCGCACGGTGGATGATATTGCGGACGATATTTCCGGAAATACTGCGGAGCGTCGGGCGGCTCTCGACTGCTGGCGGAAGGCCTTGCAGAAAAAAAAGCTGCTGCCCCCGGAATTGATGGAGATGCTGGAGCGGACTTCGCTGGATACGAAATGGCTTTTAGCTCTTCTCGACGGAATGGAAGCGGATACCCGGGCGGTAGTTCGCATTACAGATTCGGAGGCTTTACAAAAATATGCCTGGCAGGTTGCATCGACGGTTGGCCGAGCTTCGGCGTGGTTATTCGGAGTTCGTTCGGCAGCGGGTGAAGAGTATGCGGAAAACCTGGGGTATGCCCTGCAATACACAAATATTTTGAGAGACGTTGCTGAGGATGCGCGGATGCAGCGTATTTATCTCCCACTAAGTGATTTTGAACGCGAGGGTGTGCGACAGGAGCGTTTTTTGGAAGGCATTCAAAGCCGTGGCATGCAGCGGCTTTTGGAAATCCATGCCCAGCGGGCAGTCCATGCTTTTTCGCTGATTAAAAAAGGTCCTCCGCTTGCCGAGGCCGCACTTTTTCGCCCGGCTACTGCCATGCATCAGATTTACGAAAAGCTTCTCGACGTGATGTTGAAGGACGGACTTCAGGTTTGGAAAAAACGCTACCGTTTATCCTGGCCTGGCAAGCTGGGGGTTCTAGCAAAGACTTTTCGCATTCGCTGAG
>JBKEBM010000057.1:0-3160 GCA_047973165.1 Chthoniobacterales bacterium
TAAACAGTTTGCGGAATGCGGAATCCCATTTTGCGAAGAGCTGCAGCGAGTTTTTGCGTTTGGGAATGAATGTTTTTTGCAATAGAGCGCAGACCTTCGGGTCCGTGATAGACCGCATACATGGCGGCCATTACTGCAAGTAAAACCTGTGCCGTACAGATGTTGCTGGTAGCTTTTTCGCGTCGAATGTGTTGTTCGCGGGTTTGCAGCGTAAGACGGGTAGCCGGTTTGCCGTGGGCGTCTTTGCTCACACCGACGAGACGACCGGGCATGCGGCGTTTTAATTTATCCTGAGTTGCAATGAAGGCTGCGTGGGGTCCACCATAGCCCATCGGGACACCGAAACGCTGGGATGAGCCGACGACAATGTCAGCACCAAATTGTCCCGGCGGAGTCAGGATGGTGAGTGCGAGCAGGTCACTCGCTACGATGAAGAGGCCTTTTGCGGCATGCACTTTTTCGGCCAGTGTGCGGATATCGCGGATATCTCCATCCGTCGCAGGATACTGAACGAGAACGCCGAAGGCTCCCGTCGCGTCGAAATCGTCTGCGTAAACGTCCACCACGTCCACCTGCGTATTCAGAGGGCGGGCGCGGGCTTTGATGAGGTCGATGGTTTGCGGAAAACAATCCGTGGAAACAATAAAGCGATTTCCCTGAGAGGCACCGGCAGCCATGGCCATGGCTTCAGCGGCGGCGGTTCCTTCGTCGAGCATGGAGGCATTTGCGATATCCATGCCCGTGAGGTCGGTAACGAGGGTCTGGAAATTTAAAAGTGCCTCCAGTCGCCCCTGAGAAATTTCTGCCTGGTAAGGTGTGTAGGCCGTATACCACCCCGGGTTTTCAAGGATATTTCGCCGGATGACTCCGGGTGTGTGTGTGTCGTAGTAACCCAGCCCGATGTGGGAGGTGAAGATTTCGTTTTTGTCAAAAATTTTTGCCAGGTCGGCGAGTGCGTTTGTTTCCTGGCGGGCCGTCGGCAGTTGCAGAGGTTCTTTTAATCGAATCTTTGGCGGGATAATTTTTGAGATAAAAGCCTCCATGTCCGCATGCTCAAGAAGAGCAAGCATGGCGTCGGCCTCGGGGGTTTTGAGGCCGAGGTGACGATTAGCGAAATGTGTGGGTTGAAAATCCAGGCTCATAGAAGTGCTACCCAATGTGTGTCAGGTAGTCGCCTGAGGATTTCAATCCGTCGAGCTGGGAGGGGTCGGAAAGTTTGATTTTAAAAATCCAACCCTCACCGTAGGGGTCGGTATTTATAAGTGCAGGATCGGCTTCGAGTGCGGGGTTGCCCTCGACGATTTCTCCGCTCACGGGAGCGTAGATGTCGCTGGCGGCTTTTACGGATTCGACGACAGCGGCGACGTCGCCGGCGGCAAAGCTCGCACCGGCCTGTGGGGGTTCGGCGTAAACGATATCGGTTAGTTCTTCTTGTGCGTGGTCGCTGATTCCGACCGTTGCAATATCTCCTTCGACGCGCACCCATTCGTGCGTGTCGGCATACTTCAGATTTTCGGGAACGTTTGACATAGTGTTAATTTATTTTAGACGGGGTTTTTTATAGAATTGTTTTTTTGTGAGACAAGCCGGGTAGCGGCGACCACGGATATCGATTTCGACTTCGCTGCCGATTCTGGCAGTTTCGGTGGGAAGGTAGGCGAAGGCAATGCCCTGGCCGAGAGTCTGCGAAAGAGCACCGCTGGAGGTTTCGCCGATTTGTCGATCGCCCTGAAAGACTGCGTAGTGCGGGCGCAGTGGCGGAGCTTTGCCAAGCATTTTTAAGCCGATGAGTCGGGCGGTAAGACCGTTTTCTTTTTGTTCGCGAAGGCGTTCGTGGCCGATGAAGGATGGTTTTTCAAAATCCACAAAAAAGCCGAGTCCGGCTTCCATCGGAGTGCGTTCAGGGTTGAGATCGCTTCCGTTCAGCGGCAACCCTGCCTCCAGTCGCAGCGTATCGCGAGCACCGAGGCCGCAGGGTTCGGCACCGGATTCCACGAGTCGATTCCACAGCAAAAGCGCTAGATGTGCGGGACAAAAAACCTCAAAACCGTCTTCTCCGGTGTAACCGGTAATGCCGCAAAGGACTTCTTCGCTTGAGAAACGCTGGCGGACCAGGCGGTTGCGCGGAGGGAGTTGGTCGGCAAACAGGGAGTAAAATAAATTTTGCGTTTCCGGTCCCTGAACGGCGATTGCGGCAAAGTCGTCACTGCGATTTTCAAAGCGCACACCTTCGGGCAGATGCTGCGCGATCCATTTTTCATCAATGTCGATGCAAGCGGCATTTACGATGAGCAGGAAGCGGGAACCGACTACACGATAGACGATGAGGTCGTCGATCACGCCGCCTTTTTCATTCAGCATGAGAGTGTATTGGCCTTCGCCTTCGCCGAGTTTATCGACGTTGTTTGTCAGCAGGTGATTTAAAAATTCCTCGGCTTTGCCGGGTTCGTCTGACTCGATAAAAAATTCTCCCATGTGGGAAATATCGAAAATTCCGACTCGCTCGCGAACGGCGCGATGTTCCTCTATAATACCACGGTATTGCACAGGCATCGACCAGCCTGCGAAATCGACCATTCGTGCCTGTGCTTCCAGGTGGCTATCTCGAAGGGGCGTATGTTTTGAATCCATTAATCTTTGTTTTTTTGTCTCCCGGCGGTCTCCTGAGCTGCGTCGTGCAAGCTGCGATCCACTTTGAGATAAGTATAAGACTTTAGAGCCTCTTCGTAACTTTGCAAGCAACGCATCCCTTCTTTCGGTTTCATTTTGTCGCTGCGGATGGCGTGGTTCACTTTTCCTTTTATTTTACGAACCATTTCCCGCGTGTCCCATTGAGTCAGTGAAAGAACCTGCCCGACGGTGCTGCCGGGGAGCACTTCCTCGACGTAGTAGCCTGAGTCTTCGTCCTCGTCTAAAAAAATGTGCATCTCATTGACGCGGCCAAAGAGATTATGCAAATCACCCATGATGTCCTGATAGGCGCCGACCAGGAAGATACCCAGGTAGTAGGGTTCGCCTGGTTTGAAACGGTGTAGCGGAAGGGTGTCTTTTGTATCCTGCAAGTCGACAAATTTGCTTACTTTGCCGTCGGAGTCGCAGGTGATATCGACGATGAAGCCATTGCGGTCCGGTTTTTCATTGAGTCGATGAATCGGCATCA
>JBKEBM010000016.1:0-12075 GCA_047973165.1 Chthoniobacterales bacterium
AACTCTCCACCCTGCAGCCGCCCATTCCGAAAGACGTCACCCCCGAAAGTTTTCAGGACGATTTAAGAAAACGAGTAACCAAAGTTCTGGAAGAGGCAACGGAAGCAAAAATCACACTACCTGAAAATTTTTATCTCGGTTACAACAGTTACGAGCACAGCCCCCCTTCCCGGGAGGCAGCACCTGAACTCGCTCGCCAGCTTGCGGATGTTCAGCAGGTTGTGGACCTCCTCATAAAAAATCAGGTCAACGTCGTCTCTCTGGTTCGCGAGACTCTTCCGGTCGAATCCGGTAAGAAGGCAAACTCCAACGGACTTTATACAAAAAATATCCTGGACATTACCGTCAGTGGCGAGCAGGCCCGTGTCCGCCTGCTCTTTAATGAAATCATCGACATGCCCCGATTCATCATTGTGCGTGCACTCGATTTTGAAAATTCGGCCTTGGTCGGTCCACCAAAAATACAGGATCAGCCTAATGCTACAGCCCCGGCTAATGCTGTCGGCGGTACCACGGATTCACGGGAATCCACAAAATCTCAGCTCAACGTCATTCTTGGCCGGGAAACCGTCCAGCTAAAAATTCGTCTCGAAATCCTCGATCTTCTTTTTGCTCAAAACGTGCAGCCACAAAATTAATAAACCATGGATTGGATCAAAAAAAATTACGACCGCCTGGCACTTGCTGTTGCCGGCCTGCTTGCAATCGGCTTAGCAGCCTGGGCGATTATGCATTCAACCTCCTTCGAGGGTAAGTTCGCAAATCGTAATACCAGTAAAAGTCCAAACAATAATGTCCCCCCGGCCCAGCTCGAAGCCTTCGACGAAGCTGCAAACCTGGCAGCCAACGCGCCAAGCTGGAAAACCCACGAGGGTTCTCCCTTCGTCTCCCGACCCTACATTGTCAAAGACGGCGACCTGAAAAACCCGCTCGAAGGGGACGAGATGATTCACCCTCCCGTTCCCAATGCCTGGCTTACGCAGCACGAGCTTGACTATGCAGACCCGGATATCCTGAGTCGCGATGCCGACGAAGACGGCTTCACTGTCGAGGAAGAGTTCCGGGGCAAAACCGATCCCAACGACAAAAAATCCACACCTCCCTTCTGGACCAAACTCCGCATGCTGGAGTTTATCCCGGACCCCGTTCGGATTCGCTTCACGTCCACACCGGATAACGGCAAAACCTTTTCTCTCAATACTCTGTCCGAAGACGCAAACGGACGCCTGAAAACCTTCGGAAAGACTCACTTCCTCCCCATCGATGCCAAAATTGAAGTCTCCGGGCAAAGTTACACCCTCACCAGCTACGAACCCAAAACCGAGAAAACCGACAGTGGTCTGGAAAAAGATGTCTCAGAACTTACTATAAAAAATAATGCAAGTGGTGCCAGCATCACTCTGATTAAAGGCCAGGTCGTCAACTCACCAAGCTCAACCGGAAAACTCCAAAACCTGATCGACAACGATATCATCGAAGTCAAAGTCAACCAGGACTTTACTATGAAACAGGAACCCGATCGCACTTATAAACTAGTTGACATTACGCCCTCAAATGCACTAATTCAGGACCAGAAATCAGGCGAAAAACACCAGATAGAGCTAAACCAATAACATTTGCTCCGGAAATTCACTGATTTTCCCTTTTCCCCTTACTATCCCATACAATCTTACCAACGGCAAAACAACACTATGACTAATCGAAAAGCCCTCCACGGCCTGCTGGCCGCCACGCTCCTTGTTGGCACCTTACCCGCTTACTCCCAATCTCCGGGGATTCGTTCCGCTGCAGATCGTGAGATTGCACGTCGCGAACAGGCAAAAGGCTACGCCGAAACCCAAACTCAGCGAGGCAATGCCGCCATGCAGGCTCGCGACTACGAGACCGCTTTTGCCTACTATCGTGCCGCTGTCGATGAACTTCCGCTTGGCGGAGTCGCCACCGAAGGTATTCGGGAAGAAGCTCTCAACGGATTTTGCGAAGCCTCCGTCAGCCTGGCCAAACAGCGTATTTCCGAAGGGCGCTTTGGAGACGCCGAACTCATCGTCACTGTCGTGCTTGAAGATCGGTATGCTCCGGATTATGAGCCGGCAAAAAAACTTCGCAGAAACCTTGACGACCCAACCCATTACAATCGTACTATCACCCCCACTCATATTGCAAACATTGAGCAGGTAAAACAGCTTCTCATTGAAGCTGATGGGTTCTACCAGTCCGGACGCTACGACCTTGCTTTTCGGCGTTACGAAGAGGTTCTCAATATCGACAAATACAATATTGCTGCTCGTCGTGGCATGATAAAAGTCGAAAAAGCACGTTACGACTACTCAGAAAATGCGCGTAACTACACCCGCGGAAAACTGGTTCGTGCTGTCGAAGAAGCCTGGGAGCTTCCCGTTCGGCGCTTTGACCGTGGCGTCTCGACCATTATTGAGCAGCCGCCTATCGATAGTCGTGAAACGATTTCGATCACGAGAAAACTGGATGATATCATTATCCCCTCTCTGGAATTCAACGATGCAAGTGTTCGCGAAGCCATTGACTTCATTAAAATTCAGGCTGCTCAGCTTGACACGAGTGAACCGGACCCTTTGCGTAAAGGGATCAATATTGTTCTCAAGCTCGACCCGGAAGCCGAGGCTGCCGGTACGATTTCTCCGATTGAAAAACTTCAGCTTTCTAACGTGCCCCTGCGAGTTGCTCTAGAATATGTAGCTGGTGCAGCCGGATTAAAACTTAAAATCGAGCCTTACGCCGTGGCAATCGTTCCGCTTTCGGAGTCCACCGAGTTATTGTTTACAAAAGAGTATAAAGTATCTCCTTCCTTCATCCAAAACGCTCCTGCAGCAAGTCCCTCAGCCGATGACGGAGGCTTCGGAGCACCCGCTGGAGGAGACACGGCTGGCCTCTCCACAGCAAGAACCGCCCTCGAAGCTCAGGGTGTCAGTTTTCCGGACGGAGCCAGTGCGCAGTTCATCCCTTCCAGCAGCAGGCTGATTGTTCGAAACAACCAGTCAAATATGGACCTTATTGACTCCCTGGTTGCAATTTCAAACAGCACCCCTCCCACCCAGGTCGAAATCCAGGCTAAGTTTCTGGAAGTTACTCAAAACAACCTTGAAGAACTCGGTTTCGACTGGCTGCTCGGCCAGTTTGGTCTCCCGTTTGGAACAGGTGTTTACGGAAGCGGTGGAACACAGGGAAACCAGCAGGGTTATCTCAATAGCTTAGGAGCTCCACTTGACCTTAACCAGGTATTTCCCCTCACTGGTGGTGCTGGTACCCCGGCCGGTTTGAGCAACCCAGTTACTTCCAACTCTGTTGTCACAGGAGGCACCGGACAGCTTACAAGAGGCAACCGCAGTGGAGCAACAGCCATTCGGGCAAATGCGCTCGACGGCCTCCTCTTTGGCAGCCCGGTCGGTCCTGCTGCAGGTGTTCTCAGTATTGCAGGCATTTTTACCAATCCTCAGTTTCAGGTTGTTCTGCGAGCCATGAGCCAATCCAAAGGCATTGACCTCATGTCTGCACCGTCCGTTACAACCAAAAGCGGAATGATGGCAACGATTGATATCGTTCGTGAGTTTATTTATCCTTCGGATTACGACCCTCCGCAAATCCCGCAGGAACAATCCGGAACCGCAGTAAACCCGGCCGTTCCCGCGACGCCCTCTCAGTGGACGATGGAACCCATTGGTGTTGTCCTTGAAGTTGAACCAACTATCGGACCCGATGGCTATACAATCGAGTTGAATCTCCGCCCGAAAGTCACGGAATTTGAAGGTTTCATTAACTATGGAAGTCCGATCTATACGGTTGCTCCGGTACGTGCGATTACGAATGTCGATGTGGCAGTGATCGGCACCACTCAGATTCTACTTACAGAGAACACCATTGAACAGCCTGTTTTCAGCGTTCGTGAAGTTACAACTAACGTCACCATCTACGACGGCCAGACTATCGTTTTGGGCGGTCTGATGCGCGAAGACGTCCAGAAAGTTCAGGATAAAACTCCCATTATCGGAGACATCCCAATCGCAGGCCGCCTTTTCCGGTCAGAGTCCAGCTTACACCAAAAGCGAAATTTAATTATCTTTGTCACTGCAAACCTGGTGGACCCTGCCGGACAACCCATTTTAGAAGCTCTGGATAACGACCATTTGACTGCTGAGCCTTCGCTCGATCTTATGCTCGATGAAGATATCCCCGGAGTTCCGTCAAGCATCAGCCCGCAGCTTTAAAAAAACAAACCGATTTACTTACAGCCTTTTCCGCATCTCCTCATGAAAAATTCCTATAAAAACACAGCTCTCTGCACGCACTACGGCAAAGACCCCATTAGCCTCGTTGTTTACCTGACTGCAGTAAGCACAATATCTCTGCTTGCACTCACTTCATCTTTTGCTAAGGGGCCGGCGGGTGTTCCACAGCAAGCTGAAATGGCTGAAGTCAGAATACAAGAGTCTGCTGATGAGGCAAAAGCACTGCTGCAAAAAGGAGATGAAGCCATTGCAGCCAAAGACTATGAAGCTGCCTATATTTTCTATCTGGATGCCGTCGAAAAAATTCCAGCCGGAACGGCTACCGAAAAACTGAGACAGACAGCCGTCAAAAAATTCTCAAAAGGCGCAGTCGCCTACGCGGAGTGGCTCGTTACTCGCGGACGATACAGCGAGGCGGAGCAGGCTGCCAAGACGGTTCTGCTTCCCCAATTCGACCCCACCTATAAACCTGCCATTGTCTTTCTTTCCCGCTTGGAGCAGCCCGATTACTTCAATAAGACGGTTACCTCCGAATTTGCTGAAGATAAAGACAAAGTGTCCCTTCTCCTTCAGCAGGCCCAGGGTTATTATTCCTCAGGCCGCTACGATCTGGCAACCCGCCGTTACGAAGAAGTCCTCAATATAGACCCATGGAACAATGCCGCTCGCAAAGGCATGGAAAAAAACGATCTTGCCCGTGGAAAATACTACCGGGAAGCCTATAATGAAACTCGCAGCCGCATGCTGCTGGAAGTCAATGAAGCATGGGAAACGGCTGTCCCTCGCATGGATCGCACTCAGATAGACGACTCGATTTATCAGCGCGACCTCCGGGGAACAGAACTCATTCAGGCAAAGCTTAATCAAATCATTATTCCCAGCATTGAATTAAATGATGCCAGCCTTGCCGACGCCGTTGATTTTCTCATTCAGCAAAGCCAGCGTCTCGACCCTGGAACCGATGGAGAAAAACGTGGCGTCAATATTGTTATTCGGCAATC
Source organism: Chthoniobacterales bacterium (assembly GCA_047973165.1). Taxonomy (GTDB): domain Bacteria; phylum Verrucomicrobiota; class Verrucomicrobiia; order Chthoniobacterales; family JBKEAD01; genus JBKEAD01. The sequence continues at coordinate 5,264 of JBKEBM010000016.1, forward strand.
TGCAGCAGGAGCGTCAACTTCGCAAATGACGGAAGACGGAGAAGTTCCGGCTACAGCTACCAATTCTGCTGCCAGGCGCGTCAGCCTTGCATTGAAAAATATCCCTCTTTACGTCGCTTTGGACTACCTGGCCCAACTGTCCGATACACGTATAAAAGTAGAACCTTTCGCCGTATCGCTGGTTCCTCTTTCCGAACCTATCGACTCCCTGGTCACCAAGGAATACCGTGTTCCTCCTGGCTTCATTCCTCCTGGGACTGTGGCTGATCCAGAAAATACCGGTTCAGGATTTGGTAATACCACAATCCAGCCGACACAGGGCATCGCAGCAAAGACAGACGCACAGGTCTTCCTTTCCAGTCAGGGCATTAGTTTTCCTCCCGGCAGTAGTGCCCGATATATCCCGGTTGGCAGTAAACTGATCGTTCGAAATACCCAGCAAAGCATTGATCTTATCGACAGCCTTGTTGCTGCAGCAGTAGGTGCACCACCTACCCAGGTGCAGGTTGAGTCCAAATTTATAGAAATCACTCAAAACAACCTGGATGAACTCGGCTTTGACTGGTTGCTTGGTCCGCTGTCAATTGGTGGAGGCGTTTATGGTTCGGGTGGCGATGCGCGCCTCATCGATGCCGGTGGCTATCCATTTGTTCAGAGCTCTCTTCCGGTCGGGAATAATACACTGACACGTGGACTGCGCAGCGGCTCCGGTATCGGACCCGGTGCCGGTATCAGTGCCAACAGCATAGACTCTCTCCTGGGCGGAGCACTCGCGACGGGGGGACCTGCGCCGGCCTTCTTTGGTATTGCAGGTATCTTTACCAACCCACAGTTCCAGGTTCTTATTCGTGGGCTGAGTCAGAAGAAAGGTGTCGATCTGATGACCGCTCCAACCGTTACGACCAAAAGCGGACAAAAAGCAACCATCCGGGTCTCTCGCAGGTTTTTCTATCCCACGGAGTTTGATCCTCCACAAATTCCTCAGTCCACGACCTCGGTCAGCCGTTCTGGTGATCCTATCTTCCTTCTTACTGCTCAGGAAAGTGCGCCACCTCCAACGGTCACTCCCTCCCATCCGAGTGGATGGACCGAGCGGGATATCGGTGTAAGCATGGATGTGGAACCCATTATCGGACCCGATTCTTACACAATCGATATTACACTAACTCCACAGGTTGTTGATTTCGACGGCTTCATTAACTACGGAAGCTCTATCAACGCTGTAGGCTACTCCCGCCCGGCGGAACTCGGCGGTCTTATATCCGTCCCGGGTGCGATTGCACTGACAGACAACGTCATCAACCAACCTATCTTCTCAACGCGTCGCGTAACAACCCAGGTAACCATCTGGGACGGGCAGACCGTTGCTCTGGGCGGACTGATGCGCGAAGACGTTCAGAAAGTGCAGGACAAAGTTCCTTTCCTCGGTGACATCCCGATTGCCGGGCGCCTCTTTCGCTCAAATATCGACCAGAAGGTAAAACGCAACCTCATCATTTTTGTAACAGCTAAAATTGTTGATGCCAAAGGCGAACTCGTTCGTCGCGACGATGAGGAAGTTGAGTCTGTTGACCTTCTCGGTCTCCCCGCCAGCATTCCCGGACCGGAATATCGCCTGGGCAAAGGCGGCGGCAAGTAAGGAAATTTCCAAATGCGGGCACAGCCCCGGTCTTTAAAATCCAAAACCGCCTTGCAACTGCGAGGCGGTTTTTCCATAGGACTCACCGGAGGAATTGCATCCGGTAAATCTGCAGCAGCCAAAGAAATTCTTGCACGTCTTGATATCGAATACTGCGATGTGGACAGGATCGTTCATGAGTTTCTGGAAAACGATCCGCAAACCCGCGAGGAAGTCCTGGAGCACTTTAGCGAGAGCATCCTCGATTCATCAAAAAAAATAAATCGCATCGCACTAGGCAAAATTGTCTTTGCATCTGCCGAAAAAAGACGCATCCTTGAGAGCATACTACACCCAAAAGTTCGCACGGAATGGATGCGCCTGTTGGGAGCAGCAAAAGAGCGATCAGGGTCAATCCTCGTGGAAATCCCGCTCCTTTTTGAAAAGGGTTACGAAACTCAGTTCGATACCGTCGTTCTCGTTGCCTGCTCCGCAAAAACTCAACTTCAGCGCATGACAAACACGCGAGGTATCCCGCTGGAAAAGGCAAAAGCCATGATGGCCGCTCAAATGACAACTCACGAAAAATTATCCAAAGCAAACCACATCATCTGGAATGACGGGGAATTTTCCTGTATGTCCGCCCAGGCCGATTACCTCCTCACCAAGCTGCTCCCTTACGCCTGATTTTCAATTTAAAATAAAATGACTGAAACCGAACTCTCTACCGAACCCCAGGAACAGGACCAACAGGAAACTCCTCCGCCACGACCTCAGGAAACTGTCTCTCTGCAGGACCTCCACAAGCTCTCCCATGCCGAACTCCTGCAACGTGCCAACGACCTCGGCATCAGGCCCCGACTCAACAGCAATAAATTCCATCTCGCCCTGGACCAGGCCCGATTTCATCTCGCCCAAGACGATATTTTACTTGCCGAAGGCATCCTGGAAATGCAGGGGCAACACGGCCACCTGCGTTGGGAGGAAAGTAATTTTAAACCCTGTGCCGACGATGTACACCTGCTACCCAGCCTGATCCGCCGCTATTCGCTCCAGCCCGGCCTCAAGGTAAAATGTCGTGTTAGCCGACAACTCGACCGCGACCGCAATCTTGTGGCCGACGACATCGTCACCATCGAAGGCGAAAAAATGGATGCCTGGGACCCCAATCGTCCCTTTGATAAACTGACTCCCATTTTTCCCAACCGACGCCTCGTTCTCGAAAACAGCGGCTCTTTGGATATCAGCACCCGGGCCGTGGATCTCGTTGCTCCTCTGGGTATGGGGCAGCGTGGTTTGATCGTGGCTCCGCCTCGCGCCGGGAAAACAATGATGCTAAAAGCCATCGCCCGCGGCATTCGAAAAAATCACCCCGAGGTCAATCTCATCCTGCTCCTGGTCGACGAGCGTCCCGAGGAAGTAACCGACATGCGCCGGGAGTTGAGTGCCGATGTTTTCAGCTCCACCTTTGATGAAAACGTATCCCGACACGTCCAGGTTTGCGAAATGGTTTCCGATCGTTCGCAACGCCTGGTCGAGATGGGCAAAGACGTTGTTATCCTCATTGACAGTCTCACGCGAATGGCTCGTGGTTACAACAACCTGCAGCCTAATAAAGGACGAGCCATGTCTGGCGGCGTCGATTCACGCGCCCTCTTAAAACCCCGAAAATTTTTTGGATCGGCCAGAAATGTCGAAGAAGGAGGCAGTCTGACCATCATAGCCACTGTCCTTGTCGAGACTCAAAGCCGTATGGACGACCTCATTTTTGAGGAGTTTAAAGGAACCGGCAATATGGAACTCCACCTTGACCGTAGTATTGCCGAGCAACGCATTTTTCCGGCGATTCAGATCATCAAATCCGGAACCCGTCGCGAAGAAAAACTCTATCATCCCGATGAAATGCACCGAATCGCTACTCTGCGCAGGCAGCTTGCAGAGCTTCCCGCTATTGAAGCAATGACTCTGCTTTCAAAAAATCTCCAGGCAACCGACTCGAATGCTGAACTTCTGATGCGCGGATTAAAAGGTACCTGAAGTATCTTTGCGGTAAACTGCCATGCAGGAACCTGCTAAAAAATCGAGGAGCTGCCTTCTTTTAACCCTCATTTTGCTGGGCACGGGGCTTTTACTTATTGCCTTGCTGGGGTTGCTCGCACTCAGGTTTGACTGGAAAGCGGAGCTGCGCCGCGCCCTGCTGCCCGATTTTTCAGCAATTAAAAATCTGCACAGTGACTTCCTTAAAAAATATCAGTTTGTACCCACACTGATCGTCAATTCCGAAGTCAGACTTACCGGCGTTCATGAGATACTCGAATTTTCAAATGCCGAAGGTCTCATTCACGCCCGACAAAGCTACACACATCAATTTCTGGCAAGCACTAAGCAGCTCGAAATTGAAGGGAGCTTTAAAGCAAAAGCTGGTTTCCGTTTGAACAATAATTTTCGCATTCTCGCAGACACTGAAAATAAAACTCTCACCATAGAGCTTCCGGCTCCCGAACTGCTAAGCCTGAGCCCCGAAAAAATCGAATTTTTAAAAGACAAGGACGGCTGGTGGAACCAAATCACCAGTGAGGAACGAAACGAAAATTTGCAACTTCTTCTTCAGGAGGCCAGTCGCTCTCCCGAGCTGAAGCCTCTGCTTTTATCATCCCAAAAAAATATCGAAGAATTGCTGACTTCCTTTTTACGTAAGGCGTATCCGGATTATTCGATCCAATTTATTTTTGAAGGCCTGGCTCAAAAAGAAGTTCCTGCCTCATCGTTATAAACAAAAATATTCGGAGGATCGACAGGGGGAGTTCTGTAGCTATGCTGACAGCATGCTGACCCGCGTATTTTCTGCCGTAACCCAGGGAGTCGAAGCTTCCGAAATTGAGGTGGAAGTCAATGCTGCCTCTAAAGGCGAGCCTAAAATTATCGTTCTGGGACTGCCGGACGCCGCCGTTCGCGAAAGCAAAGATCGTGTCACAACTGCGATAATAAACAGTGCCTACCGCTGGCCGGAGACACGAACGACCATTAACCTAGCGCCAGCCGACATCCGCAAGGAAGGCCCGAGCTTTGATTTACCCATTGCCATCGGAATGATCGCAGCAAAAAAGAAAGCCACTCTCCGTCGGCTCGACCTCTGTACCATTGCCGGCGAACTTGCTTTGAACGGAGACGTGCGTCCGATTCGTGGTGTGTTGCCAATAGCAATGGAAGCCCGTCGGCTCAGAAAAAAGGCCATTATCGTTCCTGCCGCAAATGCTGCGGAAGCCGCCATGGTAAAAGGCATCGCCGTTTACGGAGTCAACAACCTGCGGCAAGCCTGGGAATTTCTTTCCGAAAACGAAGACCTGGCAGCCACCCAAATCAATACGGAGGAAGTCTTTGAAAAAAGCGCAACCTACGAAGTTGATTTCAGCGAGGTAAAAGGACAATCTACCGTAAAGCGTGCCATCGAAGTTGCCGTTGCCGGCGGCAGCAATCTGCTCCTCATCGGCCCGCCCGGATCGGGAAAATCCATGCTGGCCAAGCGTATCGCTACCATCATGCCTCCGATGTCCCTGGAAGAAGCGATTGAAACCACAAAGATTCACAGTATCTCCGGCCTTCTGAATGAAAGCCACTCCGGCTTTGTGGCGACGCGCCCTTTTCGCTCCCCACACCACACTATCTCCGATGTAGGTCTGATGGGCGGATCGTCCAATCTGACTCCAGGTGAGATCAGCCTGGCGCACAACGGAGTTTTATTTTTGGATGAGTTGCCGGAATTTAAGCGAAGCACCCTGGAAATTTTACGACAACCCCTGGAGGAATCCCGCGCCGTTGTAAGCCGCGCAGCAGGCACGGTGGAATTCCCCGCTGAGTTTCTTCTTGTTGCAGCTATGAACCCATGTCACTGCGGTCACTTTGGTAATCCCAAAAGGGAGTGTCGCTGCAGTCCGACCCAGGTGGAGAAATATCGTCAAAAAATTTCCGGTCCGCTGCTCGACCGTATCGACATTCACATAGAAGCTCCTGCCGTTGAGTTCAAAGACATTACCAACGATCTGCCGGCAGAGTCCTCTGCAGACATTCGCAAACGCGTCATCGCCGCACGGGATATCCAAAAGAAACGCTTCACCGGAACAAAAACACGCAGCAACTCCCGCATGCAGTCCGCTCAGCTAAATAAATTCTGTAACCTCGACGACGAAAGCCGCCTCCTTCTCGAAAATGCTATGCGTGACCTGGACTTCAGCGCACGCGCCTACGACCGAATCCTGCGTGTATCACGAACCATTGCAGACCTCGCCAAGGAAAAAAATATTCTGCCCGAGCATGTCGCGGAGGCCATCCAATACCGCACCCTGGATCGAACTCTGTGGGCCTGATGTTTTTTATTCCACAACTGCTTTGCCGCATGACGGCCCCGATTTTTTTCGGCCAAAAAAATCTTTTTCCAACAATGAAAGGCTACTACTGTTCCTTTCGCCAGGATGTTTGACTTTAACCTCGTCGTCCTCTAAAAAACATTATCCGCAAATTTATTTTAACCCCTTAGATTTTTATAAAATACCGTGTCAGCCAACGATGAATACGTAGTCGAAATCCTCCAGGAATCCGGCCTGGTTTCCCGCTCGCAAATTGAACAGGTGAAGGAAAGTAATCCCGGCCTGCCTGTTGTGGATGCCCTGATTGAACAAGGACTCCTCAGCCAGGAAGATGTTTCCCGCACTCTGGCTGCACAAAATGGTCTGGAGTATGTCGATCTGGAGCAGGTAAATGTCCCTCACGAGATCATCACCAAGTTGGATGCAGAGCATGCCCGCCGCTATCAGGCACTGCCAATTCAGGAGCGTGACGAATCCCTGGTCATTGCCATGAGTGACCCGCTGGCCTTTGATACCGTCGATGCTCTGAATCACATTCTGCACCGTCCGCTGGAGTTTGTCTGCGCGACTCCTGCCGCTCTGCAAAAAGCTGTCCTGAAGTATTACGGAACCGATGAGGATGTAGCGGCTCACCTCATGAAAGAGATCGGAGACGACCTGGATATCGGCCAGGACATCAATGATGGCGAGGAGGAAGAAGGAGCCGGCGATGATGCTCCCATCATCAAGATGGTCACCTCCCTGCTGATGGAAGCTCAGAAATATCGTGCGAGTGATATTCACCTGGAGCCATTGGAAAAACGCTTCCGCGTCCGCTTCCGTATCGATGG
>JBKEBM010000018.1:0-13774 GCA_047973165.1 Chthoniobacterales bacterium
GGCGCACATAAAATCAACAATGCGATTGGTCAGATTCTACTGGCAAAACGTATGGGAAAAAAGCGTATCATCGCAGAAACCGGTGCCGGTCAGCATGGGGTTGCAACGGCTACCGCCGCTGCGCGTTTTGGTTTTGAATGCACGATTTATATGGGTGCGACAGACATGGAACGACAAGCCCTGAATGTTGCCCGCATGGAATTCCTCGGAGCCAAAGTCGTGCCCGTGCATGCCGGGCAAGCGACCCTGAAAGAAGCAATCAATGAAGCCATGCGGGACTGGGTGACGAATGTGCGAAACACGCATTACATTCTTGGTTCCGCTCTGGGTTCGCACCCTTACCCGATGATGGTCCGCGATTTTCATTGTGTGATTGGAGAGGAGGCACGCAAACAAATCCAGGAGCAGGAGTCGGGACGTCTGCCCGATTTGCTTGTAGCCTGTGTTGGCGGTGGCAGTAATGCGATTGGTCTTTTTTATCCCTTTTTAAATGATACCGGTGTGAGCATGGTTGGCGTCGAAGCCGGTGGCGAAGGCATTGTAGCAGGCAAGCACGCCGCACGTTTCCAGGGTGGACGACTCGGAGTCCTGCAGGGTACAAAGACTTGGTTGCTGGCCGATGAGGACGGGCAGATTTCACTCACGCATTCGGTTTCTGCCGGTCTGGACTATGCTGCCATCGGCCCCGAGCACAGCTACCTGCGCGATGCGGGCCGCACGGAATATGCCTTTGCGACAGACAATGAAGCCATGAAGGCTTTTCAGCTTTTATCAAAGGTGGAGGGGATCATTCCCGCTCTGGAATCTGCCCACGCCATCGCCCATGTCGCAAAAAAAGCACCCGAAATGTCGCAAGACCAGATTATAATCGTTAATCTCTCCGGACGCGGAGATAAGGATGTCGAGCAAGCCGCTAAAATCTGTGGAATGAAAACTTAGGGTTTCCAGAGGTGCCCATTATACAACTACCCGACCGCCTCCGGCACATGGAAGGCTTTGCTGTAGTAACCGGAGGGGTCGAAACAACAAACCCTTTTCTTACCGGATGCAAGCATCTCACAGGCATCGCAAATCCGTTTATCCCGTGTCTTCGCCTGTTTAGCTGATGTAATCCAGTGGATCCAGTCCAGCCGGGCAATTGTTGTTGTCGCCTGCCAGACTTTTTGGGCAGCGGGAGCAGACGCCAGAGCCTTCTTAAAATCATGTGGAATTTCAGGTTCGGGTTCCTGCTCCACCGCTGCGATTTCCAGCGCAAGTGTATCGCCGATTTTCACGCCTGCGGACTTTTGCAAATCTTCATCGACCTTCAGCCAATGGCTTAGCTGCCCGTCAGGATCGAGAGTCGCCTGAAAGGGCAGCATATTGATAGTGCCTTCCACAGTCGTTCTTCCCCGCCTCGGAAGTTTTTTGCTGGCATCCTTTGGTAAAACAAGGAATCCCCACGCCGAACCGTCGCCTGGTTTTGCCGGACGCAGCAACTTTGCTTTGAAACGCATTTTTTTGTCTGTATCGCTCATATCTTCCGCATGAAATATCCGAAGCTTCTGAAAATCGCAGGATCGGCATTTAAATACCACCTTGAAAATTTCACCGGCTCAGAAAGAGTCGGAGAATTTTATTTGTCATGCCTCGTAATTTATTGAATGTCTTTGGGCTTACCTTTCGTTGGATTTAGTTAATTAATGCTCACCGCTCTTGCCATTGTTGCTCTGCTGGCCGCCCTCGCGCCGACGCTGCACCGCTTTCTTCGCGATGCCTCGGGTTGGTGCTTTGCAGCAGTTCCGGCGGGTATCTTTTTCTACTTTGGGCAAAAACTTCTCGCCCTCTCAGAAACGGGTCCAACCCATGAATCCACCCCTTGGATTCCTTCGCTCGGGGTCGAATTGTCTTTTCTTTACGATGGGCTGAGCCTGCTTTTTGTGCTGCTCATCAGCGGTATTGGCACGCTGATTTTTATCTACGCCGGGGGTTACCTGAAGAGCTACCCGCAGCGCGGTCGCTTCTTTTGTTTTCTCAGTCTTTTCATGGGTGCCATGCTCGGAGTTGTTACTGCCGAGAACCTCATTACTCTCTTCATTTTCTGGGAGCTTACGAGCCTCTCATCGTATCTTCTGATTGGTTTTAATCACGAAAAACCAGAGTCCCGTGCTGCTGCTCTGCAGGCTTTTCTGGTCACTTTCACCGGCGGACAGGCGATGCTGGTTGCTTTTATTTTAATGGGCTTTGTCGGCGGCACATATTCACTCACAGAGCTGATGAACAATGCGGCACTCATTCAAAACAGCAGTCTTTACGTGCCCATTTTGCTGCTTCTGCTCGGGGGAGCTTTTACAAAATCTGCCCAGACTCCTTTTCATTTTTGGTTGCCCGGAGCGATGGCGGCACCCACTCCGGTCAGTGCGTATTTGCATTCGGCGACGATGGTCACAGCCGGGGTCTTTTTGCTGGCACGCGTGAATCCCATTCTCGGCGGCACACCGCTCTGGAGCATGCTTCTCATTGGATTCGGAATGCTCACCATGCTCACCGGTGCGATTCTCTCCGTCGGCCAGATCGATCTGAAAAAACTCCTCGCTTACTCGACCGTCAGTGCGCTGGGAACCCTCGTGATGCTTCTCGGAGTCGGCTCGGAACTAGCCATCGAGGCCGCCGCGCTCTACCTCGTCGTTCACTCTCTTTATAAAGGCGCCCTCTTTATGATCGCGGGCGGAGTCGATCACGAAACCGGCACTCGCGATGTTTCAAAACTCGGCGGGCTTTTCCGCTCCATGCCGCTTACTGCAGCCGTTGCCGGAATCGCAGCACTTTCGATGTGCGGCATCCCGCCTGCCCTTGGTTTTCTCAGCAAGGAACTCATGTATGAGGCCGGGCTCAAAGCTCCCACATGGCAGTGGCTTCTCGTCGGATCGGCTTTGATTTCAAATGCTCTGGCCATTGCCGTCGGTGCCACTATCGCGCTCGATCCTTTTTACGGTGAGAAGAAAAAAACTCCCAAAGCGGCTCACGAAGTCCCCGTTTCGCTCTGGCTCGGGCCGACCTTTCTTGCGCTCTCGGGGTTGATCCTCGGCATTCTCCCCTGGCTCATCAGCAGCAGGGTCGTGGGTGCCATGCGGGCCGCTATTTTGAATCTCAGCCCTGTCAACCACAGCGAGATGTCGCTTTATCTCTGGCACGGTTTTACGCCGATGCTCGCTCTCAGTGGAGTGACGGTTGCCCTCGGTGCAGGGCTTTATTTTTCGCGCAAGCGCATTCGGCAGATTCGCGAAATGGCTGCTCCGCTCAATCGTTTCGGCCCTGAGCACAGCTACAACCGCCTCCTTGGTTTTCTTGTGCGCTTTTCGGATTTGCAGACCCGTTTTTTTCAGCACGGATACCTGCGCTTTTATGTGATGACGGTTATCGGTGTCGCCACGGCGGCCATCCTGCTCGGGCTGACCCGCACCAGCGAGTTTGGCGGCTTTTTTAAATTTGAAATCGCTGATGTCGAGCTCTACGAAGTCCTGATCGTCGTTGCGATTTTTACTGCGGGGATTGCTGCCACCATAGTGCGTGGGAGGCTTGTTTCGGTCGCACTTCTCAGCGTGATTGGTTACAGTATTGCCCTTATTTTTGCGCTTTATGGTGCTCCGGACCTCGCATTTACGCAGTTTTTGGTTGAGACACTTACGTTGATTTTATTTGTTCTCGTCCTCTATCATCTCCCGAAATCCAAGGAGCTTTCCTCAAAAAAAAGTCGCATTCGTGACGGAATTATCTGCAGCCTTTTTGGTATCGCCGTCGCGCTCATGGTCCTCCAGGCACAGAGCAGTCCGAAGGATACAACCCTCCCGGATTACTTCATGGAAAACAGCCTGGTTGCTAAAGGTCACAACGTCGTAAATGTGATCCTGGTCGATTTTCGAGCACTCGATACACTTGGCGAAGTCACCGTGCTCGCGCTTGCCGGAATCGGCGTCTTTGCCTTGCTAAAACTTCGTCGCCGTAGTCCTAAACCGGAGAAAAAAAACTGACCCGTCATGGAATCCATCCTGCTCCAGACTGCAGCCCGCATCATCGTTCCGCTGCAAATTTTTCTCTCCATCGTCGTTCTTCTGCGAGGCCACAATGAACCTGGCGGCGGATTTATTGGCGGCTTACTGGCAGCAGCGGCAGTGATTCTTTACGGCTTTGCTTTCGGGCTACCCGCTGCACAGAAGTTACTTCGCGTACCACCGAAATTTCTTATCGGCATCGGCCTTCTCTTCGCAGCTTTCAGCGGCATCCCGGCGATGCTTGAGGGCAAGCCCTTTCTGACCGGACTGTGGAGCAACCTTGCCATCCCCACTATTATTGTCGGCAAACTAAAAATTGGCACACCGGTCTTTTTTGACATCGGCGTCTTTTTCATCGTTGTCGGAATCGCCACCATCATGGTCTTCGCATTCACTGAGGAGGGAGAGACAGGATAAATATGGAAACTCTTCTCGCCATCACCTCCGGCGGTATTCTCGCCATGTCTCTCTACCTGATGCTGCGGCGCAGTATGGTAAAAGTGATTCTCGGCGTCATGCTCTTCGGCCAGGGGGTAAACCTTATCATTTTTTCAGCTTCCGGACTCACGCGCAACCGCGCACCCATCATCCCGGGCGATGCCGAGACTCTTCTCGCTCCCCATGCAGATCCGCTTCCGCAGGCGCTGATTCTCACAGCCATCGTCATCGGCTTCGGCGTCCTCGCCTTCACGCTCGCGCTCATGCGCAAGACACACCAGGCACTGCAAACCGATGACCTCGACAAAATGAAGGAGCGGGAAAAATGAGCACCCTCATCGTTTTGCCCATTCTGATTCCGCTGATTGCCGGTGCCTTTATGCTGCTGATGCCGAACCGCCAGGCCAGGCAAATTTTAAATACCGTTGCCTGCTTTGCTCACCTCGCAGTCGATATTTATCTGCTGCAATACGTCATGGCAAACGGTATCCAAAGCGTGCAGATCGGCAGCTGGCCGGCTCCCTTTGGCATCTCCTTCGTCGTCGATACACTTAGTGCATCGATGATTACCATTACCGGTTTCACCGGACTGCTGGTTGGCATTTACGCCTTTTCCGATATCGACAAAGAGCGCGAATTTTACGGCTTCTACCCTCTCTACCAAATCCTTATCATGGGTGTTAGCGGCGCCTTTCTGACGGGCGATCTTTTTAATATGTTCGTCTGGTTTGAGGTCATGCTCATGGCCTCCTTTGTCCTTCTTGCTCTCGGAGGCGAACGCTCTCAGCTCATCGGCGCGGTCAAATACCTCGTCCTGAATTTCCTCTCCTCCAGCCTCTTCCTGACTGCTCTCGGCATCCTCTACGCCGAAGCCGGCACACTCAATATCGCCGACCTCGCCCGCCACGTCGGCCAGCACGGAGCAAACAGCGCACTCATGACCGTGGCCATGCTGCTGATGGTCGCCTTTGGCCTGAAGGCCGGCGTCTTCCCACTTTTTTCCTGGCTGCCCGCATCCTACCATACGCCACCCGTAACCGTCTCCGCAGTCTTCGCCGGACTGCTGACAAAGGTCGGGGTCTATTCGCTCATCCGCGTCTTTACCACGGTCTTCACAGTCGATACGGCATTCACGCATAATGTCCTCATCGTCGTCGCGCTTCTCACAATGGTCACTGGCGTCCTCGGTGCCGCCGCACAATTTGAAATCCGCAAAATCCTCTCCTTCCACATCATCAGCCAGATCGGCTACATGATTCTCGGCCTGGGATTTTTCACCACCGCAGCACTCGCTGCATCCACTTTTTACATCCTGCATCACATCATTGTAAAAACGAACCTCTTCCTGATCGGCGGAGTCGTTCAGCACATCAAAGGCACGGCTCAGCTAAAAAAAGTCGGCGGCTTCTACAAAGCCTACCCCTGGCTCGCATTTCTCTTTCTCATCCCCGCCATGTCGCTCGGTGGTATTCCGCCGCTCTCCGGATTTTTTGCAAAATTTACTCTCGTCCGCGAAGGCCTCTCACACTTTCACTACACCGCCGTCGCCATCTCACTCATCGTCGGCATTTTAACCCTCTACTCCATGACAAAAATCTGGGCCGAAGCCTTTTGGAAAGCCGATCCCGACAAAGAAATCGATGCCGACGACAAAACTCCGACTTCCATTCCCACAGCCATGTGGATACCCATTCTCATCATGGCTATGGCAACCCTGGCAATTGGTTTTTACCCCGAGTGGCTCCTCGCCATCGCCACCCGGGCCGGTGAAGAGCTCATGGACCCCAGCCGCTATATCCAGGCCGTCATGAAGCAACCCTGATAACCTCTGAGTCATGAAAATCTCACCCGTCAAACTCCTCACCTTCCCCTTTCGCTTCTTCCTCTTCCTTCTTTTCTACGCAAAGGAAATCCTGCTCTCCAATTTCAAAGTAGCCTGGGACGTGATCACGCCAGGCACCATGAGTTCACCCGGTATCATCGCCCTGCCTCTGGATGCAAAAAGCGACATCGAAATCCTGACTCTTGCCAACCTGATCACCATGACCCCCGGCACGCTGAGCCTGGATGTTTCCACAGACCGCAAAACACTTTACGTCCACTCCATGTATCTGGAAGATGCCAAAAAACTCAAAAAAGAGCTCAAGGAAAACTTCGAGTCCCGTGTCATCAATCTGTATTCAAAATGATCTCTCCCATTGTCAGCACCATCGTATTTTTGCTTCTCTCGGGAGCTTTTTTGCTCACGCTCATTCGGCTGCTCACCGGCCCCACGCTCTCGGACCGCGTGATCGCACTCGATCTGCTCGGCGTTGTAATCGTCGGCATCATCGCCGCAAATATGCTCAAATCCGGAGAGACCTTTTACCTCGATGTCCTTGTCGTCTTCGGCATCCTTATTTTCTTCGGGACCGTTGCCTTCGCCCGCTACATCGAAAAACGCTTCCAGGACGATGACTGAGTGGATCATAAACATACTCGCTCTCATCGGAGCCTTCTTTATCTTCGTCGCCGGACTCGGGATTTTCCGGTTGCCGGATATTTTTCTCCGAATGCACGCCGCCACCAAAGCCAGCTCCCTCGGCCTCGGCCTACTGCTCCTCGCCCTCATTTTTGTCGTCCCCGAGTGGGGTGTCGCCATCAAAGCCGGCCTCATGATTTTCTTCGTCTTCCTCACCTCTCCCATCGCCGCCCACATGATCAGCCGTGCCGCTTACTTTCACAACACTCCCATGGCCGACAACACCAAACTCGACGAACTCAAAGGCAAATACGCCAAAGACCACTCAAAGCTCGATAGTTAAACCATGTTCACCGGCCTCATCGAAACGCAGGGAGTCATTCAAAAACTCACCCCCTCCGGCAAGCAAGCCCGACTTTACATCGCTCCAAACGCCATCACCCAGGAAATGCAAGTCGGCGACAGCCTCGCCGTAAATGGCTGCTGCCTCACCATCGCCGAACAAACCTCGGAGCATGTTCACTTCGACTGCCTCGCTGAAACTCTTGAAAAAACAAACCTCGGTCAGCTCCAGGAAGGCGATCTCGTAAATCTCGAACGCTCCCTCGCTGTCGGCTCCCGCCTCGGCGGCCACTTCGTGCAGGGCCACATCGACTGCACCGCCCCGCTCATCACAACCCAAACTCTCGATGATGACCTGCAAATCGAAATCAAATTTCCCGACGAATTTGCACCCTTCATCGCTCACAAAGGCAGCATCGCCGTCGATGGCATCAGCCTCACCGTAGCCTCCCTAACCCAACATACCTTCAGCGTCCGAATCATCCCGCACACACAAAAAGCCACCACCCTCGGCCAGCTCAGTAAGCTGCCTCCCGATATTCGAAATCAAAAACTCTTTAATCTCGAGTTCGACATCCTCGCAAAATATGTCGCACGTCAAAAAGATTCTTAGATTTATCTCAAGCTAATCTCAATAAACACTTGTTTTCGAGAGTTTATTGAGATACTAAAGCTCCTTTACTAATGTCTGCGGCTTCTGGAGTGCCTCTGTTTGCTAATTCGCTTTTTTTTGCAAAAACTCCTTTATTGAAGAAAAAAAAATCTTTATTCAAAACGAACAAACTTTTAGCGTTTCACCCCAGCACATTTTTTCTCCATGTTATCCTACAGCAAACTCGCACAGACCGGCATTGCCGCCGTTAGCTATCTCGCAGAAATCTCACCGGAAAACCGCCTGGCCGGAAGTGCGGAGATCGCCGAAAAGCGCCATCTCTCCCGCACTCTGGTTGCAAAAATTTTAACTAAGCTCTCCGCAGCAAATATCGTCTTCGGAAAATCCGGACCCACAGGCGGCTACCAGTTGGCACGTCCTCCGGCAGAAATCACCCTGCTCGACGTCATCAAGGTTTTTGAAAATCCGGATAACAAAGTAATGTGCCCCTTCGGTCCAAACTGGTGCGGCATCGGCCCGACCTGCCCCGCACACGATACATTATTTAATCTCCACGAAAGCACCCTGGAACGTCTCCAGCAGGAAACCTACGACAGATTTATCGGGCATTCGCGAGACGACTCCAGCATCGAGAACACCTGATACGATTAGTAATCCAAATTCGCGTATTCGCTTGTCTCTCCCTCTGACAACTCCGTGCTGCCGGACTTTACGAATCTTGGAGAAGACTCTCTCCGTCTGTTAAAATCCACGCCACCGCCAACTCTTGAGCAACAACTTGCTCATGCCAGGGTGCTGTTGTGCTGGAGACACGAACAAGCTCTGGCCTGGAACCTCCTATCCTGAAATTTACCAATGCGTTTGTATCCACTGATAATGTGCCTCCGGTTGTCCTGGGAGCGCTAAAAATATTTTTTGTCAGCCACTCCGGTAAAAATGGACTGACTGTAGGCGATGCTTTTATCCCCAAAGAATAAGAGACATTACCCCAAATTCAAATAAGCACCTGGCCGGGCTCTCCTTGTCGAGACCGCACAAAACAGCACTCCGGCAAAATACCCGCTTTTGTCATACGAAGAATCTGCTAGCGTCAAATCCGTGACTTTTTTCTCAGGCTTTTTCTTAAAAATAATCCGGCCGACTCTGCTTCTTTGCATACTGATCACAGGACTGAGCACCATCCAGGGGCAGGATGACGAAAACCTGGAACCCACCGAAGACCCGGCTTACGCCAACATACGCCTCTTCGCAAACATCCTCCAGCTCATCCAACAGGAATACTACGACGAAAAAAAAACCTCCTACGAAGACCTCATCGAGAGTGCCCTGCGCGGGATGCTCGATGAACTGGACCCCCACAGCCAGTTTCTTGATGAAGAAGGCTTCCAGGTCATGCGGGAAGAAACTCTCAGTGAGTTTGGCGGCCTGGGCATTCAGATCACCATTCGTAATGGCACACTCGTAATTGTCTCCCCCATGGAGGGCAGTCCAAGCTTCAAAGCCGGCCTTCTGCCCAACGACGAAATTTTAAAAATCGACGGAATCGCCACCGACTCACTGACCCAGGCCGAAGCCATCGATGCCCTGCGCGGCAAAATCGGCGAGCAAATCACCCTCACCATTCGCCACCCCGAAACCAAAGAAATCGAAGACTACACAATCACCCGAGACATAGTAAAAGTCCCCAGCGTGAGAGGAGTAAAACTCATCGATTCCACAGCAACAGGCGGTTTCAAAATCGGCTACATCCGTATCACCCAATTCAGTGAACCAACCGCAAAAGACTTTTCGAAAGCACTGGACAAGCTGGAAAAAGAAGGTGCCCAGGCTCTGGTTCTCGACCTCCGCTTCAACCCTGGCGGCCTCCTGACCAGTGCCGTCGATATCTGCGGAGAGTTCCTGCCCCCGGGCACGCAGGTCGTCTGGACATCAGGACGCCGCCCCAGCCATCCCGTCTCAACCCCCGGCAACAGCAAAAACCGGAAAATCCCCCTGGCCATTCTAATCAATTCCTCAAGTGCCAGCGGTTCTGAAATCGTCTCCGGCGCATTAAAAGACCTGCAGCGAGCATTACTTATCGGCGAAACCAGTTTTGGAAAAGGATCCGTCCAAAGCGTTATATCCGTCGATGAAAACTCCGAAAAAGCCATCCGCCTCACCACAGCCACCTATTTAACTCCAGGCAAACAACCCATTCACGGGGTCGGAATCTCACCACACATCAAAGCTCCCATGACTCCGCACGAAGAAATCCGTATTTTAAGTGCACGCCGCGCAGAATCTCTCCCGGAAAATATCCGCAAAGATTTCTCAAAAATACCCCCCACAGACATTCCATTAGATCGTGCCATCGACGCCCTCCGCGGCATCCTGCTCAACCAGGAACGAAAAAAAACCACCTCCGTTCACTCCAACTAAACCCCATGCTCACGCTTGCCCTGGAGAGTTCCTGCGACGAAACTGCTGTCGCCCTGCTCCAAAACTCCGACACCCCCCTCGGAAGCTCCATCTCATCTCAGATCAAACTTCACAACCGCCACGGAGGCGTTGTCCCCGAGCTGGCCTCCCGCACACACCTCGAAAGCATTTTTCCCCTTGTAAAAAAAACTCTCCAGGAAGCCAAAGTAAGCTGTAAAGACATCGACTACGTCGCAGCAACCTCCGGACCCGGCCTCGCACCGGCCCTGCTCGTCGGTAGCAGCTTTGCAAAAGGAATCGCCATAGCACTACAACGCCCTTACCTCGCAGTAAACCATATCGAAGGCCATTTACTTTCCCCCTTCTTTGGCCGCTCCCGCATACCCGAACACATCAACCTCATCGTAAGTGGCGGCCACACCCTGCTCGTCCACTGCCGAGGTCTCGGACAATACGAAATCCTCGGAAAAACCCGCGACGATGCAGCCGGAGAAGCCTTTGACAAAGCGGCCAAACTTCTCGGACTCCCCTACCCCGGAGGCCAGGAAATCGAAAAGCTGGCCCGAAGCGGCAACCCTGCCCACCACAATTTTCCCCGCAGCATGCTGCACTCCGGCGACCTCGACTTCAGTTTCAGCGGACTCAAAACATCCATTCGTTATCTGCTCGAAAAACAAAAACCCACCCACAGCGATCTGCCTGATCTCTGCGCATCCTTTCAGGAAGCCATCACCGACATCCTCTGTGAAAAAGCTTTAACTGCCTGCGAAAAAACCGGACTCAAAACCCTCGCCGTCAGCGGAGGAGTAAGTGCCAACCAGTCCTTTCAACAAAAATTACTCGCAGCAGCCAATCAAACCTCACCGCCTCTCAGCCTCCATTTTGCACCCGAAGACATGCGCATGGACAACGCCATGATGATCGCCTACACCGCCTCGCTCCACGCAAAAAATAAAAACTTTTCCCCCATCGAAACCGATATCGAAGCCTCGCTCAACTGGCTGACAAAGTAAAAAAAGCCTCCGCCAACCCCTTTATTTTCTACCTTCACAAAAAAAATAAAATTTTTTTGAAAAAATTTTGAGCGTTTATCCAGGTAAAGCGTCTAAACCTCCATATGAACAATTCACCATTTGCTCGCCTGCTCACCTTAGCGACTGTTTTCGCAATTTCTGCCAGCGCAGCCGTCGCCGGAGCGAACTGGGAAACAAATGCAAATGCCGCCACCAAAGCAGCCAAAGAGTCAGACAAACCACTCTTAATCGAATTTACCGGCTCCGACTGGTGCCCACCCTGCATGATGATGAAAAAGCAGGTTTTTAAAACAGATGCCTTCAGCAAATTTGCAGAAGACAATCTGGTCCTGCTCGAACTCGACTTTCCACGCTCCAAAGCTCAGCCCGAAGAACTCAAAAAGCAAAACGAAGAGCTTGCCAAACAATACAAAGTGGAAGCCTTTCCAACCCTGATTTTAATTTCACCCAAGGGTAAAGAACTTGCCCGCAACGTAGGATTCCTGCCTGGAGGCCCCGATGCCTTCATCGCATGGGTCAAAAATGCGACAAAATGACTTTTCATAGTGCTTAGAGCGGTTGACTCGATGTTGAGTCGCAAATATCTGGGGGGAAATTTGCAACTCACGGTCTCAACCAAAAACATCGGGATCAGCCGCTCTAAGGTTTTCATAGTAGATAGATAAGATGCAATAACCCGGTCGGTTTTCCGACCGGGTTTTCTTCTCTCTCCGTCGATTCACTGGTTTAACTCAGGGTCCGATGAGTGCCTTTGCAGCCAAATTCATACGTTATACGAATTTTACTAAATCGTATTACACAGACGCCGATGCGTAGCCTCATCCACCGGACGGCAAAGACGATAGCCACTCCCCTTCTCCGGAAGCCCTTTTAGAAAAGCAGTGCGTTCAGCTTCACCAACAAAATCAAATCCAATCAAAGCACGGCCAATACGCTCTCCCGACTGGCGATAATTAAAATAACAAATATCCGCCTTCCCACGAACCTGCTGCTCCAGAAAATCCTGCAAAGCCGCCAGCCTCTCATAAAAATGAAGCTGCACAAAAGCCGGACATTGCAGCAAATCACTTCGCAAAGGAATCGCCCGATGCAGCACATCAATCGCGCCGGTGACATCCTGAAAAACATAACCCGAAGCCCCCAGCCGCTCCGGCAATTTTTTTAAATCCTCCGCCCTCTCAGCACTCAGGGAAAAAACAGGTGCCGCCAGCTTCCGGTCAGTTTTTCCATACTGAAAATCCGCAATATTGATTCCCTTAAAACAAGTATCCAGCAAAGTAAGCATCTCTCCGCCATGTTCCGGAATTTCAATTCGCAAAGTCCGTGTATGTTCCCGATCCGCCGCCTCAGACTGAGCAATCAAGCCCAATTGTAAAAAGTCCACATTGGCACCCGAGATAATGAGAAGAACTTTTTTTCCTGCCAGCACCTCCCTGTTTTTCAGGACAGCCGCCAGCCCCATCGCCCCCGAAGGCTCTGCAATGCATCGCTGCGTCTCCCACAAAACCCTGATCGCCTCACTCACCTCCGCATTATTCACCAGCTCAATACGCGAAAGCAGTTCAGAGCAGATTTTAAACGGCAACTCCCCCGCCTGCCTCACCGCCGTTCCATCACAAAAAATATCCACCTCCTGAAGCGGAACCGGTCTGCCCGCCGTTAGTGCCGCTCGCATCGAAGCCTGCCCGGCTGCTTCGACTCCGACAAGCTCGATATCCGGCCAGTGAACTTTCAGCCAACTCCCCACTGCAGCCGCCATTCCCCCACCTCCGACTTGCAAAAATGCAGCATCAAAAGGACCCTGCCCCGACAAAACAACCTCATCCGCCAGCGTCCCCTGCCCCGCCATCACCCGCAGATCATCGTAAGCATGCACGTAAGTGCTGCCGTGCCTGGCCTCATCCGCCCGGGCAGCCGTCACCGCCTCATCGTAGCTATCACCAGACAAACAAATCTCAACAAAGTCTCCGCCCAGATGTTTCACTGCATCCTGCTTCACCCGCGGCGTCGAACGCGGCATAAAAACCCGCGCGGTAATCTTCAAATCATGCGCCGCCAAAGCTACCCCCTGGGCGTGATTACCCGCCGACGCCGTCACGATTCCCCGCGAACGTTCCTCCTCCGACAAAGCCGAGATACGATTGCAGGCACCCCGCCATTTATACGATTTTACAACCGACAAATCCTCCCGCTTGATCCAAATCTCCGGCCCAGGTCGTCCGTCTCGAATCATCAGACGCTCCAGCGGAGTCGCCGCACCAAAACGATAAATCTGCTCACGCGCAAAAAGTATCTCCTGCCGAAGCTGACGATCCAAAGGAAGCAAATCCGTTTTCATATAAAAAAAGAAACAAGGGCACACCCGAAAACCTGCTTTTCGGCAGAGAGGCCGGACAAAATTTTAGAGACAAGGCGAAAAGATACCCGCTGGCCTTGT
>JBKEBM010000045.1:0-19599 GCA_047973165.1 Chthoniobacterales bacterium
TGCTTTGCAGGAGATCGAGCGTGCCCGAGTTTCCGGGACTTCGGGTTGGGAAAAGGAGATCGTGGCCCGGTATGAGGCTCGGCGAGGGGACCTTTCAAGGTTTATGAAGGAGCTTAAACAGCGATTTTCACTTTGGTATAATCAGCGAAACAGACGGCGAGGGCCACTGTGGGAGGATAGGTTTAAGAGTGTGTTGGTGGAGGGGTCCGATGAGGCTCTGATGACGGTATCGGCGTATATAGAGTTGAATCCGGTGAGGGCGGGATTGGTGGAGGATCCTAAGGACTATCGCTGGTGCGGGTATGCGGAGGCGGTTGCTGGAGGATCGTTGGCGCGGAAGGGGCTGTGTCGACTGTTGGATCAGACGTCGTATGGGACGAACCGGAAGGTGAACTGGGGTGGAGTATCGCGTCGGTATAGGCGGTTGTTATTTGAGCATGGAGAGGAACGGAGTTATGACGCAGGAGATGAGAGAGAGAAGCGGGGCGGAATAGCTCGCGAGCGAGTGGATGAGGTGATAGCAAATGGAGGGAAGTTGAGTCTGCCTGAGGTGCTGCGGTGCAGGGTGAGATATTTTTGTGATGGAGCGGTGCTTGGAAGGAAACAATTTGTAGAGCGAGTGTTTGAATCAAACCGGGGGCGTTATGGCTCTAAACGGAAGACGGGAGCTCGGGAGATGCACGGGGCAAAGTGGGGAGGGTTGCGAGCTTTCCGAGATTTGCGTAAAGATGTGATAAATTGATGGGCAGAGGTTTTTTTATTTATCGGTGGAGCGACTCTGCGCGGCGATCCATTCTTTAACAGGACGATTTTCGATAATGTGTTCCTGCAGGATGCGGTCCAGGCGGGGGATTGTCAGTTTTCCATACCAGATTCCCTCGGGGTAAATGACCATCCACGGGCCTTCGGTGCAGATTCGCAGGCAGGCCGCTTTACTGCGTAGGACCGGGACGGAGAGCCGGCGGGTTGCTTTTTTAAGATACTCCCAAAGTTTTTCACCGTCTTTGGAGTTGCAGCAATCCGGCCCGATGCAGAGAAACAGATGCCGTTGTGACTGCTCGATTTCGGAGGCTGATATTTTTGATTTTTCCGGAAAGTTTTTCGATACGGGCTCGAAAGGTTTTGAGGCATTCATGATGCGATAAGGACTGTTTTTTGAATAGCAAACTGTGTTATGGGGTTACCACATGATTTTGATGATTTTACTTTTTGCTTTCCCTTTGCTGCTGGGGTTTTGGGCGCAGTCGAGAGTTCAGTCTGCTTTTAAACAATGGAAGGAAGTCGATGCGGGCGGGGGGATTTCCGGTGCTGAGGCGGCAAAGCAAATTCTGGGCGTGGCGGGTTTGCAGCATGTCGAGGTGCTGCCGGTGCGGGATATGCTGGGGGATCATTATGATCCGCAGAAAAAGCAGTTGCGTCTTTCGCCGGAAGTTTACCGGGGAGAGTCGGTGGTGGCGATGGGGATTGCGGCGCATGAAGCGGGGCACGCGATCCAGGACGCAAAAAAATATGCCCCGCTGCGCTGGCGGATGCTGGCTGTGCCGGCGACGGTGCTGATGAGTCAGATGCTGCCGCTGATTTTCATTGCATCGTTGTTTTTTCAGGCGTTGGGGCGTCCGTTGTTTTTTTTGGCGGTCGGGACTTTTGTGGTAATTGCTTTGTTTAATTTGATAACTCTGCCCGTTGAGTTTGATGCATCTCGTCGGGCAAAGGCTCTGCTGCGCGAAATGCGGATTGTGGAGGGTGAGCAAAAAATGCGGGGGGTGCATGCTGTGCTGGATGCTGCTGCGTGGACTTATGTTGCGGCTTTCGTGGCGGCACTTGGGAATCTTTTTTATTTTTTGCTGATGAGGCGCAGGCCGTTTTGAGGTGGGGGAGTTTTGAAAAATTCTTTGATTCCCTGGCTTGAATGCAGAATTTCTTCTGTTATCAAGCGTGTAGTGCGATTTGGACGGACGTTTTATTTCGTTTTCAATTTAGTGTTTATTGTCACGTCTTTTATTTGGGTGACGGGAAACGCAAATGGGGAACTGTCGGCAGATGAAAAGCGAAAGCGTGAGCTTTTTCTGCGTGCTCGTGAGGATTCGCGACCGATTCCGGTAGCGACACCAGTGCGCGCAAAGCCAGTTCCGCGATCAACACCACCCGCGGCACGTCCCGTTCCGACGCCGACACCACAGCGTGTGCGCAAGGCGACGGTCGCACCTCCGACGCCACGTCCCACTCCGAAACCGACGCCAAAACCAACTCCGCGGGCTACTCCGAAACCGACGCCAAAGCCTAAGCCGACGCCCAGAGCGACTCCAAAGCCTAAGCCAAAACCTAAATCAACGGCGAAGGTGCATGTGGAAAAATCCGGGCGTTCTTCGACACGGGGGCTGCAGCCTGCTTCGAAACGGACTCGGGCGCCGCACGGGCGCTGGCGTTACCTCACCTCAAGCGTGCGCAGGCAGATCGACCAGGCAAAAGTCAAAAAAGGACGCTGGAAATACATCATCGTGCACAACAGCGGCACCCGCCAGGGAAACGCGAAAATTTTTAACAACTACCATCGGCGTGTTCGTAAAATGCAGAACGGCATGGCCTACCATTTTGTCATCGGCAACGGAACTTCCTCCGGGAACGGGCAGATTGAAATCGGTAATCGCTGGACCCGGCAAATCAACGGCGGACATGTTGCCAGCGACTATCTGAATAATATCGCGCTGGGGATTTGTCTGGTTGGGGACTTCAACCGGGACCGCCCCTCCAAGGCTCAGCTTGATTCGCTGGAGGAGTTAGTTTCGTATCTGCGTGGGCGGGTCGGCACCGTGAAGGGCAAGCGGGCAATCGTTCGCGGACATAAGGAAATAAATCCCAAGCCGACGGACTGCCCGGGTAAACGCTTCCCGCTTAGCTGGCTGAGGCAGAAATTCAGGAAATGAAAAACGGAAAGCCGCTGCGTATCGGGGTGACGGGTGCGAGTGGTTTTCTCGGGCGGCATGTGCTGCGATTTTTTCATGTGCGTGGTGCGTCCGTGGTTGGGTTTTCCCGACGGGCAGATGCGGGAAAAAAATCTGCCGGACGGCTCGCGTGGCGGAAATTTTCAACATTGGAGGCTTCTGATATGCGGGGTTTGGATGCGGTGGTTCACCTCGCAGGGGAGACGGTGATGGGGCGTTGGACCAAGGCTAAAAAACGCCGAATCCTGGCGAGCCGTGTTGATGGAACAAGACAGGTCGTGGCAGGGCTGGAGGCTCTGGCCGCTGCGGAGCGTCCGAGGGTTTTTGTCTGCGCATCTGCGACGGGCTACTATGGTAACAGCACGGAGGCGGCAGATGAGGATTCGCCCTCGGGGGAAGGTTTTCTCGCGGAGGTAACGCGGCAGTGGGAGGCGGAGGCCCGGCACGCGGAGGTTTTGGGGGTGCGGGTTGTATTTTTGCGTTTTGGGATGCTGCTTGGGCGCGACGGGGGGGCGATGCGGTTGCTGCAGCCGCTTTTTCGGAACGGACTGGGTGGGCGCCTGGGGGATGGAGCGCAGTGGATGTCCTGTTTGCATGTGGAGGATGCAGCGGGTTTGATCGCGTATGCTGTGGAGAATGCTTCTTTGCGTGGTGCGGTGAATGCCGTGATGCCCGATCCGGTGAGTAATGCGGAGTTTACGAAAGTGCTGGCCGGGCTTGCCGGGCGGAAGGCTCCCTTTCCGGCACCGGCATTTGTTTTAAAAATTGTGATGGGAGAAATGTCTTCGATGCTTTTGTGGAACTCTCGTGTGCTACCGCGGCGGGCTTTGTCGGCAGGCTATACTTTTTATTTTCCAACCTTGCGCGAAGCCCTCGGCGAAGTCATGAATGGGGGGTAACTTTATGTCTGTATCTCAAACTACCATTGCGATTGTTTACGATTATGATCAGACCCTGAGTCCGAGCTTTATGCAGGAGGAGGCTTTGTTTCCCGAGTTTGGAATCAAAGCGGAGCATTTTTGGAAAAAATGTGACGAACTGGTTGAATCGGGGGGGTATGAGAGTGAACTCGCTTATATGAAGGCTCTCCTCGATTGCCTGGAGATGGATCGCCCGACAAATGCGGACCTGAAAAAGCTTGGGGAAAATTTAAATTTTTATCCAGGGATTCCCGAGATGTTTTCGGAGTTTAAGAATGAATTGCTGACTCCGGAGCAGCAGTCTTTTGGTGTGGAGGTGGAGCATTATGTGATTTCGTCGGGCTTGCAGGTAATGCTTGAGGGTAGCCGCCTGGCCGATCATGTGAAGGCGATCTTCGGTTGTCAGTTTGCTGAGGATGAGAGGGGTTTTATCAGTTTCCCAAGCCGGGTAATCAGTCACACGCAGAAGACGCAGTATCTTTTCCGGATCAATAAAGGGATGCTGAAAATGAGCGAGGATGTGAATGATCACATGCCAACGGAGCTGCGGCCCATTCCTTTTTCAAATATGATTTACGTGGGAGATGGCCCTACGGATGTGCCTTGTTTTACCGTGATGCGGCGGAATGGCGGGCAGGCAATTGCAGTTTATAATCCGGATGATCCGAGTCGGAAGAGTTTTAAAAAATGCTATCAGTTGTGTGTGCACGCCGAGAGGGTGAGGAATATAGCGCCTTCAGATTACAGGCGGGGCAGTCATTTGCGACTGCTTCTTGAGGAGATGGTCCATGAAATCGCCAACCGCATTATCCAGCGACATAAAGAAGACCTGCATGCGGGAACGGTCAGTGCACCAGGGCTGCGTTGATCGGTGGTGAGGGGCTGAAGAGGTTTTCGGGGGTGTCCTTTCGGGGGTTGGATTATTTCTGATCCTGGGAAAAATTTAAAAAAATTTCGGAATTTTCTTGCGGGAAATCGAAAAATGTGATTCTTTTCGCGACTCGCTCGGATTCTGAATACAGAAAAATACCAGGGCGAAGAGTCACTTTTTTTATTACGTTCATGGGCAAAGAAATCGTCGCACAAATTAAATTACAGATTCCTGCAGGGCAGGCGAATCCGGCACCTCCGGTGGGGCCTGCATTAGGCCAGCAGGGAGTCAATATCATGGGCTTTTGCAAGGAGTTTAATGCTGCCACGCAGAAGCATGCCGGGGATATTTTGCCCGTGGTTATCACGGTTTTTAAGGACAAAAGCTTTACTTTCATAACGAAGAAGCCGCCGGCTGCTATTTTGCTTAAAAAGGCTGCGGGTATTGCTGCCGGGTCGAAGGAGCCAAATAAAAATAAAGTTGCAAAGGTGACCAAGGCTCAGATTATGGAAGTTGTAAAAGTTAAAATTGAGGACATGAACACAAAGGACGAAGAGGCTGCCTACCGGACGCTTTGTGGCACGGCCCGGCAAATGGGGCTCGAAGTTGTCGATGCCTGAGAGATTGTAACCAGAGAAATTTAAACCAAAATCCGCAGGAGTTTTTGGGAAGTTTAAGCTTCACCGGGAACGTTTGCACTGCACCAAATACATGCAAAAAAATCCCAGTAAACGCTATCGTGCCGCTGCCGAAAAGGTAGATGCAAAGAAAAAATATTCGCTGGCAGACGCTGTCAGTTTGCTAAAGGAACTCCCTCCTGCAAAGTTTGATCAGACGGTCACGCTTTCCCTTAAAATGACAGTCGATCCGCGTCAGAGCGACCAGCAGATTCGCGGGACGACACCTCTGCCACATGGTAGCGGAAAAAGTGTTCGCGTATTGGTTTTTGCGACGGGGCAGGCTGCTGAGGCGGCAAAAGAGGCCGGTGCGGAGATTGTCGGATTTGAAGACCTCCTGAAAAAAGTCAGCGGTGGATTTGCGGATTTTGATGTTGCGATTGCTACGCCGACAGCGATGGCCGAAGTTCGTAAACTCGGTCGCGTGCTTGGTCCTCGCGGGTTGATGCCTAACCCGAAAACCGGAACGGTGACCGAAGATACCGCTGCTGCTGTGCAGGAAGTCAAAGCGGGCCGCGTCGAGTTTAAGGTCGATAAAAATGCAAATATCGCTTTGCCGATTGGAAAAATTTCTTTTGACGCCGCGGCTCTCGCAGAAAACGGAACAACTGTTCTGAATGCGATTGTCAAAGCCCGCCCTTCCGGTGCGAAGGGTTCTTATGTCGATACCGTTACTTTGGCGGCTACGATGTCTCCCGGTATCAAGGTGGACCCGGCTCCTTACCTTAAACAACAATAAACTCAACCTGCAGAAACGACTATGAGACCTGAAAAAGCAAACATTGTTGCCGACGTTCGTAACAAATTAAATGAGTCGCCCTTCCTGCTCGTTGTGGACTACAGCGGGATGAAGGTAGATCACTTTGCGGAATTTCGCAATCGCCTCTCGGCCAGCGGTGCCGAGTGCCATGTGGTAAAAAATACCATGTTGCGCATCGCCATCAAAGAACTTGAGCTTCCCGAGCTGACGGATGCCCTGGGTGGCCAGAATGCCATGATCACCGGACCGAGTGATATTTGCGCTGCAGCCAAAGCTGTCAAAAATTTCCACAAAGAATTTGAGAAACCTGTTTTGCGTGCGGGTATTCTCGATAACGATTTACTTTCCATCGATCAGGTGAATGCTCTTGCCGATCTCCCTTCAAAAGAGATCCTGCAGGCGACTTTCCTCGGCCTGCTTACCACGCCTGCCACACGTCTGGTCCGTGTTCTCAACGAACCTGGTGCCAGCCTGGCTCGCCTGCTCAAGGCAAAAGCCGAAAAAGACGGAGGAGCAGCCTGACTTTAATGAAACCCTTTCGTTCAGCGTTCAGAAGCCGCGTTGGACGATGAAAACAAAACGGTTCCTCGTCGGGTCTGGCGGCTGTCAGATCTTAAATGCCTCAGAGGCTTCGGGGCGCGACGATACCAACAACAAAAAATACTATGGCAGATACACAAGAACTCGTAGATAAACTCAGCGGACTAACCGTTCTGGAAGTCGCTGATCTCGTAAAGCAACTCGAAGAAAAGTGGGGCGTCAGCGCTGCTGCTCCTGTAGCCGTCGCGGCTGCTGGTGGCGGAGGCGGAGATGCAGCTCCCGCTGCTGAGGAGAAATCCTCTTTCGACGTCATCCTGGCCGAAGCTGGTGGTAATAAAATTGCCGTCATTAAAGAAGTTCGTGCGAGTGTTGACGGATTAGGTCTGGCAGATGCCAAGAAACTCGTTGAGGCTGCTCCGGCGCCGATCAAAGAAGGAGTTTCGAAGGAAGAAGCCGAGGCTATCAAAGCTAAAATCGAAGCCACAGGCGCTAAAGTCGAGATCAAATAATTACGTCGAGTCAACAGATTTTTGCAGAGGGCGGGAAAGTTTATAAAAAATTCTCTTGCTCTCTGCGATCTGTTGGATCACTTTCTCACCTTTTCGCAAGTTAACTGAAATTTGTCGCTCTGAGAGTCCCAACCGATTTACCACAACACTGCAATTGCGGGTCAGTGATTTTATTTTTTAAAAAAAATGAAGTTACGAACCCGCATGTTTTGTTGAATGCACCAGGGATGGTGCCGGAATTGGAAAAGATGTCTCTGCTTTCAGAACGGCTTTTTTTCGCACAGTCAAAAAAATAAAAACCAGGCGAGCTGATTGCCTGATTAACAAAGAGACACAACTACTTACCTTACCCGACTCATATGTCTGAACGTATCGATTTTGGAAAATTGAAAGAGGCCATCGCGCCCCCGAATTTTATCGAATTGCAAATCCGCTCCTACGAGGAGTTTTTCCAGCAGGGCGTCGATCCGCTGAAAAGAAAAAACGTCGGACTGCAGGCGGTTTTTAAAGAATTTTTTCCGATTTACGGCTATGAGGAAAAGTCGCATCTTGACTTTGTTTCCTATGAGCTGACCGAGCCAAAGCTGGACTCTGAAGAAGCCCATAAGGAGGGCGAATCCTACAGCGCACCTCTTTATGTGACCTTCCGTTACAAAGACGAGAAAAGCACGAAAGAAGAGAAGGTTTACATGGGCGAGATTCCGTTGATGACCGAGCGCGGAACTTTTGTGATTAACGGCGCCGAGCGTGTCGTTGTGAGCCAGCTTCACCGTTCACCAGGCATTTGTTTTGAGAAAAGCGTGCACCTCAATGGCAAGCTGCTGTATGGCTTTCGGGTTATTCCCGATCGCGGTTCCTGGATGGAAGTGCAGTTTGATACGAGTGAGCTTCTTTATGTCTATCTGGATCGTCGTAAACGCCGCCGGAAGTTTCTCGCGACGACTTTTCTCCGTGCGCTCGGTTACGGCACTGACGAAGAAATTATCCGGCTTTTTTACAAAATCGAAGACCTCAAATTGTCTGATAAGCTGGACGAGGAAGAGATCAGCACAAAGGTTCTTACGGCAGACATTCTCGATGGCGAAGTAACAGTTGCCCGTGCTTTCGAGCCGCTGACGAAGGCCGTTGTGCGTGAACTTTTAAATCTCGGTCACAAGACTGTAAAAGTCGTCGATATCAAGGAAGACGACGTAATCATCAAGTCGCTCAAAAAGGATACGGCCCACACTGAAGAGGATGCACTCAAGGACATCTATCGCAAACTGCGCCCGGGCGATCCGCCGACCGTTCCGAACGCTCGTAACATGCTCAAGCGCCTTTTCTTTGATACGAAGCGCTATGATCTGGGGCGTGTCGGACGTCACAAAATCAATCACAAGCTGCAAATCGAGGTTTCCGGCGATGAGCGGACACTGACCAAAGAGGATGTTGTCGCGGCTGTAAAATATCTTGTCGAACTGCGTAGTCGTGAGGGCATGACGGATGATATCGATCACCTCGGAAGCCGTCGCGTGCGGACGGTTGGTGAGTTGCTGGCAAACCAGTGTCGCATCGGTCTGGCTCGCACAGAGCGTTTGGTCCGCGAGCGCATGACGCTTTATGATGTTGGCATCGATCACATCACGCCGTCGAAACTCATCAATCCGAAATCGCTCAGTGCAGTTATTCGTGATTTCTTTGGACGCTCGCAGTTGAGCCAGTTCATGGACCAGACGAATCCGCTCTCGGAGCTGACGCACAAACGCCGTCTTTCCGCTCTCGGACCGGGAGGACTCAGCCGTGATCGCGCAGGCTTTGAAGTGCGCGACGTGCACCCCTCGCACTACGGTCGTATTTGCCCGATCGAAACACCTGAGGGGCCAAACATTGGTCTGATTAACTCGCTCTCGACTTTTGCGCGGGTAAATGAATTTGGTTTTATCGAAACGCCGTATCGTAAGGTTGAAAAAGGACGCGTTACCGAGAAGGTGGAATACCTGAGTGCGGATCGCGACGAAAACTTCTACATTGCCCAGGCAAATGCTCCGATTGACGATAAAGGCAAGTTCACGACGGACCGGGTTCAGTCTCGCTACCGTGGTGAGTTTGTGGAAATCTCTCCCGATCAGGTTCAATACATGGATGTATCGCCGAAGCAGCTTGTTTCCGTTGCTGCAGGTCTGATTCCTTTCCTTGAGCACGATGATGCAAACCGTGCGCTCATGGGTTCAAACATGCAGCGCCAGGGAGTGCCGCTTCTGATTTCGGAATCTCCGCTCGTCGGCACCGGACTTGAGGCACGAGTTGCCCGCGACTCAAAGGCAGTTGTGCTTTCCAAAACCGCCGGTAAAGTTGCTTCCGTCACCAGCAGTCAGATCATCATTACGTCCGATGGCAACCTGCCGGAAGGAAAACGTAAGATCAAACATGATCCGGAAAACGGGGTTTATGTTTATAATCTGAGAAAATTCCTGCGTTCGAATTCCAGCACCTGCATCAATCAGCACCCGATTGTCAGCAAGGGACAAAGCATAAAAGCGGGTGACGTGATTGCCGACGGCCCAAATACCGAAAACGGTGAGCTGGCTCTCGGACGCAATGTCCTCGTCGCTTTCATGTCGTGGAATGGTTACAACTTCGAGGATGCGATCATGATTTCGGAGCGCGTCGTAAAGGAAGATATTTATACGTCTGTTCACATCGACGAATTTGAGATTGGTGCTCGTGATACGAAGCTTGGTCCTGAGGAAATCACCAGAGACATTCCGAACGTCAGCGAAGAAGCACTGCAAAATCTTGGTGTTGACGGCGTGATCCGCATCGGTGCTGAGATCAAGCCCGGCGACATTCTGGTTGGAAAAATCACTCCGAAAAGCGAGACAGAGCTTGCTCCGGAGGAGCGTCTCCTGCGTGCGATCTTCGGTGAAAAAGCAGCCGATGTAAAAGACACTTCCCTGACGGTTCCATCGGGAACTTACGGAATCGTAATGGACGTAAGAGTCTCTTCGAAGAAGGACGTGGCACGTCAGAAAATGACGCAGTCCGAGTCGAAACGTCAGCGCAAAATGATCGAGGACGATTTCAAGCGCCGCAAAGAAGAGCTTCACGAAAGTCTGACTGAGGCTCTTTCCAACGTACTGCTGAATGAAAAGATCCCTCTGGATGTTGTCAACGCACAGAGCGGAGAAATCATCATTCCGGCCAATCGTAAAATCACCAAGCAGCTCCTGCGCAAACTTGCCTCGGTTTACGACAATGTCGAGATCGACCCAAGTCCGATTCGGAATAAGATTCGCGAAATCATCGCGCAATACGAACACCGCTTCGAGGAACTCGACCGCGAGCGCGACACAAACCTGGGCCGCATCGACAGCGGCGACGATATCGATCCCGGCATCATCAAACAGGTAAAAGTTTACATCGCATCCAAACGGAAACTCTCCGTCGGAGACAAAATGGCAGGTCGCCACGGAAACAAGGGCGTCGTTGCCAAAATTGTTCCCGAGGAGGATATGCCTTTCCTTGATGACGGAACTCCGGTTGATATCGTGCTGAATCCGCTGGGCGTTCCAAGCCGTATGAATGTCGGGCAGGTTCTCGAAACCCACCTTGGCGTTGCAGCAAAAGCTCTCGGCTTTAAAGTAGCGACACCGGTCTTCGACGGTATTTCAGAAAAACGCATTCGCGAGTATCTCGAAGAAGCCAGAAAAGTAGAGGGCTTCACCTGGATTGAGGAAAACGGCAAAGCCAAACTTTACGACGGTCGAACCGGCCAGGCTTTTGATCAGAACGTTGTCGTCGGTTACATCTACATGATGAAACTCGGCCACCTCGTTGCTGATAAAATCCACGCTCGCGCTGTTGGCCCATACAGCCTCGTGACTCAGCAGCCGCTGGGTGGTAAGGCCCAATACGGCGGTCAGCGATTCGGAGAAATGGAAGTCTGGGCACTCGAAGCCTACGGAGCCGCTTACATGCTGCAGGAACTTCTCACAGTCAAGTCCGACGACGTGCAGGGAAGAACCCGCATTTACGAAAATATCGTAAAAGGCGACAACTCGCTGAGTGCCGGAATACCGGAATCCTTTAACGTTTTAATCAAAGAAATGCAGGGCCTCGGCCTCGATGTCAAAATCGGTAAAGAACCCGACCAGACACCGCAGAAATCTCCTGGTAATGATGGCGAAGCTGCCGCCTAAGCAGTCCACAAATACGAAACACAGATACAACCTTTATGAGCGAGTCCAGTAACCGTGATATTTTTGAAGAAGAACAGTCCGTTGGTTTCGACGAAGTCGGAATTACGGTAGCTTCTCCGGATGCCATTCGACATTGGTCTGCGGGCGAAGTTAAAAACCCCGAAACCATCAATTACCGAACTTTCAAACCCGAAAAAGGCGGTTTGTTTTGTGAGCGTATTTTCGGACCGACCCGGGACTGGGAATGCTCCTGCGGAAAATACAAACGCATCAAATACAAAGGTGTAACCTGCGACCGCTGTGGCGTCGAGGTGACTCTTTCCCGTGTGCGTCGTGAGCGTGTCGGACACATCGAGTTGGCCGTCCCCGTCTCGCACATCTGGTTTTACAAGTGTATGCCATCGCGCATTGGTCTGATGCTGGACATGACCTCCCGGCAGTTGGAGCGCGTGATTTATTACGAAGACTACATCGTCATCGATCCCGGCCACACCGGCCTGGTCCAGGGGCAGCTCCTCTCCGAACTCGAATACCGCGAAGCCGAAGAGCAGTGGGGCGAAACCTTCACCGCCGGCATGGGAGCCGAAGCTATTCAAAAGCTTCTCGAGCAAATCGACCTGGCAAAACTCACCGTCGAACTCGAAGAGCAAATGGAAGCTACCCGCAGCAAACAGCTTCGTAAAAAACTCGCCAAGCGCCTGAAGCTCACCCAGGGTTTTGCTGGCTCGAAGAGTCGTCCCGAGTGGATGATTGTCAACGTGCTCCCGGTTATTCCTCCGGACCTGCGCCCGCTCGTTCCGCTCGAAGGCGGACGCTTTGCGACATCGGACCTGAACGATCTCTACCGCCGTGTCATCAACCGAAACAACCGCCTGCGCACCCTGCTCCAGCTGAAGACTCCCGAGGTCATCATCCGAAATGAAAAACGCATGCTCCAGGAGGCTGTCGATGCTCTCTTTGATAATGGTCGCCACGGACGCGCCGTCACCGGTGCTGCCAACCGCCCGCTCAAATCTCTCAGCGACATGCTGAAAGGGAAAGGCGGACGCTTCCGCCAAAACCTGCTTGGAAAACGAGTGGACTACTCCGGACGCTCCGTCATCGTCATCGGACCCGAGCTCAAGCTCAACCAATGCGGTCTGCCGAAAAAAATGGCACTTGTTCTTTTCGAACCATTCATCATCCGTCGTCTGAAAGAACTCGGCTACGTCCACACCGTTCGCAGTGCGAAAAAAATGATCGAGGCCCAGAAACCCGAAGTCTGGGACATTCTCGAAGAGGTTACCAAAGGACATCCGGTTCTGCTCAACCGTGCGCCGACTCTTCACCGACTTTCCATTCAGGCCTTTGAGCCAATCCTCATCGAGGGAGAGGCTATCCGCGTGCATCCGCTGGTTTGCACCGCTTACAACGCTGACTTTGATGGTGACCAAATGGCCGTCCACGTTCCGCTGTCGGTCGAGGCTCAGATGGAAGCCCGCACACTCATGCTGGCACCGAATAACATTTTCGGACCGTCCAACGGAAAACCAATCACAACTCCGTCTCAGGATATTCCCCTGGGTTGTTACTATGCGACAGCCGAACCCCGCGGCAGTGATGCTGCCACCGACAAGCACATCCCGATTTTCGAAGACGCTGTCGAGGTCGAGCTTGCACTCTCAGAAGGCTCCATCCGCAAACACCAGTGGATTCATATTAAAAATCCCGACCGCGGAACCGAAACCGTCTTTGGAGATGCCGAGGCAAAAACTCTGCAGACAACTCCAGGCCGTGTCCTCTTTAACTCGATCTGGCCGACAAAACTCGGTTTTTACAACAAAGTTGTCAGCAAAAAACAGCTCAGTAACATCATCTGGCAAACCTACCAGGCAGTTGGCCAGGACGGCACAGTCGAGACCCTCGACCGCCTGAAAGAACTCGGTTTCCAGCAGGCGACAGCCGCAGGTATTTCCATCGGAATTGCCGATATGATCATTCCCGACGAGAAAAAACCCCTCGTCGATAGTGCTTTTAAAGAAATCGGCGAAGTCGAAAAACAATACCGCCGGGGAATCATCACCGACGGTGAGCGCAAAAATAAAGTCCAGGATATCTGGACCCACACAGGTGAGGAAATCACCGCAGCCCTCTTCCGCACGCTTGAGTATAACGAAGGCAAGCGCGATATGAACCCCGTTTATATCATGGTCGACTCCGGTGCTCGTGGTAACCGCACACAGATCAAGCAGCTTGGTGGAATGCGCGGTCTCATGGCCAAACCTTCCGGCGAGATTATCGAAAAACCGATTCTCTCAAACTTCCGCGAAGGTCTCACCGTGCTCGAATACTTTATCTCCACGCACGGTGCCCGCAAAGGACTCGCCGATACCGCTCTGAAAACTGCCGACTCAGGTTACCTCACTCGTAAACTCGTCGATGCAGCCCAGGATGTCATCGTAAACGAACCGGACTGTGGCACAATCAACGGCATCACTGTAAGCCCGATTTACGAAGGCGACGAAGAAGTCGTCAGCCTCTCCGCCCGCATCATCGGTCGCACCGCCTGCGAAACGGTCAAAGAACCCGTTTCCGGAACAGTCGTCATCAAAGCCGGCGACATCATCGATGAAAAATCAGCCGAAGCTCTCGAAACCCTCGGTGTCGAACGCCTGAAAATCCGCTCCGCCCTCACTTGCGAAACCAAGCGAGGCGTCTGCGTAAAATGCTACGGACGAAATCTCGCTACCGGCCACCCCGTTAAACTCGGCGAAGCAGTCGGCATCATTGCCGCACAGTCGATCGGTGAACCCGGAACTCAGCTCACGATGAGAACCTTCCACGTCGGCGGAACGGCAAGCCAGACTTTCAAACAGCCCGTCATCAAAGCCAAACACGACGGTAAAGTCCGCTTCAACGAACTCCGAACGGTAAAAACCGTCGATGACAATTATGTCGTCCTGAATAAAAACGGCTTCATCACCATTCACGACAAAGACGGTCGCGAACTCGAAAACCACAACCTGGTTGTAGGTTCCGTAATCTCTGTCGCAGACGGTAACGACGTGAAGAAAAACCAGACTTTCATCGAATGGGACCCCTACAACGTTCCGATCATCACCGAAAAATCCGGTAAAATCGAATTCCGCGACCTGATTCCAGGCGTAACCATCCGCAAAGAAGTGGACGAAGCCACCGGAGTCATGGGAACAGTCGTCATCGAACACAAAGAAGACCTGCATCCGCAAATCGTGATCGTTGACGACAAAAAAGAAGTGCTGGCAAGCTACTCGATTCCCGCCGGTGCCCACATCGAAGTCAAAGAACGCAGCAAAATCCGCGCCGGCCAGCGTCTGGCAAAAACCCCGCGAAAAATTTCCAAAACGAAAGACATCACGGGTGGTCTTCCGCGTGTCGCCGAGCTCTTCGAAGCCCGCCGACCCAAAGACTCTGCCGAAATTGCAAAGATCGACGGCACCGTCGATATCAGCGGCACTGTTCGCGGCAAACGCCGCCTCATCGTCACCGACCCCGAAACCGGAGACGAAGAAGAACACCTTATCCCGCTCAACAAACACATCATCGTCTTCAAAGGCGACTTGGTAAAACGCGGCCAGCAACTCACCGACGGCCCCGTTGTCCCTCACGAAGTTCTCGAGGTCAGCGGTCCGCAGGCCCTGCAGGAGCACCTTCTCAACGAAGTCCAGGAGGTTTACCGTTTACAGGGTGTTGAGATTAACGATAAACACATCGAAATCATTGTTCGCCAAATGCTGCGGAAGGTAAAAGTCACCGATCCCGGTGATACCAAACTGCTGTGGGGCGACCAGATTGATCGTCTGGAATTCCAGATGCAAAACGAAGCTATCACCAAAAAAGGTGGTAAACCCGCCGAAGGCACACCTGTGCTGCTCGGTATCACAAAAGCCTCTCTGGAAACAGAAAGCTTTATCTCAGCAGCATCCTTCCAGGACACCACCCGTGTCCTGACCGAAGCTGCAACTCACGGCAAGGTTGACAGACTCCGCGGATTCAAAGAGAACGTCATCATGGGACACCTGATTCCAGCCGGAACAGGCTTCCCGTCCAATCGCGACATCGAAGTCGTCGAACTTGCCGATCCAATTGAAGAAGAAGAACCAACAACCGAAACCGACAACGAACAACAAATAAACTGACCAAAAGTCTGGTGCACCTATGTCCACGCCTGAATCCGAATCCAAACCTGACAACATCGAAGTGATGACCGAGCTCCTCGAAGCCGGCGTCCACTACGGTCATCAAACCAAACGATGGAACCCAAAAATGCGCGACTACATCCTTGAAGAGCGCAATTCCATCTACATCATCGATCTCGAAAAAACGGTCGATCAGCTCAAAACAGCCACCGACTTTCTGGCGAAGACAGTAAAAGGAGGCGGTAAAGTCCTCTTCGTCGGTACCAAAAAACAAGCCCAGGGAGCGGTCCGCGAAGCAGCCGAAGCCACCAACCAGCTTTACGTCAACGAACGCTGGCTCGGAGGTACGCTCACCAACCTCTCAACCATGCGTAAGAGCGTTGCACGTCTTCAGGATATTCAGGCTCGGCTCAACTCAAAAAATTCAGGCATCGTAAATAAAAAAGAAGCCGCTGCACTCCGCCGCGAAGCCACAAAGCTCGACCGCAACCTCAAGGGTCTCGTTAACATGGAAAAGCTTCCCGAAGCCCTGATTATCATCGACACACCACGCGAAGGAATCGCCGTTGCCGAAGCAAGCCGCCTCAATATCCCCATCATCGCCATCGTCGATACAAACAGCGACCCCGACGACATCACTTACCCAATTCCTGGAAATGATGATGCGATTCGCTCCATCCGTATCATTCTTCAGAAACTGGTGGACTCCATCGTCCAGGCAAAGCGTGGCTTTGAAAAAGTCAGTGATCCTGAGCTGGCAGCCGTCGGTGACTAAACGATAATTCCCTTCGTCTGCAGGCTTTGGACATCGTCCTCCGCTGCTGCAAAAGAGCAGGAATCCAATGGAGGATTGTCTGCTTCTTAAATTTTCACATTTTCCAACCTAAACCTAACGTTACTATTTGAATCATGGCCGAAATCACTGCTGCTATAGTTAAAGCACTTCGAGACAAAACCAATGCCGGAATGATGGACTGCAAACGCGCTCTCGTCGAAACCGGTGGCGACGCTGAAAAAGCGGAAACCCTCCTCCGTCAAAAAGGCATCGCCAGTGCCTCCAAGAAAGCCGAGCGCAATGCCAGCGAAGGCATCGTAGCCTCCTACATCCACTTGCAGGGCAAAGTCGGAGTCCTCATCGAGGTCAACTGCGAAACCGACTTCGTTGCCAAAAATGAAAACTTCCGCGAATTTGTAAAAGACATCACCCTCCACATTGCTGCAGCAAATCCTACCTGCCTTAGCCGCGAAGACGTCGATCCCGCCATCCTCGAAAAAGAACGCGAGGTCTATATCGGGCAGGTCAAAGACAAACCCGCAAACATCATCGATAAAATTGTCGGTGGCAAAATCGACAAATTCTACAGCACGATCTGTCTGCTCGAACAAGCCTTCATCAAAGACCCCGACATGACAATCCAGCAGCTTGTCCAAAGCAAAATCGCTGAACTCGGCGAAAACATCATCATCCGCCGCTTCACCCGCTACCAGGTCGGCGAATAAATTTTTTCTAAAAAAATTTCCGGACTTTGCGGGGGTGTCCTTGTGTTGCACCAATACCCGGAATTCCGCAAAGCTTCAGAAAACAACGAGCGCCCCGCGTAAAACCGGGGCGCTCTTCGTTTATCTCAAACATTTTTCACAAGGGTATTTAGGTGGATGAGGAATTTGCGTATGATCGCAGTCAAAGCGACACCCCAGTATCGGAATTACAGATTTTTTTGTCCGGCCAGCATAGGGTTCCATAGGTTAATTCCTTTTTGGGGATCAAAGGTGTCTCGGGTTTTCATCGAAGCGACGTGGCCATCGACAAAGAGGTAATTGGAACTGTCTTTATGACGATGG
Organism: Chthoniobacterales bacterium; assembly: GCA_047973165.1. Taxonomy (GTDB): domain Bacteria; phylum Verrucomicrobiota; class Verrucomicrobiia; order Chthoniobacterales; family JBKEAD01; genus JBKEAD01. The sequence continues at coordinate 17,397 of JBKEBM010000045.1, forward strand.
CAGTCCAGGCTGTTTTTTGCCGCTGCGATTTTTTTCCACTGATGCACCATGATGTGATCGCCGAAATAAACCGATCTGGGTTCTGCCAGCAGGATTGTTTTTCCGGGATGCGGAACATTGATGTAACGATGCCAGGTGGCCGGAGCACCTTCGTAATCATCTCCATCTCTTAGCTCGAAATACACATTCATCCCGTAGCTATAGAGATAGGGAGAGGTGTTTGTATCTGCCGGACAACGATAGGTGGAATTACATATTTCTATCCACTTTTTTGAGTCAGGTTTTTCGGGCAGATCGAGATAAGGCAAAAGGGCCCTGCTCCATGGAGTTTTTCGGAGGGCAGCGGCACTATGGCCGCTGCGTGGAAATTCTCCTGAATTATCCTGGCTGTATTGCAGTATAGCGATTCCAAGGGATCGCATTTTGCCGATACATTCTGCACGTTTTGTATTTTTTAAAATACTCGTTGCTGCAGTTCCGGCTACAATGAGTAAGATGCTCAAAATTGCGACAACTGCGATCAATTCAATCAGAGTAAAAGCAGATGCCGATTGCCTGATAAAGAATCTGTATTTCATTTTCAGGATTTTTTACGAGTAATAAAAAAGACAGATGCTCCCACAAAAAAGAGCAGAGAAGACGGCTCCGGAATGGGTGCCGCATTCCATGTCAATATAAACTGTGCAGGAGTAAAGGCACTGTTTTGAGCTGCAGCCAGAGCACTTGCAGAGTAGTCCACAAAGCCTGTTCCTGAAGTAAAAGGAGCATCAGCAACAAAGGCTTCAAAAGTGGCTGTGTAAACTCCTGTCATAGCAGAATTATCAAGTGTAATAACCGGATGCCACATGGTTCCGTCCCACAGAATCTGAGAATTAGCTGTTTCCAATACCGACTCAAAACGGTTTGCACTTTTTCCGTAGTTCCATATTTGAAGCTCCGGGCTTTTTGAAATAAGACGCAGGGCGATGGACTGATCCAGTGGCAGGTTTCCCCCCATATCCATGAACATGAATCCGTAACGAGAAGTGAAGCGCTGAGCATTTCCGGAACTCGTATTTAATGTGGAATACCACGCGCTTACCGGGTCAAACTCATCACCCGGATTCCAATACTCCAGAGAGTGAAGAGTTGGAAGGACTCCGCCGGAGGGTGGTATAATAGCAACGCTGGCAGCTCCCAGATCAATCATAGGCATAAGCATGCCTCCCTGATCATCGGGACTTGGGATATAGTCTATCACAGCAGCTTGTGCTGACATAGATAAGAGAAAGCTAAATATAAGAGCTAAAAAATTTGCTCTGAATAATTTTATAAAATTCATTTGATATAATAATTTGATGTTTTGCTGATAAAAATTACGGATACTCATTAGCGAATCAGCATGGCTAATGGCCGTGAAAAAAGTGGATTGCATCGCCGTAAACAGAAGACGAAGCTGCACTCTTTTTTTAAAAAAGAATCAGTCTTTGCACTGAGAGTTCAGTACAGAAGAAAGTAGAGAGAGGCCTTAAACCAGGATGGGAACAGGTGCAGGGGGTGCATCGTTACGAGATGGACAATAGCCTGCAGTAAATCCGAAATACGTGTGAGATTTCACAAAAGGACGTGGGAGAATGTATAGAAAGTCGTCGTAAAAAACTTCGTGTTTTTTAATGTTTTGCACGATGGTAGGCTGGCTTTGCTCGTGCTGGCGCCCTTCTTCGATTTTTAAACACATCGAACAGGGAAACTCACCGCTGAAGGTTTTGATAGCAGCCTCGGTGAATGGAGTGCCATTCTCAGAATACTCAACCATCATCTGCGTCCATGCAATGGACTGCAAGACAATCCAGTGACCTCCTGCAAGAGAAAGTGCCGCAAAGCAAATAAGCGGTAAACCAAGAAATCTAAGAAAAGCCGATGGATATAAAGTCACCTGTGAGCACGAATAAATGAAAGATAGTGGTATGTCTATTTTATAAATTGAAAACTACGAAAAATAAAAAATCTGCCCTTAATTTACCCCTGCTCTATTGCATGATCCGGATTGTAATACCAAAATGAAAAATCAGGCAGTATAGAAGGAACAACGTGGTATAGGCACACACCTGGCGCACACCTGAAAACTAAAAGCACACGTTTCAGCCCCGATAAAACCAAGTCTGTCAAGGCTGCGGGATAATTGTGATTTACTAAAAGGCTGAAATGATAACGAAATAAATTA
>JBKEBM010000081.1:0-20446 GCA_047973165.1 Chthoniobacterales bacterium
ATTACTATTGAATAATCTTTAGACTGCGCTTATAAAAGTTTACGATGAGGCACTCTTTTATCTTATATGACTCAAACTGACTTCCCCCTACTTTCTGCTGCTTTAAAATTAGCGAAGCACCGTCGATCCGCTGCTTTCAGTATGATCGAAATTTTGGTAGTTATAATGATTGTAGCGATTTTATTTACACTTTTGGGAGTAGCTGTCGATCGAGTGAAACAATCCGGACTACAAGTAAAAAATATCAACAACCTTCGGCAAATCGGAATAGCCTCACTGACATATGCCGGAGATAATAACGGCAAATTACCGGAGTTCAGCGGAGGCTCCTCGCCTGCCGTTGATGATACAATAATCACTTACAGTCTTGCCGTCAGAGCACCGGCACGCCGGTTATTTAGCAAAGACAATGATCAATGGCCCCAATATTTTGCAATGGGCAACCACGATTACTTACCCTCTGTCGATGTACTCTATAGTCCATTTGTTAAATCCCTGCAATCACGTCCCAAAGGAGAGCTGGTCGGAGAGCCTGGCAGAAGATGGGTTGGGGGATACACCTTTTATTCCCTGCCGAGATTTGATGAGAGGCGCTCGACTCCGGTCCATCCGGAAATTTTTAATGACAGATTGACTGAGAGTGTGAAAGCGCCCCTCTATTCGGACAGAGCCTATCCGGCGGACAGTTACCGTGAGAACTTCAGTTCGGACACCTACAATGTGCTTTTCCTTGACGGTAGCGTGAAAGCCTTCGACTACCATAAGGTTATGTCGCTCCCCAGCTGGAAAAAACGACTCGATTACTTTGCAGGTAAGGCGGTAAATTGACGCTCCTGACAGTATTTTCTGTAATCTGTTTTTTGCTCTGGAAAAGCCTGTCCTGCTTTAAAGCGTACCTTTTTTAAACGCAGATTTATACAGATGGTTTCCACTACCGTACCACAGGCTGATGCACGAGGGTGGAAGGAGAGGACTAAAACGTCCGCAGTCAGCTACCGCAAGCGTGGACTGCTTTGAAGTGAGTGATGGCGCGGCGTATACGGAAGCAAACGCTGTAACTGAACGGTCAAATCTCCCAAAAGCATTTTATCAGCTCGGCGGGTTGTGGTTTAGCTGCATCGTCCTGTTCGACCAATTATATCTCAAGATAATCTCCTTGTTTAATCATCCTAATCTCATTAGCCACGTCTTTCGCTCGATCTTTTCAAACGAGCCATGCCGATTGAAAAATGAACACAATTACAATCTTTCTTATCGAAAGGTTTTGCTGATATTGTAAATTCTGATCAGTAGTTACAAGCACATCAAACCTCTCTCTTTCTGAAGCGTCAATCAGATCACCGTTGGACAGATCACTCCAGTCACACTCGGCGGCTGTAAAAACTTCATCTTCTGGTAGAAATCGTCGAAGAGGTACTGGCGTTCCCTGATCAAAAACAATCTTTATGCAGCTCGTTGCGGTTCCCCTCCAGCAACAAAACTCAAAACTGCCTCTATTTGTCTTCTAGCTGAGCCTGGAAACCACTCCAAAAACTCATCGATCATTGCTCCCGCCTTCAGATTTTCAAACGTGTTCATCTGTAATTTCAAACCTACACAAAAAAAAGAGCGAACAAAATGTCCGCTCTTCATTTGAGATTTTCTATGTCTCTTACCCGTATCAGCCTTTTTTAAAGCGACGGCGAATAAAGACAGCCAATCCCCCCAGTCCAAGCAACGCTACTGAACCTGGCTCAGGGATAGAGCTGATGGAAACATTGTCCACACGCCATGTAACTCCGGTCGCTGTTCCGGTATCAAAGAAAATTGTGCGAAAGGTCTCGCTCAGAGTAGGTGATCCCGTCCCAAATCCAATGTCGTTTTGAGAAAAAACCACACTGGAGCTCACAGTATCCACGAGTTTCAAATCATACACATATTCACTGGGGCGGAGATAAGCATCGACAGCATACCACCTGTTCGCAGTCAAAGCACTACCAAGCATAAAGCTGGTGCTAAAGGTTGTTCCACCAACTGCAGCAAGCACTCTGTCTCCTCGTCCATCAATGGAAAAGCGAGCCATCCCTATCCCGCCGCCCCCTGCAGCAGAGTAAAACGCTAAATCTTTAGCACCACCACCACTGCCAAAAGCAGCCGCCTGAAAAACAAACTGAATGCGATTGTGAGTCGTATCGTTTACTACCGGAGCGGGGGACAGAGGAAAATCAATCCGAGACCTTGCTCGATTCGTAGCATCAAACTCCACAAAATTATCGTCGCTATACGCTATCGCTGCATTATCAACAACCGTAGCTGCGGAGGCATCGCCAGCGTAGTTATACCAGCCATCCTGCCCAGCCAGATTAGCACCAGCAGTCATCGAGTCAAAATTCGTCTCGTAAAGAATCTGAGACTTAAGATTCGTTTGCGCAGAAAATGTAATAGCTGCAGTGACAGCTAAATACGCAAATGGCCTGAGGGTTAAAGAAGTTCTTTTCATATGGGGTAGATTTGACATAGCTCCCGTATCTTTACTAAATAACATTTAAAAGCAAGAAAAAAATTATGTTTTTTATTTTTAAATCCTGCTGATGTATATCGATCAAAAAAGGAGGTTTTGACTACCCCTGCCCCACCACTTCGCCAACAGGACAGGACTCGCGCCTGATTAAAGGACTCTTCACATAACGTCCCGGAATCTGCATTTGTCCACCACGAATCATCTCTACCAACATCTCACAGGCAGCCCAAGCGATTTCTTTCATCGGTTGTGCTAGAACCGTCAGGGTTGGCGAAGTATGCTCCGCTAAAGAAAATCCGGTTCCCCCCACAATTCCTGCTTTTTCCGGTATTGCAAAGCCAGCCTCTTTGCAGGCTTTTAACGCAGAAAACGCGATCAGGTCTCCTGCACATAAAATCGCACATCTCCCGGACGCTCCCTTTAACCTATCCACAAAAGTCTCCCTTTCCTCACCCGTCAGCCCCTCTATAGACTCCACGGGGATCCACTGAATCGCATCCAGCCTTTTTCCGGCTTCAAGCCATCCCTGGACAAGCCCTAAGAAACGATCTGCATTGGAAAGCCCTCGAATATCTGTCCCTAAAAAGAAAACCCTCTCATACCCTGCCCGGGCAAACTCTGTGCCAACCCCCCAGGCTGCAGTCAAATTATTTGCAGAAACAAAATTAAAAGTCATCTCTCGCGAAATTTTACCAAAACTCACCCACGGTATCTTACGCTGCTCCAATCCCTGCAAAATAGATTCGGAGATACAAGCAGCAAAGAGAAAGACTCCACCAAGCCGAGCACCAAAACTCTCTATTCGACGCCAAAAATACTCCTGCTGCGCTTCAGCACACCTATCTGCTCCCTCCAGCGGCAATAAAGAAATGTGAAAACCATCCTTCATCAACAACTTACTGGCCTGCTGCAAAATCTGCTCCCCCCAGCTATCATGCAGATTCACCGGTATGGAGCTATTCGTCAAAACCAGTATCTCTGTCGCCACTACAGAATATTCATCAATTCCCTTAGAGGGTAAACCATCGACAAAAGACCCTCTGCCCCGCGTTCTTTTAATCACTCCTGCTTCCTTCAGCTCCTCCAGTGCCTTTCTCGCTGTAATCCGGCTCACACCATGCAAATCGCACAGTTCCTGTTCAGTCGGCACCTGAGCACCCAGCGGCAATTTACCCGACATAATTTGCGACTCTAAATCCCGACGAATCTGCTTATACTTCGACATTTTTCGACTCTGAGATTTTTGGGACTCATTCAAGTTTTTGACATTCATTTAGATAAAGGATTGTTTGTTATAAATTTTACGTATATTTGTTATACCGTCAACCCATTTAATTTTTCTGTTATAGAAGAAAATTGACACTCAACAATTATCACACTACATTCACCATATAAATATATATTACGTTTTACATATATTTCATTTATTTTTATAGCTCAAAAGCCTTTATTCACCTCCAGTAATCCGAATAAAATTTATTACTTATTTTTCTGTAACTTATGAAAATCGCATCTTTTTTTTCCATACTCTTCTTAAGCACCGCCAGTCTTTCCGCCGAAATCTCCATAGCTGATGAATTAGAAGTCCCAAGCGGAGAGACTAAAGAAATCACCGTAGATATACCCGAAGAGGGAAGTTACATCCTCGGGTTTTCCGCCTACAAACCCGTTGAGAAAACCAGTGGCTACACCGGACTCTTCAAAATTTATGTCAATGATCGAGAGTTACTCGAAACGGTTTCACGCCCCAATACATTCAGAATCCAGGACGGACGCGACATTCTCGTAAAAAATCGCTTTGGCTGGGCCGTTCCGATGACTCCGGATGTGGAGATATTCAGATCTGCTACTCAAAATTCCTATCAGTCCAAAGACCCCGATTTCGATCCTCTCCTTTTTCGTTTCCCTGTCCGAAAGCTCCCCAGTGGCCCCATTACGCTACAATTTAAAAACAACCAGGAATCCGGCACTGAGAATACTCTGATGGTCCGCAACCTCATTATGACTCCGGACACCTCCGCAAATCCGGATGATAACCACATAGAACCCGCAAGCTCAGCAGAAATTGAAATCCAAAAATCCGGCAGCGACGCTGATCGCCCTGTTCGTATCCAGCTCTGGAGACCCTCCTCACATATTGCCGGGTCTCAGAATATAGCACGTATTTATTTCAACGACGAAGAAATCATCGATGCCACAAACCGTTCCGAAGGATGGATTGAAGACGCCAACCGCACCCTCCCGGCCTATCTCCCAAACAAAGGCTGGCGAGTCCCCTTTGCCCCAAGCCCCGAGGCCTACGCAAATTCACAAAATATGCCCGGCTACATCGAGCCCGACATCTTTGATAAAATGCATCTGGAGCTCCTTATTCCAAATAAAGATGGCACCCTGCGCATCGAAAATACCTCCAAAGACCAAACGCTCACATACCGCCTTCCCGGTGAAGCCAGTTCCTAGAATAAATAATTTCAAATTTATCTCTCTCCAGTCATGTTTAAACTGATCTCACCCATACTACCCATACTAAACTGCCTCCGCACAGCCCCCCTCCCCCTGGCCCTCTTTATCACGTCTTGCTCAGACTCCACACAACCCACCGATTCCGCTCAGGAAGCTAAAATCCCCCCCGCCACCCCATCTGCTGTAGCTCCTGAAACCTCAGGCCCTTTTTCCTTCGGCTCAAAAGATAAGGTCCTCGTCCAATGGAAAGGCAAACCTCTCATCGAAAACGAAGACCTGAATTACATCGATAAAGCAAACCTCTCCGAGGGAGCCGAAATCACCCAAAGCAGTATCGGAGAATTTCAGGTCAAAAACATTCGCTCCTCGGACGAGCAAATCTCCTACCGCAGCGAAATCGGCATCTCACCCGACGAAGTCGAGTTCACCACCGAATTTTATCTTCCCATTTATAAAAACGACCCGGCCAAACCCTCCATCATGTATGGTTTCTCCGTGCCACTCAGCACACTCGGCGAGGCAAACTTCACCGCTTACGTCGGGCGCACTTCCTTACCCAAAACCATCGAAGGCAAAATCTTCCCAGGTATGCCCGCAGGTGATCTTTTAAAGAAATACAAACTCAGCAGTGCACGCTGGATTACTTTCCACACAAAACAAGGCGACCTGACCTTCGACCTCCACCCCAAAGGTGTCACCGCCTACAGCGACTTTGGCCCGGGCGACCTCATTGGAAACCGAAAAATTTCTATCAAAAACGACTCCCTGTATTTTCAGTTTGGAGGCAGAGCACCCCTCTACGGCGGCATCTACGCCTCAAAATTACGCATCTTTGAAGGCGGAATCGAAGAATTTAAAAACCGCCACTTTCACAAACAATACCGCTACTTCAGCGAGACCCCCGTATCCGCACGCTACCTCTTCGGAGGCCAGCCACGAAATAAATTCGACACCATCATTAAACCAACAAGCCTCGCATCCGACTCCACCCCCGGCTGGCTCGGCGATACAAAAATCAATAAAACCCGCTACTCCGGTGGTACCCCCTTCCGCTTTGGAGCCGCCTCAGACAAAGCGACAGACTTCCGCTTTTTCATCGAGCAACCCGGCATCTACATCATCACACTTCACAGCGTATTCGGAAACGAAGATGCAAAACCCTTCCAAATCGGTATCAACGACCGCTCTCTCCTGCCCGCCGATCTCGAAAATCCTGAATCCGACTCTGTCCAAAGCGTAACCTTTGCGGAATATCTCGAACCAGGCGCAAACACCCTGCACTTCAGCGGAGACTGGCAGGTCAGCTCCATCGTCATTCAGCCCCTCCTCCACGAAAAAGAAGACTTCATCATTCGCCGAGGCATCTGGCTCGACGAAAATTTACCCGAGGTCACTGAAGTCAACCGAAACCGAAACAAAGACCCGCTAAACTGGCGCGTTGCCATCGAGCGAAAAAAACTCAACGAACCCTCCGACTTCTCCGCCCACACTCCAAAACGTATCCCCTGGGAAGCCAAACACCCCGATCCAAAAGGACTCGAATGGCGCTACGAAGCCCTCATCTCCACCATAGGACCAAACAACTGGGGAACTTTCACCGAATTCACAACCCGTGAAGCAATCGCCCGTCGCCTCGACGAACTCAAGGCACAAGGCATCACCCTCATCCAGATAAACGGCTTCCTCGCACGCCACCTCTGGCTCGATCAAAAAGACCGCGTCTGGGAGCAAATCAAAATCATCACCGAAGAAGCTCACAAACGCGACATGAAGGTCGCTGACCACCTCGACGTCACCATTCTCTGGAACCGCGGACAAGGCCACCGCTACCTCATTGAAAACATCGACACCCTCCTCCGCTCCTACGAAGGAGATACCCCGCACTGGGGAATCAACATCCTGAACCCGCGCTTCAAAAAATGGTTTTTTCAGGAAATGGTCGATCTCGTCAAAGAAACAGATATCGACGGCCTCATGCTCGACGAAGTCAACTTCCACCTCGGCAAGTTTGATTTCAGCAAAGCCACCCGCGAACAATTCACCAAAGACACCGGCCTCGTAATGCCCTACAACGAATCCTCCCGTGTCTTCAAAAACCGCGACTCCTCCCTCTGGAAAACCTGGCTCAACTGGCGCAGCAAAGTCGTCGCCAGATGGTTTGGCGAACTACGCGAAAGCATCGAAGCCGTAAAGCCAAACTTCGTCCTCATGCGCTACACCACCGAAGGCGGTATCAGCTCACCCTCCGTATTCTCCGAGCAAAGTGCTGCACTCGATGACACCGCCATGACGGTCGATATGATCGGCACCGAGATCATGTCCCGCAATATACTCGAAACTCACCGATCCGGTTATTTCTACCGCAAAGTCAAAGACGCCTTTCGCTCCCTCGCCGACTTCCCCGTCTTTGGCCTGATCTATACAAGCAACCCCGAAGTCCTCGAATTCGGCTGGGGACTTCTGAATATGAACCGCCAAACCGCATGGATCTTCGGCGGTGACACTTTCACCAAAGAACAAACCCCCTACATCGCCTGGGAAGACAACATGGACCTCGTAAATGCCCGCCCCATTGCCGATATCGCCATGGTCTATTCCCTCGCCACACGAAACTGGGTCCGAGGAAAAAAACACCACTACGAACTCGGCGGCATCAGCCAAACCCTCACCGAAAACCACATTCCGCACGACATCATCTTCGATGAAGCCCTGCGCAAAAATGTCCCCTCAAAATACAAACTGCTGATACTGGCCAACAACGCCGCAATCTCCGACGCAGAAATCAAAACCCTCATCGACTACACAGAAAAAGGCGGACACCTCCTCATCGTCGGAGATGCCGGAACACAAAATGAACTCGCCGAGCCACGCGAAAAATCCCTCATACAGCAACTGAGAAAACTCGCAAACCAGGCTGATGACGCATCGGAATTTACACTCGGAAAAGGACGCATTTACTACTCCGCTGAAGCTCTCGGAAACAACAACTTCGAGGAATCCAAAAAGCTCAATGTCCCCCGCGCCTTTGCCAGAGACACAGCTCAGGAAAAGAAATGTCTCGAACTTGTCGCTGCCGCCCACGGAGATACCCCACTGCCCTACAAAGTCGTCTCCGCTCCCGCCGCCTTATACACGGCTGCTTTCACGCAGCCCAACGGTGAAAAAGAAACACACGTCTTTCACTTCCTCAATGCATCCGGTGCAAAAGTCAAAGACGGAGAAATAATCACCGCAAACCCTGTCGGTGAAGCCTTTCCAAAAATCACCGAAGACGCCGTAATCGAAGCCGACTGGCAGGGTCCGGCAAGTGCCTACATCGTCCACCCTCGCAGCAAGGAAAAACACCCGTTGGCAGTCGAACGCCTCTCAAACACCCGAGTCCGCTTCACCGTGCCGGCAGAGTTTCTAAACCGCTATTCCCTTGTTTTTGTAGAACCAGAAGAATCAGAATAACGACAAATCTCCCGGCACCCCCCTGGCCACCATGCATGAACTTTCCTGATGAGCCCAAAAACCCATCTTTTATCCTCTTTCTCGTTACCCTAACAGACCCTGGTTTAAAACTTCGTCTGCTGAACGTGAACAGCCCCTGGGCAGGGCGGCGGGATCGCGTCCGATGAGTTCGAAATTTTTCTCGTGTCGGATGGCGAGATCGCGTGTTTGGATCGCCAGGACGGAGCCGATGTTTGCGAGGTCTGTTATTTTTAAAACTCCTGTCTGCCCGTCGTTGACTTCGCGGCCCGTGGAGGGGTGCACGACCTGAGCTCGCAACCAGGGCGGACATTTGTGGGGTCGCCCGAGGCCTTGTGTGTAAGCCTGTGAGGAGAGTTCGGTCATGCCGTATTCATTCCGGATATCGTCGGCGGGGAGTCCCAGGAAGTGAGTGAATTTTGCGTAGAGCACAGACTTTTCGATTTGACGTCCGCTGCCTTTGAAGCCGCCTGTTTCGACTGCGAGGCTTTCGGGGGGCAAAGACAAATCGGTGTTATTTTTTTCGAGGAGTTCAAAGAGATTTAAAAATGCGAGGGCGGTTCCGAAGAGGCATAGCGGGGCATCCGTCTGCTCACAAGTTTGGCGGAGATAGTCCAGGTCGATTTCGTTTTCTTTGAGAAAAAACGGATTGTCTTTGCAAAGCCAGCCCGCCATGCAGGCGAGGGAGCTGTGCGGTGCTTCCTGCGGCGATGGCAGCAGGCCGAATACGTTTTTTTCGGGTAAGCCTGCGTGGCGCCAGCCCGTTAGTGCTGCTGCCTGATAAAGCTCGAGGTCTGCGAAAAAATGTTGTCCGTAGCTATCCCCGGTGGTGCCGCTTGTTCGAAAAGTCCGGGTTATTTTTTCGCGGGGAAAACTGAGAACCTCCGCATGACGAAAAGCTGGCAGCGGCAGGGCCGGAATGTCTGTCCAGCTTTCGGGGCTACGGTCCTTTAATTGCTCCCGGCAGAACTTTTGGTAGGTCGGGTTATTTTCGTATTGGAATTTAAAAAGCTCCAGCGCGAGCGATTCGAAGTCGGAGGATTCTGTCGTCGCCTTGCCTGCTGATGTTGTTATGAAGGTGAGCAAGCGCTCTTTAATTGCATCGTAAGCTGACATTTTGCCGACAGGTTTTTTAAAAAAAACTTTAGCGCTGGACGCGGCCTGATCCGGAGCCTCTCATCAGGGATTCAACTTCGGCGCGTGAGTTTACATTTACGTCGCCAACCACGGAATGTGCCAGGCAGGAGGCTGCGACGGCATAGGCGATTGCATTTTCCGGATCGCTCAGCTCCGGCGTATTCAGTGCGAAAATGAGTCCGGCTCCGAAGGAGTCGCCGCCGCCGACGCGATCCACGATATTGTGAATTTTGTAGGATTCGTATTGGCCGTCTTTGAGCGGAGCGAAGAAGGCTTTGTCCTGGGCGGCGTCGTAGAGAAGTGCGCCCCAGTTGTTATGCGAGGCAGAGATACTTTCGCGTAAGGTGATGGCGACCTGACGGACATTCGGAAACTGCTTTACAATTTGTCGCGCCACATCCGGATAGCGATCGATGGCCAGGCTGCCGGATTCGACGTCGGTATCCCCGGCGTGGATGTTTAAAACATCTGCAGCATCTTCTTCGTTTGCGATGACAACATCGACGTGCGGGAGCAGCTCGCGCATGGTTTTTTCGGCGAGTGTTTTTGCATCCGTTCCCGGTTCCCACTGCCAAAGTTTTTTTCGGAAATTGAGGTCACAGGAGACCGTCAGGCCCGCAGCCTTTGCTGTTTTTGCGGCATGGAGTGCGGAGGTAGCGGCCAGCCTGGAGACCGCCGGGGTAATTCCCGTCGTGTGTAGCCAGCCTGCACCGGCGAAGGCTTTTTCCCAGTCGTAAGTATCCGGTCCTGCCAGGCCGATCGCTGATCCATCGCGATCGTAGGTCACCTGGCTCGGGCGTTGGTTGGCTCCGGTTTCCAGAAAATAAAGTCCGAGTCGTCCTTTGCCCTGTGCGATGAAATTTGTATCTACTCCGAGTCCGCGAAGGCTTTGGATACAGGTGTCGCCCAAAACGTTTTTCGGCAGAGCCGTTACAAAGCGAGCCGGTGCTCCGAAGATGGCGAGGGAGGCTGCTACATTTGCCTCGGCTCCGCCAAAAGTCAGATCGAGAGGGCCAGGAAGAGCCTGTCGGAAGCGGAGGTTTCCCGGTGTGGCAAAACGTCCCATAATTTCACCAAAAGTTACGATAGTTTTCATATAAATGAGCCCCAGATTAATAAAAAATATACTTTAGAAAATAACAAACTTCAGGCCGCAAAACTCCGTGTGATACCCAAATCTGAAAAATAATTAGATTTTAGCTTCGCCGGATTTTTGACGTATAAGAAGGAGCGAGACTGACAAACTCAGACGGCAAAAAGACCAGAAGATAGTCCAGGTATTTCTCAGATTTGGCATTCAATCATTTTGGCGGATTTACTTTGGATAATAATTTCTCGCAAAGAGTGATTATTTTTTGGCGCAGAGGCGTGGCTCGTCGTGTAAATTCACGCTGCGCAGATTCGTATTCCTGACGCCCTTCTGAGGTTTCAATGCAGACCGGATCGATACCCAGGGAGCGCAGATCGTAGGGGCTGGCTCGCATATCAAAAAGCCGGATTTCTCTGGCCAGTTCAAAGCAGTCAGCCACCAGTTCTGAGGGTGCGAACGGCTGCAGTTTCATCGCCCATTTGTAAAGGTCCATGTTGGCGTGCAGGCAGCCCGACTGCTCGAAGTCCAACCTGTTTTCGTGGGTCGGCTGGAGACGATTTAAGGGACGCGCCGCAGGTGTAAAAAAACGAAAGGCATCGAAGTGAGAACAGTTTGCGCCAAAATCATCGAGCACAGCAGCAATGGTGTCCGGCTCCGGACGCAGCGGCCAGCTTGCATGTCGGATTTCTTTCGTCCGATAAACCATCGCCCACTCGTGCAAACCGAAACACCCAAAGGCGGGAGGACGTTCCAGCATTCGTTCCAGCAAATTTTTCGACCATCGCAAACCCTTTATACGAGAGGGAGAAAGCTTCGAGGGATCAACTGCTACGTCGCCCTCAGCAGTTACGCTATATTCTTTAAATAAAAGAAACTCCTTTCCCCGCTCCAGCGAAACTCCAATACCCGGATGCCAGCGCATAAGCTGCGAAGGACGGTAGGAATAATACTCAAACAAAAAATCATCCACCGGATGACGTTCGCCGAGAGACATCCGCTGCAAACGTGGCTCGACCCACGGACGCACACGTTCCTTGTGGGCAGCTTGTCGCATGAGCCATTCGGATTGTGACAAAGAGGTCATTGCTTAGATGATAAAGGTTTTATATTTTACATTTTCTGTCAAAGAGTCGCTACTCCTGAACGCATCTCTGATAAAGTAACAGGGCAAAAATTTCTTGTATTTTTTAAAAGAACCTGCCCAGCCTGAGAGCATGAGTCGGAATTTGACATCGGCGAAACTTCGCTCCCTGCCAGCTCGGTTGGGGATGATTGCCGTTGCTGCCGCAACCTTATTTGCCTGTTTTTTAGCAAGTGATCACTGTTTGCTCGCTGCCTTTTCGACATCGCTTCCCGCTACGGAATGTTGTGAGCATGAGGGTGCCACAAACAAACAGCCCGCTGATTCCGCTGGTTCCAAAATGCTTTGCTGTGATGTTGTGCAGGGCATTCCGACAACGACAGCAAAAGCGCCGGTCACAGACTTTACGCTTTTAAAAACTATCCTCTTCGCTGAAATCAGTCATCTGATTTTGGCTCATTCTGAAGCAAACATCATCGTAAGCATATTATCTTACGAATCGCCGCCACCCGGGGCGAGTTTTGCAGTTTTATTTTCTTCGCGTGACCTTCTCGCTCACGCACCCCCCGTTTTTGTTTCCTGATTTTTTGTTGGCAGGATCGGTCTGATTGCCTCGTTTCCCGGACTCGTCGTATCCGCTCATAATCCCTGTCAACCTGCAGCGCAGTTTTCTGAAAAGCGTCTGCTCTGATCCCGTCGGCATGTCTGTCTTGCCGAAATTTAATGACTCAAAAATTATCTTTATGACTCAAACATCACTCCATTTAAAAATTTTCCAAATCTCCACTTTCAAAAGTAGTCTGGTGCTTTTGCTACTGAGTTTTCTTTTTTTGCAAAGAAGTCCGGCAGCATCTTCCTCCGGCGAGAATGCTATTGCCCTCTCATTCTTACAGGAGGTTTTGGAAAAAAACCTGCAAGTTCGCTCCGCCGAATTTCGCTGGCAGTCGCTGGCTTATCAACCGCAAATTGCCGCAACGCTCCCTGACCCGCAGTTTAACTACACCATCTTTTTTCGTGGTGTCCAGACACGGACCGGAATCATGCGCAACCGCTTTTCCGTCTCACAAAAAATCCCCTTTCCCGGAAAACTCAGCACCACGAAATCCATCGCGCTTTACGAATCTCACACAGCCTACTGGGAGTATCGCGCCGCTCTTCGCGATACCTTTTTTGATGCGCGAGTTTTGCTTGCAGACCTCTACCTCATTGATGCCTCACTGAGCGTACTCCGCGATCAGGAAGCTCTTTTGCGACAAACCGAAACCTCCACCGAAGCACTCATCGAAGCAAACCAAAGCTCCATTTCCAGTGCTCTGCGCACGCGACTGGCCGCTGAGGAAATCCTCACTCAAATCGCTCGCCTGGAGGCACAGCGTGTCGGCATTCTCTCACGTATGGCCGCCCTGCGCGGCGACGCACAGACAGGTCCCGCCTTTCCACGCTACACGAAACCTGTCTTCCCAAAAATATCCAGTCTCACAAATCTTTTAAAAGAATCCATGGGACTAAACCAGGACCTCGAAATCGCCCGGGCCGAAATTCGCCGCGAGCAAAGTGCCGAGCGTCTCGCCTCGCTCGAATACTTCCCGGACATTTCCCTCGGAGTCGAATACACACAACTCCAATCCTACTCCGGTTCCAGCGGAAGCCCCGATCCGATTGGCGGGACCATCTCGGTAAACCTCCCGATCTGGTGGAACAAAATCGACGCACAGAAAAAATCCGCAAAAGCCAAACGTGCCTCTGCCGAAGCTCGCGAAGCACAGTTGACCGCAAATGTCAGCGCACAGGTTCAGAGTGCTTACGCCATGGCCGACACGATGAAAAAAGAGCGAAGCCGCTATGCAAAAACGATCCTTCCTGATGCCCGCGATGCTTATGAATCCAGCGTTGCCTCCTACAGTGTTGGTAATATTTCTCTCACCGATTTACTCGACGTGCAGCGAGCTTTGCTGGCTGCCGAGCTTGGGCTGATCAACCGCAGTGCCGATTATCTCCGGGCAATCGCAGACCTCGAACGCGCCATCGGCGAACCCATTTCAAACACACTCTCTCTCAAACCCACTCCCGAGGACAAAAACTGATCTCTTACGAAAATGAACAACTCAAACTCTTCAAGCAACACAGCAAAACAACCCACGCAATTCCCGTTTTTGCAGGTCGCTTTGATCCTGCTCACGATCTTTTTAGTCATCGGAGGATTCTGGTTTTTTAATAAGAAAAAAACAGGGGCCACATCTGAAAAAAACTCCGCAAATGCGTCAGAAAAAACGCAGTATTGGATTTCAGGAATGCACCCCTGGATCATCATGCCCGAACCCGGGCAATGCCCTATTTGCGGGATGGACCTTGTCCCGCTCGATCCAAATAAATTCCGTGGAGAAATCTCCATCAATCCGAACATTACTCAAAATATCGGCATTCAGACGACTCCGGTCATCGAAGGTCCGCTCATAAAAACAACCCGCACAGTCGGCATCGTGAGCTACGACGAAGAAGGCGAGCGCGACGTCAATACGAAGTTCTCCGGTTGGATCGAAAGCATCTCCGTCGATACGCTCGGTGCACCCGTGAAAGCGGGAGATATTCTTTTCTCCATCTACTCACCGGAGCTGTATTCCGCACAGGAGGATTACCTCATTGCACGAAAAAGCGGCAACAAAGCTCTCATCGAAGCCTCTCGCAAACGCCTGCAAAACTTCGACATTACAGCAAAACAAATCGAGGAATTAGTCGCTCGTGGCAAGCCGCTGAAAAGCATCCCGATACTCAGTCCCTTCAACGGTATTGTAACAGCCAAACACGCAACCGAGGGGATGCGCGTCGATCCCGGGATGCAGACTTACCGCATCGCTGACATTTCAAAAGTCTGGGTTCTCGCCACGGTTTACGAGTATCAGTTACCCTACTTGCAGGAGGGACAAAACGCTACGATGACTCTTTCCTACATCGCGGGACAGACCTTCAGCGGACATATCAGCTACATCTACCCCTACCTCGATTCCAAAACTCGTGAGGCCCAGGTGCGTATCGATTTTGATAATTCTGCCGGCATTCTGAAGCCGGGCATGTTTGCAAATGTCGAGCTTCACAATCATCTCGCTGCAGAAGCAACCCTCGCTCCGCGCTCTGCTGTGATCGATACCGGCATTCGAAAAGTTGCTTTTGTCAGTCTCGGCAAAGGAAGTTTCGAACCCCGCGAAGTGCAAACAGGAATCACGACCGACTTGGGACTGGTGCAAATCCTGAGCGGTTTGTCACCGGGTGAAAAGGTCGTGACATCCGGCCAGTTTCTTTTGGACAGCGAGGCAAATATGCGTGAAGCCATTGCAAAAATGGTGGAAAAAAATTCACTGCCCACCGCAGAGAAAGCGGAAAAAAACGGACACGACGCAGATTCATCAAAGCAGTATCCCGCTCTCTCCGAATCTGTAAATAAAGACTTCGACAGCGCATTAACGGCTTATTTTAAAATTCAAAATACACTGGCGGCTGATGAAATGACCTCTGTCTCCGAAACAGCAAAGACCCTCGCAAGTGCACTGGAGAAAATGGCCTCTTCCTCGCCTTTCGATTCTGCCGATGCGAAAGCCGCTTACACAAAATCACTCGGCGATTCAATGACCGCTTCTTACCAACTTACGGATGCAAAAGACATCGCTGCAGCTCGATTGATCCTCGGAAGACTCAGCCTCTCACTTCGGGATTTCGCAAGGGGAGTCGGTATCCCAATGAGTTTTTCCGATACCGTTATGGAGGTTCATTGCCCCATGGCTCTCGAAGATCAGGGCGGTGCCACCTGGCTGCAACGAGAGGGGCCAATCAGAAATCCTTACATGGGAGACCGTATGCTCGAGTGCTACGACGAGAAATCTGAGCTCCCCGTCAACCACAATCACTCAACCCCTGCTGCCTCAAAATGATCGCACGACTTATTTCCTGGTGTATTAAAAATCGCGTGATGGTGCTCCTGATGTGCACTGTGCTGCTCGTGGTCGGTATTTACTCCGCACGAAATATCACCGTCGATGCCATTCCGGATATCTCCGATGTGCAGGTCATCATCCGCACGGATTACTCAGGGCAGGCTCCGCAGATCATCGAGGACCAGGTGACTTATCCACTTACGACATCGATGCTCTCGGTGCCTTTCGCAAAGGCTGTGCGAGGCTACAGCATGTTCGGGACGAGTTTTGTTTATATTATTTTTGAAGATGGCACCGATATGTATTGGGCACGGAGCCGTGTACTGGAGCAGTTAAATTCCATTCAGTCCCGCTTGCCCGACGGAGTGACTCCACAGCTCGGACCCGACGCCACGGGAGTTGGCTGGATTTACGAATACGTCTTGCTGACCGGTCCGTATTGCAAAGAACATCCCGACGGGCTTTGGCGTGATGCCGCGAGCGATACCTATTACGCCAAAATTGACGACGCACCAAAGGAGCTTCATAAGAAACTTTTGCGGCAACGAATTTTTCCGGATCGAACGACTTGTCCGCTTGACGGTTCACCGCTGGAGCAATCTAAAATCAACCTCGCCGGACTGCGAAGTCTGCAGGATTGGTATTTACGCTACGAGCTTGCGGCTCTGCCCGGAGTCAGCGAAGTGGCCTCTGCGGGCGGTTTTGTAAAACAATACCAGGTCGTCGTGGATCCGATAAAATTGCAAGCCTACAAAATAAGCCTTCGCAAACTTCGCACAGCAATCGAACGTTCAAACTCCGATGTCGGGGGGCGAACTATCGAACAAAGTGAAACCGAATACATGGTTCGCGGAATCGGTTATCTGGGTTCCATCACCGACGAGGAACGCGCCGAAGCTGAAAAGGAAGGCATCCGCATCGAAGATTACCGCACGCAAAAAGCCCTTCGCGATCTGGAAAAAATCGCTTTGGACGTGAATGAAAATGGCACGCCGATTTATCTTTCTGATGTGGCCGAAGTGCGAGTCGGCCCGGACATTCGTCGAGGAATTACAGAATGGAATGGCGAGGGCGAAACCGTTGCCGGCATCATCGTTATGCGTTTCGGAGAAAATGCAAAGGTCACGATTGATAAAGTAAAAAAACGCCTGGCCGAGCTTTCCGAGGGACTCCCTGCGGGTGTCGCTGTCGAAGTCGCGTATGACCGTTCGGACCTGATCGACCGTGCTCTCGACACCTTGCAAAGCACTCTCACCGAAGAAATTCTCATCGTCGCATTTATCTGTCTGATCTTTTTGCTGCATGCCCGAAGTGCTTTGGTTGCGGCGTGTGTGCTTCCTCTCGGTGTGCTCGCGACGCTCACAATCATGTATATTTTCGGAATCAATGCGAACATCATGTCGCTTGGCGGCATCGCAATTTCCATTGGCGTAATGGTCGATAGTGCGATCATCATGGTAGAAAATGCTCACCAGCGACTGGAGCGTGAGCGACGCCGAGGAGGGCAACGAAACCAGACCGCGATCATCGCAGAGGCCGCAAAAGAGGTCGGGCCGAGTTTATTTTTTGCCCTGCTGGTAATCGTCGTGAGCTTCCTGCCCATCTTTGTGCTCACTGCAGAATCGGGACGTCTTTTTAAACCACTGGCTTTGACTAAAACGCTCGCCATGGGGTCGGCGGCCTTACTCGCCATCACGGTAATCCCTGTTTTGATGAGTTTTCTCATCCGTGATCGTCTCCTCCCGCAAACATGGCAACGCCGTAAAACATGGGCTTTTTATATCGGAGTTGTTTTCCTGCCCGCATTGCTTATTGGTTTTTTGCCATCGTTCGCCAGCTTCGAACAATACGAATTTTACGAACAAAACCGTTGGCTTTTCGCCGGAGCATGGATGCTTTTTTCAGCATTTATTTTTCTGCCGCAGCGAACTCTGAGTGAGGAAAAAAATCCGATCAATCGTCTTTTGAAATCGTTTTATAATCCCATTTTTTCTTTGGTGATGCGCTTCAAATGGCTGACTTTGTTGCTTGCTGTGTTGCTTTTTGCTTCGACCTGGATTCCTTTCAGTCGCCTCGGCAGCGAATTTATGCCGCCGCTCGATGAGGGGGATATCCTCTACATGCCAACGACAGACCCGGGGATCGGGATTGGAAAAGTGCGTGATCTTTTGCAACAAACCGATCGGATTTTAAAACAATTTCCGGAGGTTCAATCGGTCTTTGGAAAAGCAGGTCGGGCCGAGTCAGCGACCGATCCGGCCCCCATTTCCATGTTGGAAACAACGGTGCAGCTTTATCGTGATAAAACGAAATGGCGAAGCGTTCGCATTCAACGATTTTATGACGACTGGCCGGCAATTCTGAAATGGCTGCCGAATAAAATTTTTGCACAGACACGGCCAATCACCATCGATGAAATCGTCTATGGCTACGAGATCACAGACGGAAAAGATGACCGGGGCCGCCCGCGCACACTTCGTATTCCGGGTATGAATGATGCGTTGCAAATCCCCGGGCTGACGAATGCCTGGACGATGCCGATTCGTACCCGTATCGACATGCTGGCTACGGGAATCCGCACGCCAGTCGGCATCAAATTTATGGGGAGCAATCTCAAAACACTGGCTGAACTTTCCAATGAAACAGCAAATATCTTGAGAGCGGATCCTCTCACCGCGCCTTTTACAGTGAGTGCTTTTCCCGAGAAAAGTGTGGGCGGAAATTATTTTGATATTCAAATCGACCGCGATGCGATTGCGCGATACGGACTGCTGGTTTCCGATGTACAGGATGTTATCACGACGGCTCTTGGCGGTTTAAACATTAGTTCTACGGTCGAAGGGCTCGAACGCTATCCTGTAAATTTGCGCTACTCCGCTGAGCTGCGCGATAGCATTGATGCGATTCAGCAGACCTTGATTTCTGCGCCTGAGGGTTCGCAGATTCCGCTGGCGCAACTTGCTACGATCCAAATTCGCAAGGGACCGCCAATGATAAAAAGCGAGAATGCACGAGTCACAAGCTGGGTTTTTGTTGATATCAAAGACATAGATATCGGCACCTACGTGAAGCGGGCACAGGAGGTCGTGGGACGCGAGATTTCTCTGCCGCCCGGCACGAGTGTCGTCTGGTCCGGGCAATACGAATATATGCAGGCCGCCGCGAAGCGTTTGAGCCTGGCGATTCCGCTGGCGCTTTTTGCTATCGTCGTTTTGCTTTATCTTTCGACGCGGAGTTGGATTCGCGTTTTTATTATTCTCCTTGCGGTTCCTTTTTCGCTGATTGGGGCGATTTGGTTTTTGTATTGGATGGATTACGAACTTTCGTTGGCCGTGTGGGTTGGGATTATCGCACTGGCCGGACTGGATGCGGAGACCGGTGCCGTCATGCTGCTTTACCTCGACAATAGTTATGATCGATTTAAGGCCGATGGAAAAATGCGTACGACGAATGACCTGTGGACGGCAGTTCACGACGGAGCGGTGCAGCGTATTCGGCCAAAAACGATGACGGTTATATCCACCTTCAGCGGTTTATTACCCATTCTTTGGGCGACAGGCGCAGGAGCGGATACAATGCGCCGGCTTGCTGTGCCGATGATAGGCGGTCTCGGGACCAGCTTCATCCTGGAGCTGCTGATCTACCCGATCCTTTTTTACCTGATCAAAAGAAGAAGTGTGAAAGTGGAGGGTTAAAAACTCCTGGGGCTGCGGAGCGGAACACCAGAGACCCTAATGCTTTGGCAAAATCGTATCCAGCCAGTCTCCCGTGCCGGTGAGGGTGAGTTGCACTCCAATGGCCAGGAGAAGAAAGGCCATGATTTTTGTCATTGCATTGGCTCCGTTCACTCCCAGGAAACGCAGGATGAAATCGGCCTGTCGCAGAACGATCCAGCAGGTTCCGCAAACCGCAGCAATGCCAATAATCGCCCCAATCATCGATGGAGACATGAAATCGTGATGCAGCGCACTCAAACTAATCGTCACCGCCAGGCTTCCCGGCCCTGCAAGTAAAGGCATCGCCAGCGGCGAAAAAGAAATATCTTCTTTTTCCTGTGCCTCACTTTCCTCCGCAGCATTATGCGTGTCTTCTTTTTTCGGAGACAATAGCTGCATACCGATTTTGGCGACAATCAGGCCACCTACAATTCGAATAGCCTCCATGCTCACTCCAAAAAATTCCAGGATGGCATTCCCGATAAAGTAAAAACTGACCAGGATTGCGAGCATATACAGACTTCCCTTCAGAGCCTGCACATGCCTTAAACCTACCTTTTCTCCGCTTGTAATCGAAAGAAAAATAGCGGCATTCCCAAGCGGGTTGCAAATTGGAAACAAAGCCGCATAGGTAAAAGCAAAGGACTGGAGTATCTCCTGCATAGCCTGCGAATATAGATCGGGAACCCATTCCGGCCATAATTAAATGAGTTTTTCTCTGAAAAATTTGCTGTCAGTCAAAAATTTTCCCTGCCTTCCTGCTTTCCCTGTTTAAAAAAATTCACAGCGAAACAAATAAAGAATTGTCGAAGAGAAAATTCTGAGGTATCCACGGTTTCTTCATTGCTACGGGGCGTAGCTTAGCTTGGTAGAGCGCCTGGTTTGGGACCAGGAGGTCGCAGGTTCAAATCCTGTCGCCCCGATTTTATGCGGACCGAACACAGTGGTGTTCGATTTATTCTTTCAGGCGGGCCTCAATTTTTTTCAGAGACTCTGCGTTTTCTCTCGTTAAAACAAGAGCCGTAACGAGTTCCTGCGGATTCTTATAACGACTGTCAAGAG
>JBKEBM010000110.1:0-12649 GCA_047973165.1 Chthoniobacterales bacterium
TTTCAGGTAGTAAACTCCGCTGTTTTGCACCCGCACGCCACAGGCGGCCAGCCCCTCAGCAGTATAATCCTGCGAAGTCACTAATTTTCCCTCGTCATCAAACAGGTGAGCCTGAATCTTCCCCAAAGGGTCCGCCAACGCCGCACAAAACCAATACGTATTTCCCTCAAACAGATGAACAGAAAAAATCTGACTAATTCCAAATTCCCTTCGGTAAGATATTAATTTGTTGTTGTGATAATTTTATAAGATTTGCTGGAGTTCCTGGAGGCAGAATCTATCAACTGATCTTCACAAATTAAAAAATACCGTAATGTTCGAAATCAAGCCGCGTGAAAAAATGGTCGAGCGTGCTCTGCTTGTCGGGGTCTGCCTGAAACCGGAGGACCCGCAGGGTGCTGAGGAACTGCTCGATGAATTGGGTGAGCTCTCCCGCACCCTGGGAGTGCCTGTTGTCGCCCGGACGGTTGTTGTGATTCGTGAGCCACAAGCGCGTTTGCTCATCGGTTCGGGAAAGGCGGAAGAGATTTGCAGGCTTGTGCGGGAGCATGACTGCGACGTTATTATTTTCGATAATCCGCTGACCCCCGCGCAGCAGCGGAACTGGGAAGCTCTGGCAAAGGTTACCGTGATCGACCGCCAGGAAATTATCCTCGATATTTTTGGACAACGCGCCCAGACCCGTGAGGCCCGTATCCAGGTCGATCTCGCACGCATGGCCTATTCGCTGCCCCGCCTGACCCGCGCATGGTCGCACCTGGGAAAGCAGGGTGGCGGTATCGGCGCAAAGGGCGAGGGGGAAAGTCAGCTTGAGCAGGATCGCCGAAAAATTCGCGGGCAGATGGATCGGCTGCGGCGGGATTTACAGCAGGTCCGTCGCGCCCGGGCGACGCAGCGTAAGGATCGTAAGACGACGCCCGTTCCCAATGCGGCAATTGTAGGATACACAAATGCCGGTAAATCTTCCCTGCTGCGTCGTCTGACCCAGGCTGACGTTCTGGTGGAAAATCAGCTTTTTGCGACACTCGATACGACGACACGCCGCGTTGATTTGCCAAATAAACAAGCCCTGCTGCTGACGGATACGGTTGGTTTTGTTCGTCGCCTGCCGCATGAGCTTGTGGAGGCCTTCAAGGCGACTCTCGAAGAGGCGGTCCAGGCCGATTTTCTCATTCATCTTCTCGACGCTTCGCATCCCAAAGTGCTCGATTTTTTTGATACGACCGAAAGCGTACTCACGGAGCTCGGTGCGACCGGAAAGCCAACGCTCGTCGTCTTTAATAAAATTGATAAAATAAGCGATCCGGCAACACGAGTCCTGCTCCGTCATCGTTTTCCGGAGGCTGTTTTTATTTCAGTTCACACGGGTGAGGGGATCGAATTTTTACTTACAAAAATTTCTGAATTTGTAACAAAAAACAGCCGAAAACTTCTCTTCCGCCTTCCTCACGAACGTGGTGATCTTTTAGCTGCACTGCATCGGGAGGGAGAAATTCATGACACGCGTTATACGGAAAAAAACATTGAAGTTCTCGCCACACTCAGCGGAAAAACTCTCGATTTTGAGACGGAATTTTCCTCGATCTGGAACGGAACAAGCGAAGCTTAGAAGGTTGCCTTCCAGCTTTCGGACGCTAGACTACGCCCCATGAAATTCCTTGACCGCATGGAGCAACGCTTCGGCAGATTTGCCATCCCCGATCTGATTCGCTACGTTGTCATCCTGAATGCGCTCGTCTATGTCATTCAGTTTACCTCACCGGGTTACAGCAGTTTCCTCCAGCTCTATCGTCCCCTCGTTTTGCAGGGCGAGGTCTGGCGGCTGATCACCTGGGTCTTTATTCCGGGAGGCGGCAGTAATACTTTTTTTGTTCTGATTGCGCTGCTCTTCCTCTGGTTTCTCGGCGAGGGGCTTGAGTCGATGATGGGCAGCTTTCGCGTAAATCTTTTTTATTTCACCGGTATCATCGCCTGCACGGCCTCAGCGATGATTTTTGGAAATGACTCCGGTGTCGGGAGTGGTCTCGGAGCCGGAATGTTTTTAAACCTCTCCGTCCTCTTCGCCTTTGCCACTCTGCAACCTAATATGTCGGTGATGCTGTTTTTCATCATTCCTGTAAAAATAAAATGGATCGCCTTTTTCAGCCTCGCCCTGCTGATTTTGTCCTTCGTCGGTTTTTCTCTTATCGACAAAGCCATCACTATTGCTTCGCTCGCAAACTACCTGCTTTTCTTTGGACCGGCATTTATCAGGAGTCGCGCCGATATGGCAAAGACTGCTGCTCGCCGTGCTGACTTCGAGTCCAAACTGCGCTCCGAAGACGAGGCTCTCTACACTTGCAAAACCTGTGGTCGCAGCGATATCAGCCACCCCGATCTCGAATTTCGGGTTGCTGCCGATGGTGAAGAATACTGCACCGAGCATCTGCCAGGTCGGCAAAGCTGACATCAAACGCATTCATTTCATTGACTGAAAGCCCAGGCTTTTGAATCTTGTCCCATGCATTTTTTTTCTTACACCGATGGTTCTCTTTTCTGTGAAAAAGTCGCTCTTAATTTGATCGCAAACGAAGTTGGCACTCCTGCCTACGTTTATTCCGCTAATACAATTCGCAAAAACTACCAGGCACTCGACACGGCCCTCTCCGGTCTCGACCACCACATTTGCTTCGCTGTAAAAGCAAATTCCAATATCTCGATTCTCAAACTCCTTGCCGATGCTGGTTCCGGATTTGACATCGTCTCAGGCGGTGAACTCTACCGTGTGCTCCAGGCTGGCGGCAAAGGCAGTGACTGCACCTTCGCAGGCGTTGGTAAAACGGTTTCCGAAATCGAATACGCACTCGAAAACGACATTTACAGCTTCAACGTCGAATCGGAAGCCGAACTCGAACGCATCAACTCTGTCGCCGGACGCATGGGCAAAACAGCTCCCATCGCCGTTCGGGTAAACCCCGATGTGGATGCACAAACGCACGCCTTCATTTCCACCGGTAAAAGCAAAAATAAATTTGGTATTGGTATCGACCGCGCCTTCGAGGTCTATGCTCGCGCTGCGGAACTTCCAAATCTCAAAATTCGCGGAGTGCAATCCCATATTGGTTCACAGATTTTATCATCAAAACCTTTTCGCGAAGCTGCTGAAAAACTTGCTGCACTTGTTCAGAAGCTTCATGAAAAATACGCGTTGGAATTTTTCAGCTTTGGTGGAGGTGTCGGTATCGTTTACGAAAATTCCCTGGCCAGTGGTCCGGCCGAATGGTGGTCCCAGCCCGAAATCAAGGCTCTCAAACCGAGCGATTACGCCGAAGCAATTCAGTCACTTTTTGCCCCGCTTGGGTTGAGAATTCTTTTTGAACCTGGCCGCTTCCTCGTCGGCAACGCGGGCGTTTTGCTCTCCGAAGTTCAGTATGTAAAACAAACTCCGGCTAAGCGTTTCACTATCGTGGACGCAGCAATGAACGATCTCATCCGCCCGGCTCTCTATGAGGGACACCACGACATTCATCCTCTTCGTGAGCCAACAAAAAATGAGCTTCTGACGACAGATATTGTCGGACCTGTCTGCGAGAGCGGCGATTTTTTTGCGCAAAACCGTGAACTCCCACAGCTTGAGCAGGGTGACCGAATCGCCCTCATGAGCGCGGGTGCCTACGGTTTTGTAATGGCCTCAAATTATAACTCCCGCCCCTTCCTGCCCGAGGTTTTGGTCTCGGAAGATCGCTGGGAAATCATTCGCGAAAGACAAAGTTACGAAGACCTCATCGCGGGCGAACGCCTTCTCTCGCTGGAATAAAAAATACTCTATGGCCGCTTTCGCTTCTACACTTCGCAAGGCAGTTCAGACGGGGCAGCTCCTGCCCGATTCGGAAAAAAATATTCTGAGTCTGCTCTCAGGATCAAAAGACCCCCTCACTCATCGCAGTGTTGAAGAACTGGTCGATGCAGAGGAATGGAGTGAGCTCAATGACCGTTTTTTTCAAACGCTGGTCTTCGGAACCGGCGGCCTTCGCGGGCGCACGATCCGTAAAATCGTAACCCCGAGCGAACAGGGAAACTCCGTTGGTGCTTGTCCCGAACATCCGGCCATTGGAACAAACACGATGAATTTTTTTAATATTCGTCGTGCGACTCTCGGGCTTGCGAGATATCTGTCGAAACAATTTTCCGGGATACACCCTCGTGTTTGCATAGCACACGATACACGGTATTTTTCGCGTGATTTTGCGGAGGAAACAGCACGAATACTCACTGACATGGGCTGTGACGCTCTGCTTTTCGAGAGTCACAGATCAACTCCCGAATTATCTTTTGCAATCCGCTACACGTCATCTCACGCCGGAGTCAACATCACCGCGAGCCACAATCCGCCTGCTTACAACGGCTACAAAGTTTACTTTCAGGATGGCGGACAAATCGTCGATCCCCATGCCACGGGTATTATTTCCGAGGTAGAGGCACTGAAAAGCGACTCTTACCAGGCAGTTGCTCCGGAGAAGCAGGGACGCCTTAGCACGCTCAGCCCTGAAATCGACGAAGCCTATCTCGAGCGCCTCAGCACTCTGCCGCTGCGCCCTGAAGTTTTTAAACAGGCAGATAAGCTAAAAGTCATTTTTTCTCCCCTGCACGGAACGGGAGCCGTCACCGTGCAGCCTTTACTAAAAAAATTCGGTGTTCAGTTTTCTCTTGTTGAGCAGCAGAGCCAGGCGGACGGAGGATTTCCAACCGTGCAGTCCCCCAATCCGGAGGAGCCCGAAGCACTCTCTCTGGCTATCGAACAAGGTCAACAGGAACAAGCAGACCTCGTCCTCGCAACCGATCCCGATGCAGATCGTATGGGGGCGGCCGTTCGTAATACAAATGAAGACTTCCAACTTCTGACCGGTAACCAAATTGGATCGCTCATGGCTTGGTATCGATCTGAAATGACCCTCCAGGCCAAACTCCTGGGCAGCACTCCCGAGCGAGGTGTCATTATAAAAACTTTTGTAACCACTGAACTGCAGCGTCGCATCGCTGAAAAACGCGGGTTGCACTGTCTGAACACACTCACCGGTTTCAAATACATCGGTGCTAAACTACAAAAATACGAAGATGCGATTCCTGCGGAACTACGAAAAAACTATCGTCAGCTCAGTGAAGACGAAACCCGAAAACTGCGTCTGGAATACTCGCGCTTTTTTATCTTTGGGGGTGAAGAAAGTTATGGTTACAGCGGAAGCGATTTTGTCCGTGACAAGGATGCAAACAGTGCCGTCCTGATGTTTATCGAAGTCGCTGCTTATGCCCGCACTCAGGGTAAAACTCTCCTTCAGCTACTTGATGAAATCTATTGTGAGCACGGTTATTTTTTAGAAATTGGAAAATCCTTTACGCTCGAAGGAGCTACGGGTGCAGAATCAATCCGTCACCTTACAAAGTCCTATGCAGAGCAAACCCCGGAACAGATCGCTGGTTTCCAGGTTGAACAAACTCTCAACTTCGCCACAGACGAAATTCGTGACGAAGAGGGGGATATTTTACCCAAAGAAAAAATGCTCATTCTTAAACTGGAAAAAGGTTATCAGGTTGCCATCCGCCCCTCCGGCACAGAGCCAAAAATAAAATTCTACCTCGCAGGAAGTGCCGGGCTTTCAGGTATTCAGCCTGCCGACCTCCCTACAATTAAGACACAGGTAGATGAACAGCTGAAATCCATCTGGAACAGCCTCACGGCAGACGTTAAAAAACGTCTCGCCTAATCGACCTCCGCTCCCATATAAATTATCGGTCCGGTAAGCTCCTCCGACCCCCCTGTCGGCTCCACCGAAATTGCAAAGGCAGAGGCGTTCTTCACTCCTTCCGGCGAGATGAAAACATGATTCGTCTCTCCTTCAGCCAGGATTCCAAGACTGATAAGTTTATCCGAATCCTTTGGAGCCATCCAAAGCTGATAACTCCTGTCTTTCCCCGGTGACGGCAGATGACCGGTAAAAAGCCCGCCACGCCGCGCATCTTTGTCCCAAATTAAAGGCAGACCATCAATCCCTGGTGCCCCGTCGTTTGGCAGCAGCACCGAGGCATAGGCATTTTTGATAGGGTCTTTTTCATGGTAGTTATCCAGCCGGTCGGCCAGATCGATACGGTCTGCCCGCAGAGAGCTTAGCTGACTATGAAGGCGCACAATATTTTCGTCGGCACGCGAAAGTGAAATTTTAATATCCTCATTTTTCTCCAGCAGACCGGTATTCTCCACCTGAAGTCGCTCCAGTTCCTCCTCAGGGGAGGTTTTAATAAGATACCACACAGCGACAGACGCAATTGCTGCCAGGACCCATCCCAGCAAAGACAGAAGAATCAACAATACCCGAATGACTGACTTACCTCTCATGAAGTTGACTCTGCGGTGCCCTGACTAACGGAGCACGCTCTTCGGCGGATGCAAAACATTATAACGAACAGCCACATACTCCGTCCCCGGAAGAATAAATTTCCGAATCGTAATATTGCAGCGGAGAACTTGCGGATACCAACGCCCCAGGTGCTCCGAGATTTCCGTAGCCAAAGTTTCCAAAAGATGGCGAGAACCCTTTTCAGCCAGTTCCCTCAGTTCTGAACAAACAGAAGCATAATCAACAGTCAGAGCAATCTGCTCATCCGTTTGCGCAAAATCCACGTCTAAAGAAAGTTCCAGGTCGAGAAGCAATTTTTGTGGTTTTGCACGTTCCTTATCGGTAACACCGATTCGACTCATGACCTCAAGACCACGAATGAGGATCATGGATTTTCTGGTCAGGGATGTATCGACAGGAGGAGGACTCATAAGCAAGAGGATCAGCCTACTCTAAGCAGGCGACATAGGAAAGTCAGATTTTTAAATATCATCTCCGGGCGAGCCGGCAGCAATTTTTCAATTGTATCAAAACCCGTCAAAACAGCAGCACCAGCGATATTGGCATGCCGGGCTGTTTCAATATCGTGAACCATATCCCCCACAAACAAGGTTTCATGTGGTGCAAGTTCCCGTTCGCTCAGTATCTCCAGTATTTTCTCCCGCTTGTCAGGGATTCCAACATAAGGATGCTCAAAGCAATCCCGAACGCCCAGATTCGTCGCCTGAATCTCAAAATGATCCGGCCGAATCGTACTCAGCAAAAAAACACGCAGCCCCGTTTGATTGCAAATATCCAGAATTTCCCGTGCCCCTGGAAGCAGCGTAACTTCTGTTTGCAGGTTTCGAAAAAATTTCTCGTAAAGAATCTCCAGGTCCGCAGCATTTGACTGAGGAAGCAGCTCCTCATAAAAGCCCGCAAAAGGAAGCCGGAAATGTTTTCGAAAATTATCCAGGCTCAGACTCTCTGCTCCATATTCCTCAAAAATCGCATTGGTCGCCTTCCAGACCGGACGCAAATCATCCGCCAAAGTCCCCGACCAGTCAAAAATCAAATTTTTAATCATACACGAAAACGAATATCCCTGATTTTAGCCCGACCAAAACGTTCCTGCAGGCGATCCAGAATTTTTCCTCTCCAAACCCGATCCAGTTCATAATGAACCGATGGCTGCAAAACCTGAATCACAAGAACTTTATTTCTCAAACTTGCCGGACGCGAATGCTCAGCCAAAAAATCTCCCACCAGGCTCCTCCAGGCGTTCTGAATTTGTTGTTCATCCAGTCTTTCGCCAAGCCCCAGCCTGGGAACTAATTTCTCCAGAACATCCCCAACCGAAGTCAGACGTTCCTTACGCTTCGGAGGAAAACCCCGCCACTCTGTCAGTACCATCCTCCGATGCCGCCACAGCAAAGCCTGACGGCGTTCCTGCGGAGTCATCTTTTTTTTCAAAATAAAGGGTACTTTTGGAAACCTGCTTTTTGTTGGATATGCTGAGAAATTTTCAATTTTCGAGGCAGAAAAACCCTCGCTAGCCTTGCCCTAACGTGGGTTTGGATAACGAAGAAAATTGAAAATTTAGCAAGCAGACAATGAAAATGGGGTTTCCTGACGACTAAGAGTCGCCGCCGTCCCCGTCGTTGCCAATCGCCTCCACCGGACAGCCCTCAAGAGCCTCTTCGCAAAGAGCTTTTTCCTCATCTGATTCCGGCTGTTTAAATACATAGGAGTGCCCGCCGTCATCATTACGAGTAAAGTTGTCCGGGGCTGTCTCGCGACACAGATCGCAATCAATACACTGATCGTCCACATAGTAAGGACCCTGAACATTATCCGAATATTTATTTTCTAAGTCTGCCATAGTTGTTTTTGTTAAATTTTGTCGTGTTGTTTTTGCTGTTCTCTCCGAAAAAGCAAAAAGCAGAAAACTCGCGCAAATTAAGGATCATGCGCCATAATGCAATTGTTTTTTTCCGCCGTTCCCTCACACACAAACTAAATAATTGAGTCAGCAGCATTTGTCATGCATCCTCTTACGCTCTGTTTTCCGGAACGAAACACTCTAAACAGATTTCTCTGAAAAGCAAAGAATTTATCTTTCATTTCTAAAAATTCCACCAGACAGCACAACACCCCCCTCATTCCGGCAATTCCCCACCTTTTCCAATTGACGCTAAACTAAAACCCCCTCACTTTTAGCGAAGAATAACTCCTTACTAATACTTATCATGATTAAAATAATCCCATTATTCCTCGCGACCGTTGCTATTACAGCTTCCACTCTGCCCCTCACCGCACAAGTCAAAACACCCGCTCCCAGCCCCGCCTCCGAGCTGAAACAAACCATCGGCATCACCGACTTCACTGTCGCCTACTCGCGCCCCAGCGTAAAAGAACGCGATATCTACGGCGAGCTCGTCCCCTATGGCTCCGTCTGGCGAACCGGCGCAAACGCCCCCACAAAAATCACCTTCGACTCCGAAATAACCTTTGGTGACAAAAAAGTCCCCGCCGGCGAATACATCCTCTTCACCATCCCCGGCGACGATCAATGGACCGTCATCCTCTACGGCGACACAGAAATCTCCGGAGCAGGCCTTTACGACGAGAAAAATGACGTAGCCCGAGTCACCGTCAAACCCGAAGAACTCGACGACGAAGTTGAAACCTTCACCATCGGCTTCGACGACCTCCGCGACGACTCAGCCACCCTCTTCCTCGACTGGGACGACGTCCGTGTGCCAGTCCCCATCACCATCGACACAAACGCTCTCTCCGGTGCCTCCCTTGAAGCCGCACTGAAATCCATCGACACCTGGACAGCCCGCGACTACGCCAACGCCTCCGACTACTACGTCGCAAACAACAAAGACCTCGCCCAGGCCACCGAATGGATGAAAAAAGCTGCCGAAATGAACAAAAACGCCTTCTGGTGGCAATACGCCTACGCCGCACTCCTGGCCAAACAAGACAAAAAACAAGAAGCCATCGCCGCCACCGAAACCGCCCTCGCCACAGCCAAAGCCGCCCCCGGTGGAGCCTCCGGCTACGTCAAAAAGTGCGAAGACCTCCTTGCCAAACTCAAATAATCACCTCTCAGAATTACCTAAAAAAACCTGCCCTCATCCTATCACAGGGCAGGTTTTTCCTTTCCCATGCGATCCCTTCTGACCGCCACCATCATGTGGACCCTCCATACCGCCCAGGCCATCGAACCCCAACCCAGCGGACAACTCCAGCTCTCCCTCGAAAAACTCAACACCCTCGGCAGCGTCCTCTACCTCGCCGCACACCCCGACGATGAAAATACCAAACTCATCGCCTGGTTCGCTAACGAATCTCGCTACCACACCACCTACCTCTCCCTGACCCGTGGCGACGGAGGCCAGAACCTCCTTGGCGTCGATCTCGGCGAACGCCTCGGCCTCATCCGCACGCAGGAACTCCTCGCCGCCCGCGCCATCGACGGCGGCCAGCAACGCTTCACCCGTGCCAACGACTTCGGCTACTCCAAAACCCCCGAAGAAACCCTCCAAATCTGGGGTAAAGACGCCATCCTCTCAGACATCGTCCGCATCATCCGTTCCACCCGCCCCGACGTCATCATCAGCCGCTTCTCCCTCGAACCCGGCTACACCCACGGCCACCACACCGCTGCCGCCCTCCTCGCCAAAGAAGCCTTCACCGCCGCCGCCGATCCCAGCGCCTTCCCCGAGCAACTCCAGCACCTCACCCCCTGGGCACCCCGCCGCCTCCTCTGGAACACCTCCCACTGGTTCTACAGCCGCCGCAACATCCCCTTCGACCCCACCGGTATGCTCCGCCTCGACACCGGCACCTACTCCCCCCTCCTCGGCACAGCCTACCCCGAAATCGCCGCCCGCAGTCGCTCCGCCCACAAAACTCAGGGCTTTGGTGCCACCCCCGAACTCGGCGAATCCCCCGAATACTTCGTCCACCTCACCGGAGAAAAAACCACCACCGATCTCTTCCAGGGCATCGACACCACATGGAACCGCGTCCCCGACTCCCAACCCGTCGCCGCCGCCATCCAAAAAGCCATCGCTGCCTTCACCCCCGCAAACCCCGCCGCCGCCATTCCGCACCTTCTCACCGCCCACAAAGCCCTCACCCAACTCCCCGACCAATTCTGGCGCACCCAAAAACTCCACGAACTCGAAAACGTCATCGCCGCCTGTCTCGGCCTCGACGTCGAAAGCCTCAGCTCCACCCCCACCGCCGTCTCCGGACAGGAAATAACCCTCACTCTCAACGCCATCCAACGCAGCCCTCACAACATCACCATCCAATTCCAAACCCCCGACAACCAAACCTTCCCTAAAAAAAACGCCACCCTTGCCCCCAACAAACTTCTCAAAATCACCCACCTCCACCGCCTCCCCGCCACCCTCGAAATCTCCCAACCCTACTGGCTCAAAGACCCCCATCCCTACGGACACTACACCGTCGCCGACTCCCAACAAATCGGCTCCCCCGAAAATCCCCCCACACTCCCCGTCACCATTCGGCTCACCATCGACGGTCACCCACTCACCTACACCATCCCCACCACCTACAAAAAAAATGACCCCGTCCGCGGCGAAGTAAAAGAACCCTTCGTAGTCACCCCGCCCGCCATGGTCAACCTCTCCGCTGCCACCCAAATCTTCGGCAACTCCCAACCGCAAAAACTCACTGCCCGTATCATTGCCAAAACCGATATCGCAAAAGGCGAACTCCGCTTCCTTAGCGAAAACGGCTGGCAAACCAACCCCGCCACCATCCCCTTCACCGCCCACACCGGAGAAGAACTCACCCTCCACACCACCCTTACCCCACCCAAAATCGCAGGCGAAACCACCCTCCGCGCCGAACTCCAAATCGACGAAAAAACCTACACCCGCGGCTACGAACGCATCACCTACGACCACATCCCCACCCAGACCATCTTCCCCATCGCCCAGACCCGCCTCGTCATGCTTGATGTAAAAACCGCCGGCTACCGCATCGGCTACATCCCCGGCGCCGGCGACGCCATCCCCGAAGCCCTCCAACGCATCGGCTACACCGTCGAAACCCTCACCGAATCCGACATGACCCCCGAAAAACTTGCCCCCTGCGACACCATCATCCTCGGCATCCGAGCCCTCAACACCAACGACCGCATCCGCCACTATCTCCCCGCCCTCTTCGACTACGCCAAAAACGGAGGCGTCGTCATCCTCCAATACAACACCGACCGCAATCTCAAAACCGAGACCATCGCTCCCTATCCGCTCACCCTCTCCCGCGACCGCGTCACCGACGAAACAGCTCCCATTGAATTCCTCGCCCCCGACCACCCCGTCCTCAACTTCCCCAACAAAATCACCTCCACCGACTTCGACAACTGGGTGCAGGAACGCGGCCTCTACTTCGCCAACAAATGGGACCCCGCCTTCATCCCCATCCTTGCCTCCCACGACCCCAACGAAGCACCCCTAAAAGGCGGCCTCCTCATCGCCAAACACGGCAAAGGCTGGTTCATCTACACCGGCCTCTCCTGGTTCCGCCAGCTCCCCGCCGGAGTCCCCGGGGCCTACCGCCTCTTCGCCAACCTCGTCTCCCTCGGCCACGCGGATAAAGAAGGAAAGCACAGATGAACACAGATTAAAAAACAGAAAAAACATCTGCGAAAATCCGCGAGATCTGCGGTTAAAAAAATCAAAAATCCCAAAAATCCATCTGTGATTAAAGAATCACCCTCAAAACCACACGGAATATTGCCAACCCAAAGTGTCCGGTTTCAACATTTCCGGCACGAAATTTATGCTCCCGGCAAGCAGAGCAAAACCCTTTTTCACGAGCGACATCCTCCTCATTGCCTACTATCGGCAAGGCAAAGTTGTGGTGGGTTACATTCCTTTTATTGATGTCAGATTCTCCACTGTTTTGCGAGCGCTGTGAAATGCGATGGAGAGCAGGTTTCGTTTCGTCAGCACTTTCGGACATTGCAAAGCGTCCACCAAATTGCGAGCAATCAACTTCGGACATTGACGCGGGCCTGCCCACGGCCTCTCGCCCCTTACAGTTGGATTGAAGTTATTCATCAATCGGCGGAAGGGGCTGTTTGAAGCCACCCTTCCGCCGCCGATTATGAATAACTTCACCGGAGAAAAAATGGACTTGCGAGTAACTTTATTTTGCGGACTGACGTTCACGAATATCTCGCCCACCGCCCTCAAACGATGCCCGAAGAGTTTCGGAACGCCAGGTTTCGGCAGCCCCATCGAATGCTC
>JBKEBM010000117.1:0-5947 GCA_047973165.1 Chthoniobacterales bacterium
GACACGGCAAAGCAACAAGTTACTCCCAAGTGCCACCACTCCAAAACCAACAGCGATGATTACATGAATCAGAACCGGCAAATATTCAATCAGCATAGTGACGCTATAAGTAAAGCCACGATCGGAAACAAGCGAATCTCAAAAAAATTTTCTCTTCCTGTTCATCCTAGCTTCACACAGCTCCCGCATCTCCTGTAAACGAACAGAATCAACCCGCCCGACAGAAGCATTAACGCACTGGGCTCGGGGATAACCTCTCCGCTGATATTTAATTCGGTGATAGTTGCCGTTAAATGAAATGATACCGTCCCGGTGAACGACTGCAGGTGCGAATACCTGAACCCGAAACATCCCAGGATGCAGTAGCAGTGACCTGCTGTGAACTCCGGTCCCGATAGTGCTGACTCTGATCGTAAGGTCAGTCACCCCATCGCTTCCGGCCATTCCCGAAGCATCCGAAATATCAAATCCACCCCCTGCAAACGAAGCGGAGACAGGAAAGCTGTCAATCAGATTGATCGGGACAAATGAGGCCGGTTTTATTTCTGCAGGCAGAGCAAACAAACACAGCAGAACTGATGCAGAGCTTAAAAACAGTTGTCTTAACGAAGAGGAGAGGGGGGCTTGAATATTCATGCTAAGAAGGGGTAGAGCAGAGGGTTATTTTTCAGTCACGAATGAACTAATGTTCTTAGGGGCGCATGCTTTATCGAAAAAATTAACAAAAAACAGCACTTGAGAGAAAAATTTGTTTTTTATCGGAAGGGCATACCCGGCAACTCCACATTTTTAGCAAATTTTTAAATCAGGAATTTTTTTTCATTATTTACTTGATAACGAGATTCGGTCTCATTATTTCAGGTTTTGTATGAAACCTTTTCCACATCGCATCGCGATTTTTATCAGAAAATCAATCGGTCTTTTTGCTTTTTCAGCACTCGTTGGATCAGCCAATGCACTTGTCCTGGACTTTAATCTTCTAACATCAGGAGATGCCACCGGAAGAAAAGCTGCTCTGGATGGGAACCCAAGCGACTGGCTGGTTTTCACAGGAGACGACGATACGGCTGGATACAACCCAAACGGAGCCGTCAGCCATAACTTCGCAGATTTGGGTGGCAACAACAATTCTATTTACAATATGTCACCAGCCCTCACAGGAACTCTCTCCATGGAGCTAACCGCTAACGGCTCCTCATGGAACGTTGCCTTAAAAAGCCTCAACTACACGGGACAAGCAAACACCATGATGTTCATGAACCAAAACCTCCTCACTCCCGAAAGCATTGCTGCCCTTGGCGGAAGCTTCAATACCGATGGTATCGGTAATTCCGGAACCTGGGATTTAAACACCTGGGATATTCAATACAACATGGACTTCTATCTCACAACAAACGGAGATGGTGACCCGTCCCCAACAGACGTTGACGGCGCCTTCGATAATGCAAGCCAGGTCGGCTATCTTCTACCGGTCGAGCTACTGACTGCTACAGGTTCTGTCGGACTTTCCCTAAATGATCCCTCCGGCATGTTTGCCGGAGATTTCGTCGATTATCTCGTAACCGAAATCGCCCCCCGCCTTCCGGCAAATGCAAGCTATGTATTAGTAACCCAAATGGATAAAACACATCCCAGCTTTGCTTCTTCCCCTCTCTCACCGGGTGCTTACATCGGAAATACCACCATCGCCTGGACCTCTGCCGTCATTCCTGAGCCTTCTTCCGGTATGATTCTCGCATTTGGTGGATCCCTTATTGTTCTTTTCAAAAAACGACTGAAAAAATCTTAAAAACGCATTCTTTCCACCACCAATGACAACAGCCGCAAGCCATCCCGTAAACGAACACGCACTACCCGGTGCAAATCTTGACCCGCGCAAAATGCCTGGACACTGGCTGCTCGCCCGCCTTGGCAAACGCGTCCTCCGCCCTGGCGGTATCGAAATGACGCGCCAGCTACTCTCGACCCTTGCGATTTCCTCATCGGATAAGGTCGTGGAGTTCGCGCCCGGCCTCGGCAGCACGGCTCGCATGACCCTTGCAAAAAACCCCGCAAGCTACACCGCCGTCGAACGCGACGCCACCGCCGCCACCCAAGTCCGCCACTGGCTCGACCAGACCGATACAAAAACAAGCAATCGCCACGTCCAAACCGGCCAGGCCCAGAAAACCGGCCTCGCCGACGCCTGCGCAAGCGTCGTTTACGGAGAAGCCATGCTCTCCATGCAAAGCGAAAAAGCAAAACGCGAAATCATCAGCGAAGCTTACCGCCTGCTCCAGCCCGGTGGACGCTACGGCATTCACGAGCTCAGCGTATCTCCCGACGATTTACCCGAGGAAAAATTAAAACAAATCAGCGACTCCATTACAAAAGCCATTAACCACCGCGCCGTGCCCCTCACTGGCCAGGGTTGGGAAGAGTTGTTTCGCTCCGAAGGCTTCGAAATCGAATACCGCAGCACTGCCCCCATGGCCCTGCTCGAACCCTGCCGAGTCGTCAAAGACGAAGGCTTCCTTGGTCTCCTGCGCTTTCTTTTTCGTCTCCTCATCAACCCCGCTGCCCGCTCCCGCGTCCGCATGATGCGACAAACCTTTCAAAAAAACAGAGACAACCTGGCCGCCATTTGCCTCGTCGTCCGCAAGCCAGTCGCCACCTCCGAAAAATAATAAATCAAACCACTCTCGATGCAAATACCCGGTAAAAACAGTCGAACAAACGGCTTTACCCTTTTGGAAATAATCACCGTTGCCAGCATACTCGCCCTGCTGACCGTCCTCTTCTTTCCAGCAGCAAACAGCTTGATTACACAGGCCAAACAAGCCAAATGCATTTCAAACCTACGACACATCACCGCCTCTCTGCTTAACTACGCAGCAGACCACAACGCCCGACTCCCCGTAGCCGCACCTCACGAACTCGGCGGACCACAGGGCAAAGTCGCTGGCGACTCCTGGCTCCCCGGACGCATGTTTGGCGGAGCACTCCCCGAAGAAGAACGCCCGCTCAACGCCTACGTCAGCTCCCCACAGGTATTCCGCTCACCCTGCGACAAAGGCGAACCCCTCTGGTGGTTTGACTCAGCAGAATATCAAAAAAAATCAACCTGCTACGAGCTCTACGGCAGCAGTTACTTCTACGCCTCCGGCTACAATGAGATCGGTGGCGTCATGATGCCCATGGGCATCGCGAAATTCATAGGTACCGAATTTTCTTACAAAAATTTTGCATCCGACCCACTCACTCTCGGGCAAAGCATTCCCATAACCGCCTACCCCTCTGCCTCCAAAAAAGTAATCATCGGCAGCATCCCCATCCACCGCACCATGAGCGGAGTCGTCGCACGAAGCGAACGCGCACAATGGTATAAAAAAGACTCCGAACGCCTGTGGGCAAACGCCGCCTACCTCGACGGACACATTCAGTTTGTCCGCGTCTTCCCCTACGACCGAGGCTACCCCGGCGTCTCCACAAGACCCGACGAACGTAATCCGTATTTTTGATTTTTCGATGTCGGCAAAAAACATCTGCCTGCTCACAATCACCCTGGCAGCACTCACCGGAGTTGTCATTTATTCAGGGCTCACCGGCTCCGGCAAACGACTCACTGAAGCCGATCTCCGCAACGTCAGCGAAATCGAAATCCAAACAAAAGATATCCACCGCTCCGGACAAAACATCCGTGTGGACTGCGAGCTCCAAAACCACGGCCAACGAAACGCCTATTCCATCGTCTTCACTGTCAGCATCAAGTCAGAAGACGGAAAATTACTGGGAGCAAACCCACTCGGTAATATCCTGAATCTTCAGCCCGGAGCAAGCCAGTCCATCAGCATTCCTGTCCCTGTCTCAGAAGAACCCCCGGAAAAAATCCACGCCGAAGCCGAAGTCAACCTCGTCCGCTGGGACGATGCTGAAGGGCTGGATTGAGATACGAAAAATCAGGAGGCAAGCAGCTCTTTGATATAAGCGAGGTCTTCTTTCAGAAACTGTTCGCGGTCGCCGGGGCGCGGAGCCTCGATGCAGTAAGGGCCGTCGTAGCCGGAGCTGCGGAGCAGGTTGACTTGTTCGCGGATGTTGATGATGCCTCCACTCAGACTGCTGACTGCGAGAAAATGCGACGTGGGAATGAGGAGGTTCTTCAGGTGGACGTAAAACATCTGCTCTCCAACGCTTGTGAGGACGTCTTTCAGTGCTGGCGATTCCGGAAACAACATGAGGTTTGCCTGGTCCCATAAAAGGCCGACGTTAGGGGAGTCTATACTTTTCAGCAGGCGCAGAGTGGCCTCGATGGAGTCGTGGAGATAGACG
Source organism: Chthoniobacterales bacterium (assembly GCA_047973165.1). Classification (GTDB taxonomy): domain Bacteria; phylum Verrucomicrobiota; class Verrucomicrobiia; order Chthoniobacterales; family JBKEAD01; genus JBKEAD01. The sequence continues at coordinate 4,309 of JBKEBM010000117.1, forward strand.
CCGTGGGTTTCAAAGGCAAAGCGAAATCCTAGTTCGCCAGCGACGGCACCCATGTGACGAAAGCCTTCGGCGGCAGCCTCCCATTGCGCGTCGGTGGCGATGGCGGAGCCGTGATGTTGGTAGTCGTGGGGGTGCAGACTGTCATCGGGGTTGCGCAGGGTGCCGGTAAAGGCATTGACGATTTTTAAAGGAAAACGACTTGCTGCTTTACGATAAAATTTTTCGGCTGCCTCGATTTCGTTTTGTCGAAAGGCGGCGTCGGGATTCATGAGGTCCACGCCGGGGCCGCCGAAGCTGATCCAGTCGAGCGGGTGTTTTTCGACGGCTTTGGAAACTTCGTCGAGGTATTCGAGATCGCTGCCGGTGAAGGCGGGTGGCTTACGACGAAATTCAATTCCGTCGCCTCCGAGTTCGCGGGTGAGTTTGCAGGCGCGTTCGAGAGATTGTCCCTGCTCGAAATAATTGATGTGGATTAAGACGGGTGTCATTTGTTTGTATACGTTTCTTTATAGGTAGGATTAAAAATGTGGGTTTAGCCCGGTAGGGTCGCTTTGACAAAGCGACCGTGGGATTCCGGCTGCGACATCACGTGTCGCGATCGTTTTGCCAAAACGACTCTACCGGGCGAAAGAAGGACTCGGAAACAGGTTTTGGGCGACTTATTTTTATTCTTCTTATGAGATGCTTGTGAAATAATTGCTCAGGTGCTTTTGAAAAAATTCCATCCGCCGAGATCAGCGGTGTCGCCCGAGTCGTCGGCCAGGAGTGCAGATGCATTTTCGGCAACTTTGCGGAAGGCGTCGGCATATTCTTTGATAACAGCGGGGCGGTAGTGTTTAAACCACGGGATAAAATATACCTGTCTGCCGATGCCTTCGGAGACGGGCAGGGAGCCGGGAGCTTGCCGGAGGTCGCGGTCGGAGTTTGCGATGCGGGTGGGTTTTCCCTGGTTGTAGATGTCGGTGTCGTTGAAGACAGCGTGGGTGTGGAGAGCTTTGTTGCAGCCAGGGTGGATGCCGGCAGCACCTTCGGCGCGGACGGCTTCGCAGAAGCGGGTGATGGAGAGTCCGCCGAGCTGTTCCTTGCAGTAGATGCCGTGGTTGCCATACCAGCCGGCCATGTTGGAGCCGGTGGATTCATCGACGCGGTGAGGAATGAGGCCGGGGACGCCTTCGAGCAGGTCCCAGAACTCGTTCATCGCTTTGCGGATTTCGGCGCAGCGGCGGTCGTAGTGTTTTAGCTGCACGCGTCCGACGGCGGAGCTGAGTTGGTGCATGCGGTTTTTAAAGCCGCCCAGCGGGAGTCCGGCGGATTGTTTTAAATAATCTGTCGGAATTTTATCGTTGTAGCGTTCGTAGTGTCCGAAGGCGACAGCGCGGTCATAGATTTCCTGATCGTCGGTGGTCATCATGCCGCCCTCGCCGATGGCAAAGGATTTGCCGCACATGAGCGAGTAGCCGGAGACGTGGCCGATGGAGCCGACCTTGCGGCCTTTGTAAAGCCCGCCCTGGGCATGGGAGACGTCTTCGATGACTTTGAGATTGTGCTTTTCGGCAATGGCCATGATGGCATCCATGTCTGCCGGGTAGCCAAGATAATGAACGACCATAATGGCTTTGGTGCGCGGGGTGATGTGGCG
>JBKEBM010000131.1:0-22955 GCA_047973165.1 Chthoniobacterales bacterium
CCGTTACCGTGACGTAGCCACGATCATTATTTTGAGCAGCGTTTATAATGAGCTCCACAGCCTCCTCCATACAAATGGCACTGACTCCAACGCCTAAAACATTAACTCGTTTGGGTCGTGATAAATTCATGCAGATACAAGACAGGTATAAAAAATTTTCGAATACCAAGTTTTAATTTTTTTAAGTCCGTGCATAAAAAGTATTGAGTAAAAACAGAAAATATATTGTTTTGATCCTTACGAAATCGCTGAGGACTCGTTCGCCTTAACGGCCTGCGTTTGTCAAGGATTTCATCGACGTTTTAAAAACCCCGGAATGTAAACTTCACAAAGTAAGTTAAAAACATAAATAAAAAGATTGACCGCCTTCAGGTCGATACTTATTCACAATTTTAAAGAGTTATTCACAAGCTATTCACAAGTTTCCTGCACCAGCAGAATGAAAGGAGGGGAAAAATTTATGCCAGCAAATAAAGCTAAAAAGCCAGCCGCAAAAAAAGCTGCTCCTAAGAAAAAAGTAGCAACTAAAAAAGCCGCTGCGAAAAAGCCAGCCGCAAAAAAAGCTGCTCCTAAGAAAAAGGTAGCAACTAAAAAAGCCGCTGTGAAAAAACCAGTCGCAAAAAAAGCTGCTCCTAAGAAAAAAGTAGCAACTAAAAAAGCCGCTGCGAAAAAGCCAGCCGCAAAAAAAGCTGCTCCTAAGAAAAAAGTAGCAACTAAAAAAGCCGCTGCGAAAAAACCAGCCGCAAAAAGAGCTGCTCCTAAGAAAAAAGTAACCAAAAGGCGCGGTTCAAAGTAACCGATATTTTAGTTACATTCCATCGGAGGGGAAAAGAGCGATCTGTTCCCCTCCGATTTTTTTTGATTCGACAGCCCTTTATGCGACTCAGAATATTTCAAATAAAAATGTCGTCAAAGGCTTATGGTTGTCACGAGTCAGATAGCAAGTAGAGAGCTATTGCATGTAATCACAGTGTTGTTTCTGTCCAAAACTGTTTAAAAGCCAGGGACCAATCTCTGTTTTCCACGCGTTTACGTGCTGCATTTCCCATTTTTTCACGAAGTGCATTATCGGAAGCGAGCTTTAAAATTGCTTCAGAAAGTGCCCTCACATCCAGCGCACGCACAATAATACCGTCTTCATCATTTCGGATAAGATCCCTCGGACCTCCCATATCGGTTACGATACATGGAATAGCAGAGGCCTGCGCTTCCAATATGACATTTCCAAATGTATCCGTCGTACTCGGAAAGGCAAAAATATCCGAAGAAGCGTAAGCAGCAGCTAACTGTTCCCCCTTTAGATATCCTGTGAAAATTCCTGTGGGGAGAAGCTTTTTCATGTCCTTCAAATACGGACCATCTCCAACAAATATAAATCGTATCGGTATGTTACTGCGTTCAGATTCCCGCGAGGCGGCTACCAGGATATCCAGATTTTTTTCTTTGGAAATCCGTCCGACATAAAGAACAGCAGTTTCATTTGGAAGTAATCCATAATTTTTCCAGAAGCTTTTATCCTTACGATCCGGATGAAATAGCTCCGTTTCAAGCCCTCTCGGTAAAATACGCAGTTTCTTCTCGGAAATTCCACGCTGCATCCATGATTTACGATAGTCCTCAGAATTTACATAAATAATATCCTGATGAGAATAGAACCAATGCATAAAGTTCCATGTCAGAGTTTGCATAAAGGAATCGTCGGTGAGAATCCCTACATACTGAGGAAAATCTGTATGATAGATGCTGGAACTTTTTACCCCTAAAAGTTTTGATGCCAGCAGAGCAGTTAGTCCAACCGGACCCGGAGTGCTTATTATAAGCTCTGAAATTCGATTTTTTTCTATGTATTCCAGCATCTCTAATACAGGAGGGAAGCTTAGTCGCTGCAATTCGTATTCCGGCAGTTCGAACTCCCCGATCGGAGGAAAATTTTTAACAGGAATATCATTTACTGTAATTTCGGAACGCGAAGTTAATACTTCTATATTATATCCGGCTTTTACACCTGCCGCTGTCATCCGTCGAATTGTTGTGCTGACACCATTTATATCCTCCAGTGTATCGGTCAGCCAGGCACGCCGATCTTTAGAGAGGCATTCCGGAAGACTTCCCGAGACTTCCTTACATATTTTTTGAAGAAGCTCACATGATGGCAGACGAAAAGCATGATAGTAGGGACCAAGCAAAGCTACGACAGGAACCAACGCGGTAATCATCTGGAGACTTTCCAAAAATTTACCGCTGTGAATAAGCGTGATAAATTGTGTAAAAAAACGATACCCCAATTGGTTCGCAATAATATTGGCCATCAGAAAAGCTCTTCGCTCAGGCTCTTTAACTCCTTTTGTTGCCTGCGCAAGTTCCCGCTGAACTTCGGCCCGATTAAAATACAGAGCTAATTCCTTCCAAAGAGATTTTTGATCCGATTTTGCCCAATCCAGTATTTTTCCTGAAGTTACCCCCTGGACAAAAAGCCCAACTTTTTCTCCGAAAGAAAACTCAGTTGGATTTTGCCCCTCCAGGAAACGCGTAAATATTTTTTCGAGCAAAACAAAACCAGGATCGTTTGATTTTTTGGACAAGTGCGCTTTGGCAAAATCAAAGACGGTGCTGTAAGTTCCGTGTGCCATAAGCAAAGGAGTGCCCCCCTCGCCTTTGGCTTTGCAGTTTCCACTGCGTATTTTGTCCAGAAAATCCGAAGCAGAATTTGTCCGTTTTGTTTCAGTCCATGCACGCCCTGGAAATATGCCGCCATTGTCATCGGAGCCACCGGTCAGTATTTTGACCCACGGCTTTTCATGCGTGGGACTGAGACCGGTGACCGATATGGCTCTGTCAATACTTTCAGGAGTCAGAGCAGCAAGCGTTTGGCAAGCAGCTTCGGAAAGCAGACTGTTAAACCGTCCATTGATCCCCTCGAAATGCTGAAAAAGCAGAATCAGTTTTTGAAAGTGAAGCGGAGTCAGTTTTTCATCGATACTGTGCAGAGGATGAGCAACGGCGTGGGCCAGTTTCTGCTCCGCAAGATAAGACTGAAGATCATAAATACTTTCCCGGACCTGCTGAATTTCCTGGTGCTGCTGCTCAGTGATCCCCCAGACCAGTATATGAATGCGACAACCATCCTCGGGAAAGGCCGTCACAACTTCCTCACTAATAAAAACCCCTGGTTCATGAGCAACTTCCAGGCAACCCTCGATCGTATTTTCATCAGTAAAAGTAAAAAAATCCATCCCCGCCTCGCGCAGTTTATCAAGCGCGAATTGCGGGTCCGTATAGCTGGCAGGAAAATTTAACTTCCGAAGCAACCAGTCGGCTGCCCGACGGCTGTATTTTGTGTGTAGGTGGAGGTCAGCGCGTGAGGTGTTACTAAATATCATAATTGCCGGGATGTTGCAGCCTGTCTCCAGTTCTCATAAGTCATGGCCTGGCGATCTGCAAGTGCACGTCGCACAATTAAATGAACATGCGATTTAACCCAGGAGTAATTCCAGTCCGGCGGATGGAGACCCAGCCGCATCAGAGGATTTTTACGCAGCGAACGAAACAACATTTCATTCCACAAAAGACTCACCTGCCGACGCCAAAGCGCACGCACACTGTAAACAAGACTGCGCGATGCAAACTCCACATCGTTCTGAAAATCAATCATCCCACCAATCCGAGTCGTATAAGCCAGACTCTTTTCCGCTCGCAGAGCCTCCTCGCTTTCTTTCCCCAAAAGCCAGGCCGGAGCGACAAATCCGGTCGGGAAAAAACCCATTTCATGAAAACCCGCCAGGCCAAGCTGAAGCAGCTTTTCAGCCTCAGGCCTGGAAATATCGTAAAACTCCCCCTCGCCCGCCGTATAATGAGAGGCCATTATTTCTTTAAAAAATCCCCCCGCCTTCACCGTCAGCCGAAGATGATAATAGCCATGCAAAACAACCTCGTGCCCCGCCTCCTCCTGCTGCCGCAGCCAGTTAACAAAAGGCTTCGAAGCCATACACGCACCACGCCGATGATGATCCGGAATGACCAGAAGGGAGGTTTTTTTTACACCCATTTGCGCCAGCTCCCGCAGCATCAGATCGCAGCGCTCACGGGTTAATTCAGAGACATCATGCAGCGAGACGACCAAGGCACGCCCTAAACTTCCCTTGGGACTAAATTCACAACTCATGTGAGATTCGATTTGCGGTGACACGTTTTTCACTTATGATATAAGGTCGATCTAATAGTAATGGACGAAAACGACAAGCCGACAAAAGACAAAGACAACCGTCAACGCAATCAGAATAACCCGGAGCCACAGATGAACTGGCGAGCCATGGTCCTGTTTGCGATAGCAATTGCCCTTATCGGAGGAGCCTTTCTTTTCCGCGAAGGCAGCTTTGCCCAAACCGACGAATTAACCTATCAAAAATTTCTCCAACTTGTAAAAGACGAGAAACTCGTTGTTACAACCGAGAAACCCCTGCAAATCATCGTCGAGGAAGGACGCAAAACTGAAACCATAAACGGGTATTATCGAAAAGCTCCGGCACCAGAAGCCATCGCCGAAGCAAAAAAACGCGGCTCCGACCTTCCAAAAGAAACAATCACCCAATTCAAAGTCCCCATTTTTGTGCCTTTCAACGGCACCGAACTGGAAGCCACCCTCGAAAAAGCAGGTATCGTCCCCTCCATCAAACCGGAGTCGAACCTCTTCGCCTCCACCCTCATCGGCCTTCTGCCGATACTGCTCTTCCTTGTCATCCTTTATTTCTTCTTCCGCTCGCAAATAAAAATGGCAGGAAAAGGCGCGATGAATTTCGGCAAAAGCAAAGCCCGCATGCTCGCCCGCGATAAAAATAAAGTAACCTTCAAAGACGTTGCCGGAGTCGAAGAAGCAAAAGACGAAGTCATCGAACTCGTCGAATTTCTCAAAGACCCCAAAAAATTCCAAAAGCTCGGCGGCCGCATCCCAAAAGGCGTCCTCATGGTCGGCTCTCCCGGCACGGGCAAGACCCTGCTTGCACGAGCGATTGCCGGCGAAGCAGATGTCCCCTTTTTCAGCATCAGCGGTTCCGACTTTGTCGAAATGTTCGTCGGCGTCGGAGCATCCCGTGTCCGCGACATGTTTGAGCAGGGAAAAAAAAGTGCACCCTGCCTGATCTTCATCGACGAAATTGATGCCGTTGGCCGCCACCGCGGACACGGCGTCGGCGGCGGACACGACGAACGCGAACAAACCCTCAACCAACTACTCGTCGAGATGGACGGCTTTGACACCCAGGACGGAGTCATCATTATCGCTGCGACTAACCGCCCCGACGTGCTCGACCCCGCTCTCCTGCGCCCCGGCCGCTTCGACCGCCAGGTCACCGTCAGTCTGCCCGACGTCAACGGACGTGAACAAATCCTCAAAGTCCACGCCAAAAAAGTAAAAATCGCCGAAGACGTGGACCTCGGCCTCCTCGCACGCGGCACACCCGGATACTCCGGTGCAGAACTCGCCAACGTGATGAACGAAGCCGCTCTCCTCGCTGCACGCAAAGGCCTCAAAGCCATCACCCAGCCCGAGCTCGAAGAAGCCCGCGACAAAGTGCGCTGGGGCAAAGAACGCCGAAGCATGGCCATGAGCGAAAGAGAAAAAATCTCCACCGCATGGCATGAGGCCGGACACGCCATACTCAACGTCCTGCTCGAACACACCCACCCGCTTCACAAAGTCACCATCATCCCCCGCGGCCCCTACCTCGGAGCGACGATGTATCTGCCCGAAGGCGACAAATACTCCACTCAGCAAAAAGAAGCCCTCGACTCCCTCGTCGTCATCATGGGCGGACGCATCGCCGAAGCCATGTTCACAAACGACTTCTCAAACGGAGCCAGCGGAGACATCAAACAGGCAACCAGCCTCTCCCGCCAGATGGTCTGCGAATGGGGCATGAGTTCCCTCGGCATGATCGGCTTTTCCGAAAGCAACGACTACGTCTTCCTCGGGCGCGACATGGGCAGCCAGCGCGAATACAGCGAACTGACCGCACAAAAAATCGACGCCGAAGTCAAACGCCTCATCGACGAAGCCTACAAACGTGCCGAAGAAATGCTCGAAACCAACCGCACCAAAGTAGAGCTCATTGCAAATGCCCTGCTCGAATACGAAACACTCGACGCAAAGCACATCCAGGAAATTCTCGATCACGGAAAGCTCCTCAACCCTCCGGTCATGGCGGCAAAACCACCCCCGCTGCCGCCAACTCCATCCGACACACCTCCCGGCTCACCGGCAGACAAATCGGACGGCGACCTGCCCGAGGGCGGACTACCCTCGCCGGCAACAGCGTAACCCACCGCCGACATGTCGGACCTCTTCGTATCAAACGCACAAGTAGTAACACCCGACCAGGTCATCGAGGGCAGCATTCTCTGCCAGGACGGACGCATCGTTGATTTTGGACCTCATGTAAAAAAACCTGCAGATGGAAACATCTCTGTTTTCGATGCCGGGGGACGGCAGGTTTTGCCCGGCTATATCGACATCCACAGCCACGGTGCAAACGGCGTCGATACAAACGAAGCCGATCCGAAAAAAAACGCAGCCGACGACGTCATCGCACAAATCGCTCAAAAAAAATTAGCCGAAGGCGTCACGACCTGGCTCCCGACAACCGTAACCCTGTCCGGAGAAAGACTCAAAGAAATCGCTCAAGGGGTCCAAAAATACCGCGACTCGCCAACCGCCGCCCGCGTCCCCGGCCTGCATGTCGAAGGCCCGTTTTTGAACAAAAATTTCATCGGTGCCCAGGACCCGGAATATGCCATCGACCCGGATTTTGATTTGGTAAAGCAGCTCCACGCTCTCTGCCCCGTTCGCCTTTTATCTCTTGCGATCGAACTCCCTGGTGCTCTTGACGTCATCAAAAACTGCCGCTCACTCGACATCGTAAGCTCCTGTGCCCACAGTGCCGCGACCTATGCCGAATTTAAAAAAGCCCGCCAGGCCGGCCTCGGACACCTCACCCATTTTTGTAATCAAATGACCCCGCTGCACCATCGCGAAATCGGGCTGGTCGGTGCCGGACTCCTCGATCCGAATGTCAAAACAGAGCTTATCTGCGACGGGCTTCATGTGCAGGAAGACATGCTGAAGCTGATTTTCACACACATCTCTCCGGACCGCATTCTACTCATCACCGACTCCATGTCAGCCTCCTGGCTGGGCGACGGTTCCTACCTGCTCGGCGAACTCCAGGTAGAAGTCAAAAATAATGCGGCCCACATCGCCGGAACCAACACCCTGGCCGGAACCACTCTCCGTTTTGATCACGGAGTCGAACTCGCCGCCCGTGTTTCCGGTTTTGCTGCACCGGAAATTTCCCGCATAGCTTCCACAAACCAGGCTCGCAGCCTGGGCCTCACCGACCGCGGAGAAATAAAATCTGGTCTCCTGGCCGACCTCGTCGTTGTCGAAAAAGACTACCGCCTCCATCAAACCATCCTCGGCGGGAAGCTGGTATAAGGGCCACACCCGGAAACCTGTTTTTAGGCAGAGAGGTCGGAGAAATTTTTGGAGACAAGGCGGAAAGATAGCCGCTGGCCCTGGCCCTGGCCCTTGTCCCAACGGATATCTTTTCATCTCTGCTAAGCTGGGTGAAGGTGCAGCGCATCAGAAGATACGCAAGCCGAGACCGCCACCAGCAGAGGGGGAAAGATCAAGGGAAAACACCAGTTTATCTCGTTAAATCGTATTACTACCCCGGTGGCCAGACCAGGCTGCGGCCTCCAAGCAGGTGGACGTGCAGATGAGGTACGGTTTCCCCTCCGTTTGGGCCATTGTTGATTGCGATACGAAAGCCACTTTTATCAATGCCTTCATTGCGTGCGATTTCTCCGGCGATGAGGAGAAGATGGCCCAGGGTTTCTTTATCTTCAGAGCGTGCCTCAGCAATGCGGGGAATGAGTTTTTTGGGAACGATCAGAATGTGTGTCGGTGCCTGTGGAGCGATATCACGAAAGGCAATACAGCAGTCGTCTTCGTGAACGATGTCTGCCGGAATATCGCGGGCAATGATTTTTTCAAAAAGAGTCATAACATGTGAATGGAGAGCTGACGATCGAGTCCGGCTGCATGGATTTCATTGCGAATAAAGGCGACTATTTCGGACTGCAGGTGCCGGCAGTCACGCCGCCAGTGTTTTGCTGTTCGCAGTGTTTTGACACAGCGGTGCAGATCAAGAAAATCAACTTGTTCCGCGCCACTGTGAAGAATTTTTTTGAGATTTTGGCGAAGCAGGTTGAAGAAAAATAATTCGTAACCGCTGCCAGCATCACGGGCAATTTTTTCCAGGGAAAGGCAAACCGGAGCAGGAAGCGGAGTAAAACCGCTTGCAATCTCCTGGTAGCCGAGACTGGAAAGAACAGTTTGCACAATCTTCTGAATGTTCTGTGTGGAAACAACCGTCCCATCAAAATCATATTTTAAAAAAACGCAGATACTGACGGTGATGTCTTTGGAAAGAACCCACTCAGAGTAACCCGCATCTTCTGCCGCACGCTGAACAGACTGGCAGAGCCAGGAGGGATCAAAAGCCTGGGTCCGACCGTCGGAAAAACGGACGAGTGGCATTTCGTCCCGCAGGTTAATCATGCTTTGAAAAGCTCGGGTTGTGCCGGGGTGCGGAGCACTTTTTTTTCCATGATTTCGATCTCTTCGAGAAATTCGCCAACTTCTTCGAAGGCCCGGTAGATAGAGGCGTAGCGGACGTAGGCAACCGGGTCCAGGGCGTGGAGTTGCTCCATGGCTTTCAATCCAATCTCCTGGGTGGTCACTTCGCGGACCTGGGTTGCTTCAAAATCGTTGAGGATGTTTTCGACGCACTCCTCTATTTTTGCAACTCCGATAGGGCGTTTTTCACAAGCTTTTATAAAGCCCGATATTAGTTTCTGCCTGTCAAAAGGTTCGTGCCGTCCGTCACGTTTGATTGTGCGGAGTTCGACGCGCTCGACCTGTTCGTAGGTGGTAAAGCGGTTCTGACAAGCCAGGCACTCCCGGCGTCGCCGAATCGTATCTCCCTCTTTGGAAAGCCGGGAGTCGATTACTTTGTCTTCAGCAGAAGAACATTTGGGACAACGCATTGTGTTAAAGTGAGGTAAACTTATAGAAAGACTACAACATATTGTGTTGTCAATCTTTCTGTGATTTTTCCGGAAAATTTTTATTGCTCAATTTACCCATAAAAAAATCGACTTTTTAAAAAACAAAAATTCAAATGAGGGCTATGCGTTTTGAGAGTCAGTCTTCAGAAGTGAACATACGCATTACGCACGATGGCAGAGATCAGGACGTTCGCATCTCTAATAAAAGCAATGGAAACTGGAAGGTGAACCTGAACATTTCGGACGACGGTGAAGTCATTTTCAAAGAGGAGTCTGAAGACAAACCTAAACCCAGGACCAAACCCGACTCCAAAGCGAAATCTAAATCCAGGGTCGAACCCAAACCTGAATCGAAATTCTCGCAGCCAATGGATACGGCAATCCCCACCCGGACAAAGGTAGTTTCATCTTTATTAATCGGTGCTGCGATTATTATTTTGCTGCTGATTGTCGCTCTGCCTTTTGTAAATCCGTGGCTTCAGGTCTTTCACCCCGATATTTACAACTCCTTTTTGTGGCCGCGTTTACATTTTCCGAATAGCACAGGCGCGATAATTACCACCTTTGCTATTGCAATCGTTTACTTCGTCCCAAGTTTCTTACTTATCGGGCACAGGTGGTTTAAGTGGGCGTTTATTTTAAACCTGCTCACAGGCTGGACGATTTGGGGCTGGGTAATATGCCTGGTCTGGTTTTTTATCCTGTTGCTGGAAGACAGATTTTCCAAAAAATCGTAAATTTATTCCGGGTGCGCCCTAAACTTCAACCGGATCACCGAATTCGATGCGAAGATTTCGGGACAGGCGGATGAGTTCCGGTGCGGGGTGTTTTTTTACCCCAATGACTTTTTCGAGGTCGATGAGCGTCACTCGGCTGCGCTGCAGGGCGGTCATCATGGCACTTTCTCCCTGGAGGAGGCCAATGGTGGCGAGTTCTCCCATGCGACTTGCAAGGACACGGTCGAAATGCGTTGGCACACCGCCGCGCTGCACATGCCCCAGCACCGTTTTGCGGGCTTCCTGGCTAAATTCATCGCCACCGCGGCTTTTTTTCATGCGTTCAGCAAATTCATCAGCCGTGCAGACGCCTTCGGCAATAACGATAATACTGTTATTTTTTGTCCTTGAGTAATGTTCGCTCAGGCGGTGGATAACGCGGTCCATATTAACCCGAAACTCGGGGACGACAGCGACTTCCGCACCGCAACTGATGGCTGTGGTCAGAGCAAGGTAGCCGGAATTTCGTCCCATAACTTCAACTAAAAAGCAGCGTCGATGCGAGCGGGCCGTATCTTTGATTCTGTCGATCATGGACATGATGGTGTTTGCGGCGGTATCGACGCCGATGGCCATTTCGGTCCCCCAGATGTCGTTGTCGATGCTGCCGGGGATGCCGATGACAGGGAAGCCCAGTTTGTTGAGTTCGATTGCACCGCTCAGGGAGCCATCGCCACCGATGACAATTACGCCGCCGATTTCATTTTCGCGCAAAATAGCCAGGGCTTCCTGGCGGCCTTCTTCGGTATAGAAGCGCTTGCAGCGACTGGTTTGTAAAAAAGTGCCTCCCCGGTCGAGAGCGTTGGCCATGGCACCGTCATTTAGTTCGATAAATTCCCGTTTAAAAATTCCGTCGTAACCATCACTTATACCGATGACCTCGGTTCCATGGCTGATTGCGGTGCGGTGAATTGCACGGATGGCGGGGTTCATTCCCGGTGAGTCTCCGCCGGAAGTTAAGACTGCGATTTTTCTAAGCATGCTGATTTCGAGGATTCTCTGGCATTTTTTATCTACCTAAAACCCGGATTGAAAAAATTTTCGGCCTCTTCAATAGCCGAGGAAAAAGGATATCGCAAAGAAATTTAAAAAAACTTTGAACAAAGTTCTCTCTGTAGGGTCTGTATTATCGGTTAAGGTTGTGATTCGGGTCACTGTCAGGTCAGTTTTTTCATTGTTTCTGACCTGGCGATAGTGGCCCGAATCTTTTTTTCTTTAGAGGTTTTCAGAGGTTTTTCTTTAAATGGGGTTTCCGGATGTACCCTGTAATCTTAATCCACCCTCTGCGCCAGCAAAGCCACACGGGGCCACCACCAGACGATTCGCTCGCCCTCCTCTGCAATCTGAAAAACCTCCCGTGCCTGCTCCGGCGCATTTTTTACAAGCTCACGAACCTGTCTTCGACTCTCCTCCTCCGTTGCCGCAGTCTGAAAATACCACTCCAGGTCCGGCTGCTTAAAGGGTATCGTTCCACAGCGCAAAACCTGCAAGCCGCTGGTCTCACATAAACCCTGCCATTCCTTCGGCGGAAGAAAACGCCCATGACTCGGATCGCGCAATTTCTCCACCCGGTGAATCCACTCCGCAGCCTCCGGCGCATCGTCCGGCACACTGCCATCGATTAGCAAAAAATATCCCCCCACCCGCAGCACTCGCCGGACCTCTGACAAAAACTCCGCCCGCCTGCTGAAGTGATGCGCCGCAACCCGACAAGTCACCAGGTCAAAACTCCCATCCGCAAATGGAAATCGCTCAGCCTCATGCTGCACCGTAGTCAGCGACAGTCCCTTTTCCGCAGCCAGCCTCGCCGTATTTTCCAGCATTGCCGGAGAAAGGTCGCTCGCCGTTACCCTCATCCCACGAGCTGCCAGAAACACTGCGGTATGCCCGCCACCAGTTGCCACATCCAGAGCTTCAGCATTCGGTGCAAAAGAAAGCCCCTCCAGTGCTCTGGCTACATCCGCTGTATTTGCCAGAATATGTGACGAACCATACCGCCCGCTCTGCTTATCAAACTGATCCAACGACGCCTGCTGTGCTGCATCCAACATCTCGCGACCATGCTCCTGGCTGCCGTAAAAGTGAAGAAAATTCAGCCCGTCCGGATGAATTCACACCGCAGCATTCGTAGTCAGACTCCAGGCGACCAACGCTGACACACAAGCCCCGTTGAGCGTTAAGTCCCCAGCAGCATACGGGCCGGGTTTTCCAGACAGTCTTTTACGCGGATCAGGAAGGTGACGGCTTCTTTGCCATCGACTACACGATGGTCGTAGCTCAGGGCGAGATACATCATCGGGCGGATTTCCACCTTGCCGTTGATTGCCATTGGACGCTCCTGAATTTTGTGCATTCCGAGGATGCCGCTTTGCGGTGGGTTCAGAATCGGTGTGCTCATCAGCGAACCGTAAACACCTCCGTTGGAAATGGTGAAAACTCCTCCCTGCAAATCTTCGAGACCGATTTTTCCTTCGCGGGCTTTGCCGGCATAGTTCACCAGGTCCTGCTCGATCGCAGCGAAGTTTTTTTCATCACAATCGCGCAAAACGGGCACGATCAGTCCGCGCTCGGTGCCGACGGCGACACCAATATCGTAGTAATTATTGGTGACGAGATAGTCGCCTTCCATACGGGAATTGATGGTTGGCACCTGGTGCAGCGCATCCACGACGGCCTTCACAAAGAAAGACATGAAGCCGAGCTTGATGCCGTTTTTCTTTTGAAATTCAGGCTGCATCTCTTTGCGGATGCGCATAATTTCGCTCATGTCGCATTCGTTAAAAGTCGTCAGAATTGCAGCGGAGTGCTGGGCGGCCACGAGCTGGGTTGCGATCTTGCGACGCAGCGGCGAAAGTTTTTTGCGCGTAGTCCGCGGATCATCCGGTGCGGCCATGATGCTCTTTTGCGGAGCGGGCGCAGGTGTCGTCTCCAACTCTGCAGGGGCAGCCTGCGGCTCGGGAGCTTTTTCTTTTTTCGGAGCGGGTTTCGGTTTGGCTTCAGCAGCTGGTTTTTCTTTTTCGGGACTCTTTTCTTTCCTGGGAGCCTCTTCTTTTTTAGCGGCTCCTTCGGCGATTTTTGCAACGACTTCGCCCACTTTGACTTCTTCTCCTTCCGGAACTACAATGGACAGAACGCCACTTTCCAGTGCCGTAACTTCTGTGGAGACTTTATCCGTTTCCAGAGTGAATAAAATGTCTCCGCTTGCGACCTGGTCGCCATCGTTTTTATGCCAGACCGATAAAACGCCGGACGTTACGGACTCTCCAACTGATGGAACTTTTACTTCATTGCTCATGAGATTTTAAGATTTTGTTTTTTTCGCGGTTGAGGGTTTCCGCTTTGGGGCGGTTGGTTTTGAGATTTTTTTGGCGTCACTCGCTGTTGTTTTCTTCGCGGGCGAGGACAATTTGCAAGCGGCTGTGAGAAGTGCCTCCTGCTGGTCTTTGTGAACCCCCAGGCTTCCTGCGGCTGTGCTCGCGCTGGCGGAACGTCCGGCATAGGTGATTTCGCGACCAAAGATGCGCTGCAAATGGGGCTCCAGAAAACTCCAGGCTCCCATATTTTTGGGTTCCTCCTGGCACCAGACGATTTCGGCGGCTTTTGGCCAGGTTTCGGCAAGCTCGATCAGGCGCTCCTCGTGCAGCGGATAGATTTGCTCCAGACGCACGAGCAGGAGTGCGGCTTCGGATTTTTCAGCCGCACGACGCTCCGCCAGATCGTAATAAACTTTTCCTGAGCATAAAACCACCCGTTGAATTGTTTGAGGATTCTTTGGCAGCGGATCGCAGATAATTTCTGAGAAAATCGAACTCGTAAAATCCTCTGCACGGGAGACACAAGCCTCTGCACGAAGCAGGCTCTTGGGCGTCATCAAAATCAGCGGTTTGCGATAATCCCGTTTGATCTGCCGACGCAAAACGTGAAAATACTGTGCCGGCGTCGTGGGGTAGCAGACCTGCATATTTTCCTCGGCACAAAGCTGAAGAAAGCGTTCGAGTCGTGCGCTGGAGTGTTCCGGTCCCTGCCCCTCGTAGCCGTGTGGCAGCAGTAAGGTGATCGAACTCGGATTGCGCCACTTCGACTCCGCCGAGGCAATAAACTGATCGATAATAATCTGCGCCCCGTTTGCAAAATCGCCAAACTGCCCCTCCCACAGGCAGAGCATCGAGGGGAAATCCTGCGAATATCCATAGTCAAATCCCAGAACGGCATATTCCGAAAGCGGACTATTATAAACACAAAAACGCCCCTGGTCCTTTGACATATCGTTGAGCGGAATGTAACGCTCGCGTGTCTGCTCGTCATAGAGCACGGAGTGTCGCTGACTAAAAGTTCCCCGTCGGCTGTCCTGCCCCGAGAGACGCACGGGCGTGCCCTCCAGCAAAATCGATCCAAAGGCCAGAGCCTCGGCAAATCCCCAGTCGTAGGGGCCTCCGTCCTTCCAGGTTTTTAAACGACGATCAAGCAGCATACGCTTGATTTTTGGTAGCGGACGAAAGCCCTCGGGCGTCGTCGTGAGTGCCTTGACGATCTTTTCCAAACTCCTCGCAGAGATATTTGTTTTGACCGGATCGTGTTTGTAAGGCGGTTGAAAAACTGCCGTCGATCCGGCAAAGGGTGAAGTCGCTTTTTTGGACTTCTCTTGTTTCTCGTTTTGTTTTTTGACCTCGGCCAGAGCGTCTTCGAGTTCCTGCATCGCCTCGTCTTTGATCTCGGTGGCGACTTCTGAGTTTACCGTGCCGAGTTCAGCGCAGCGACGTTCAAAAATCTCACTCAGGGGCGGGTGCGACTTAATTTGTTTGTAAAGATTTGGCTGGGTAAATGCTGGCTCATCGCCCTCGTTGTGACCGTGTCGTCGGTAGCAATAAATATCCACCACCACATCGCGACCAAACTGCTGCCGATACTCCAGAGCCAGTCGCGCACAACGCACAACCGCCGCCGGGTCCTCGCCATTCACATGCAGAATCGGTGCGTCCACCATCTTCGCCATCTCCGTGCAATAGGCCGACGAACGCGCATCTGCCGGGAGAGTCGTAAATCCAATCTGGTTATTGACGACGATATGCACAGTGCCTCCCGTGCGATAACCCGGAAGCTGGGACATATTAAAAACCTCCGCCACGACACCCTGCCCGATAAATGCGGCATCTCCGTGCACGAGTATTGGCAGGACTTTTTTTCGCTCGGCGGTATCGCCCAGGATGCGCTGCCGCGCCCGGGCTTTGCCCATCACTACCGGGCCCACAGCCTCCAGGTGGCTTGGGTTTGCGGCCAGGCGAATCGCAACCTTGTGCCCGCCTGGCAGAGTCCGCTCGGTCTGGTAGCCCAGGTGGTATTTTACATCGCCATTTCCACCGACGGCTTCGGAGACATAGCTGCCATTGAATTCATTAAAAATAATATCCAGCGGCTTGTTTAAAAAATTAGCCAGCACATTCAGACGCCCCCGGTGGGCCATTCCCATGACGATCTCATCGACTTTGGCCGTATCGCAGTTTTCATAGATCGCGCTCAGCGCAATGAGCAGCGACTCACCACCCTCAAGCGAAAAGCGCTTTTGCCCGACATAGCGTGTGTGAAGAAAGGTCTCGAAGGTCTCGGCCTCATGGATTTTTTTTAGTAAGTCCTTGTGAACATCCGCATCGCCCTTGCAGTCATCCCCCTCGAATTCGAGTTGATCCCGCACCCAGTTTCGCATGCGTGAATTCTGGATGTGCATAAATTCTGCACCAATTGTGCCGCAGTAGATCGACTCAAGCCGCACAATCATCTCGCGCAGTTTCATGGCCTTTCCGTCCAGGAAATAACGCGACGAGGCCGAGCGATCCAGGTCCTTATCTGAAAAACCAAGTTCGGCCAGCGTGAGCAGGGGTTGCTCATTTCGCACCTTAGCCAGCGGATCGAGGTCTGCGATGGAATGCCCCAGCATGCGATAAGCAAAAACGAGCCCATCCACGCGAGTGACCCAGGAGTTATCTGCTCCTGCGAGCGCTGCGCCTCCCGCTTCATCCGAAGTGGGTGCTTCTTCCTGACGGGCCGCCCCGAGTTCAAAGCCTTCGAAAAAAGCAGACCACTCGTCACTCACAGAGCGGGGGTCCTGCTGCCAACGCTCAAAATTTTCGTCCAGAAGTTCCGCGTTCCAACGCGCTGTAAAAGTATTGCTCATGAATCAAAGGTTCAAACAGCTAAGAACCTGATAGAATCGCGGCGAGACTTCAAGTGTGCATTTCAGGAAGTCGACACTTCGATCTGATTTATTGAAATACCTCTAAAAAAATCCGTTCAGGTTTATGGTGTGCCCTTATGCGGACTAGTGTTGATCTGGGTCACTTTCAAAAAGCGCATTGCGCATGATGGTGTAGATTTGGGTGTTGTCGATGCTGCCCCGGACGGCTTCTGCTCCTGCTCCTGCTGCACGCGCCGCGATGCCTCCTGCCACGTCGCGGCTGGTCCCCCAGACGACGATGAAAGGGAGTCGCTGACCCGATTTATCGGGAGCCGCAATGAAGGGTTTTTTGTCGTCGGTTTCGTAAGTGCTGCCACTGAAGTCCCGTCCGACCGCTCCGAAAGCTGCATGCATGGGATTTTTTTGCTGAAGCCCGATGATGTCCATACCGCCGGAAGAGCTGTCTGCGGTGGTCAGGAGCAGAGTGTCGGGATGGGTTTCCTGATACTTTAATATGACGCCGTAGGTATCGTCCGCACGTTTCAGAGCTTCAAATACGCCATGTGCATTTCGATTGTTACCGAAATCGTCGGAGCCTTCTTCCTCGACGACGAGAAAAAATTTATCCGACCCAAAGAGCTCAAGCGCCTTGGTCGTCATCTCTGCCACAGTGGGAGCGTCAGGGTTGTAATAGGGTAATTTTTTGGCCTGGAGTTCGGCTTCCGTCCCGGCATTGTAGGTGTTTCCATTGGCAAAAATCCCGAGGAGTTTTTTGGTTTCCGGCGGGACGGCGGCGAGGTCTTCTTTGCTGAGAACGACGGTGTAGCCCTTTTCTTTTGCTTCGTTGATGAGGTTGCGACCGTCGCTGCGTTTGCCTTTGCCGCCGTGTTGGCCAGGTTCACCCTCCGGCAGCAACCACTCTTCGCCGCCACACAGAATAATATCGATGCCGGATTCCACAACCTGGCGGGTAATTTCTTCGCTTTCGCTGCGTTTTGCGACACTTGCCACCCATGCTGCCGTGCCTGGTTCGATGATGCTGCCCGAGTTGATGAGGCCCGTTCGGAAACTTCGGCGACGAGCTTCCTGCATGAGCGACTCGGGTTTTCCGCTGGCGGCTGTCGGCGGAGTGGCCGAGTCTTTATCCGCACCGAAGCCGCTGCGTGAGACTTTGACTCCGTAGGCATGCGCTGTAGCACCGCCATTGGAGGTTGCCGAGAGAGAGTCGCTCATGTGGCCGCGGTAGATGCCGATATGAGGCAGGCGGTCCCACCAGAGTTCGCTGTCGGGACCTTTCCAGAACATTCGTGCTGCCTGCCACTGGCTGATTCCCGCACCGTCGGGGTGGACAAAAATGACGTTGGCTGCATGGCTAAGCGTTGTAAAAAAGAGAAGGATAAGGGATACCGTTTTCACGAATTTTATTTTGAATTTTTTTAAGATGTCAGGCCGACTGAAAAAATCTGCGCTGCTTTTCTGAAATGGGCATGTCGAGTTTTTCCATCAGGCCGAGCAGGTCTTCCCAGACTTTACGCTTTGCGGAGATGGCGGGATTTCGGACCAGGTAAGCCGGGTGATAAGTGATGAGGAGTTGTGCGGTTTCGATTTGTCGCAGGCCGCCGCGAAGTTCGCTGAGAGGTTTTTTTTCGACTTGTGGATCGCTGCGCAAAAGAAGTTTCGCTGCGGCATGGCCCAGGGCAACAATGCCGCGTGGCCGGATCAACTGAATCTGCGTCTCGATCCAGGGTGCCTGGTCAGCAACTCCTGATTTGGAAGTCGGCGGGAAGTCAATGAGGTAAACATCGTCCGTTTTCAGCCCCATTGCCTGCAGTATTTTTGTAAATAATTTTCCCGGCTCACCGGAAAAATGTGGGGTGTCTGCGGGGGCGGTGCCGCCAGGTCCTATGTTTGGAATTTCTCCGACGAATACGAGGTCGGCTTTGCGGTTGCCTTTTCCCAGGAGACGTTTTGTATTTTTGTCCTGCCTGGAAATTTCGTCTGTGAGGCTTTCCCAGGTTGCTGTGGTCGTGACGGCAGATTTTTCTTTTGAAGAAGCCTGCGAGACAAAATTTTTAAACTGCTGCAGTGCCTCCTGTGAGAGGGTCGGTTTTTTCCCGATACCGAATTGCATTTCGGCCAGAAGAGGAGTGATTTGGGAAACGGCTTCGCTGAATTTATTCATTGATGAGAGGGCAGACTGGTTGTGGGGAGTTGTATATCATCGGAGGGGCGAAGTGGAAAGATTTCCGGCACCGGAGCCGTAAAATACATCGTCTTTTTCGTGACAGGATGGGTGAAACTAATTTGCCAGGCATGGAGTAAATGGCGGTCCCACTTTCCGCGTTTGCCGTAAACGGAATCGCCCGCGATGGGGGTGCCGAGGTGCCGCAGGTGGACACGAATCTGATGCGTGCGACCCGTTTTGGGACAGCAGGCAACGAGTGCTGCACCGGCAGAATTTTTTTCCAGAACACGATACCAGGTCACGGCTTCACGTCCGCGGCCACCATCGGGGACAACGGACATTTTTTGCCGATGAACACGATGCCTGCCGATCAATGTGTGCAGGGTGTCCTCCATGCGTCGCGGCGCCCCGTCGGTAATGGCGAGATAAGTTTTTTTGATCGTTCGGTCCGCAAACTGGCGAGCGAGATTCTGGTGGGCCAGATCATTTTTTGCGATGATAAGGCAGCCGCTGGTTTCTTTATCCAGACGATGTACGATGCCCGGTCTTTCCTCGCCGCCGATGCCGGAGAGATCATCACAATGGTGCAAAACAGCGTGAACCAAAGTGCCGGTCAGATTCCCCGCACCGGGGTGCACGACCATCCCGGCGGGTTTGTCGATGACAAGCAGGTCGCTGTCTTCAAATAAAATTTCGAGTGGAATATCCTCGGGAGTCAGCCCCACCGAAACCGGTTCTGCCTCGGGGTCCATTGTGATCTCGTCGCCCGCTGAGAGAATATCGGAGGGCTTTGCGGGAGCACCGTTCAGCCGGATCGCGTGCCTGCGAATGCGCTGCTGAAGCCTGGAGCGTGAAATATCGGGGAAGCTGCGGGAAAGGCAGTGGTCCAGGCGCTGACCCGCATCGCCGGGGGGGACCGTCAGGCTTTGGAGCTCTTTGCTCATGCAGAGTATTTTTCCAAAAGCGTATTGAGTGCGGTCGCCTCTCGCACAAGGAGCGAAGGGTCATCGTTGGGAACAAACTCCAGGAGCGCAGCACGATTACGCTTTGTTTTTTTCAGAATTTCAAAGTAAGCGCTCCACTCTTCAGAAGCCTCGCTCAGGGGAAAACGCTCGTACTGAATCCAGTGATAGACGTGAACGTCGAGCAGGCGCGGCAACACATCCTCCAGGCTCCCAATGCGCTCCTCCCGGGAAAAGGTGACAGCCGGCTGCCAGAGCGAAAAAACATTTTCAGCATCGACTTCCGTCAGCAAACGTCGAGTGGATTCCCGCGAATCGGTCAGGGTATTTGCGTGGTATTCCCAGGCGATCCGAAGATTATTTTTGGCAGCATCTTCTGCGATTCGACGGGCATCTGCGACGGCGGTTTCTCTTTCTTCATCTGAATAATCTGCAGAGGATTTTGTGCCTGCCCATACGCGGACAGACCGTGATCCAAGCTCCAGAGCCGAATCGCGAACAGCTTCCCAGGAGGGATTTTCCGGGGATGCCAGTCTGTAATACGAGCCGTAAGCAGCCACGCTCAGACCACTATCGACAGTGATGCGCCGGGCCTCACGCGCCATCTGCAAATCACCATGGGGCACATGGACATCCCCTCCCCATTCGATGCAGCCGAGCTTTGCTTCCACACACAGCTCCACAATTTTTTGGACAGAAATTTTTCGGAAACTGATGCTGACAAGCCCGGATGTAAACATGCTTTTATTTATGATCTTCAATTCTCTTGCTTGCAATGCGCGTCTGAAAAAAGAAGGTTTTGGTTTTTGCAGGATTTCATCGTAAGAGATTCCCTGTGGACGCCAGCACCTCCGGTTTTGTTTTACGCCGCTTTCGATTTTCGGAGAGCAGCTTTATCCTTGTCTGGCTGACTCAGGATTTTGGAAAAATAAAAACCAGTGCCCGTGGTGTCTTAAAACCAAAATCACGATTTGTCGGAGCGGTGGACCTTTTTTACAAGGCTGAGATCAACATACGAAAAAGCCCCAAAGCCCGCGACGACATTTGGAATCTCTGTGACGCTTCTCTCGAACGCCCCTTTTCCGGCTGCGAACAGGCACGTTACCTGGCCTGCTCGGTGGCAGCCTATTTTGCTTCTCTGCTCGATGCGACGACGCATACAGAGGAACCCTGCTCGCCGCTCTTCGACCTCCTCAATCGTGCACTTACTTATCTGGATAAAAGTGTCCCCGATATGGTTGCGGTCCGGCATTTTGAAAAAGAGCTTTGCCGTGGCCTGGGGCTGGCTGCAGGACAATCGCCCCATCATATCCTTTCAGAATATACGGGAAAACCCCTGGCAGGTCGAAAGGAACTCGTGAAGCAACTCCCCTCCTGATTTCTGGCCCACAAAGCCGTTCTTCAACTCGACGAATTTCGTTAAAAAGTGGCTGCCTCGCATGGATTCGAACCATGACAAACAGATCCAGAACCTGTATAGCAAGCCTGTATTTATCAGCATCGGACGATAAAGCTTGAAAAAAGTATTCTAAAAGTATTCTATTTGGCACATGGTTTTAAAGAAAATCTTCAAAGTTAGCAAAAACGGAAAAGAGTTGAGAAAAAACAAAAAAGGCGTTTTGCAAAAAGGCTCTTGGGTCCATCGGGTTTACCTTGGTGAGGTTGCCGGGAAAAAAAAGTATAAACAATTTCGCAGCAAAGCGGCGTTCCAACGTTGGACGGATTCAGAAAAAAGGATTAAGCATTTACAAATTCAGCACGGTTCAACCGTGGCCCAGCGGGATACGGCCCTGCTGGCCTCTTGGGCCAAGTATGATGACGAATTGAGAGGCTTGGGTAGCTCATTATCGAGTCTGGCCCAAGAAGGTATAAAACGCCTCTCTGCCTCTAAAAAGCAGGGTTCCCTGGGGGATGCAGTGAAAGATTTTCTAAGGGGGAAGGAAGGAAGGCTTGCGGATCGTACTTATCGGGATTATGAGGCCCGTTTGCGGCGATTTCTGGTCGGTTCTGAGGGTCTGGCTGACCTTCCGGCAAGGTCCTTGGCCACGGAGCACATAGCCCAACATTTGGATTCAGTTCAAACTGTGGTGGCCCGTGGCTGTCAATATCGAGTTCTTTCCAGTTTCACAGCATGGGGCGCAAGAGAAAGTTGGTGGCCCCAAAATTTAATGCCCCATTTTGAAAATCCAAAAACAGCCAAAGGTGAGGCGGTTATTTTATCCCCCTCACAGGCGCAAAGCCTGTTAAATACAGCCTTTCAGAGCGGGGACCATCATGTTTTGTCATTTGTGGCCATTAGCCTTTTTGGGGGGTTGCGGCCTGCGGAATTTTTGAAGCGAGATAGTAAAGGGGGGTTTTTGCGGCTGGATTGGGCGGATATTTCCATCCAAGGAATCAAAATTAGCAAAAGTTTAAGTAAAACCGGCATGGGCCGCGTTGTTCCCTTGTTATACCCCCTGCCTGCTTGGTTAGAAGAGGTAAGAAAGCTAAGCGGGGGGATTTTGTCAGGTCCAGTCCTGCCCCTGCGAGGATGGGAAACAAGGTGGGGGAGGTGGAAAAGAAAGCATTGGCCCCATCCGTGGGGCCATGATCAACTCCGGCATTCCTTCTGTTCGTATCGCCTTGCACTCACTAGGAATCCCCCTCAAACCAGCATGGAAGCGGGTCACAGCGTGTCTGTCCTCCTGAAAAATTATTGGAACTATAAAACTCAGGAGGTCGACGCTGAAGCATTTTTCCGTCTTTTGCCGCCCTCAAAAAAGAAAAAGTTGAGAGTCGTATAAAAAAATCCAAAAAAAGCAAAGTTCACCTTGAAAACCGGATAGGTTGGTAAAATAAAATGAAAGGTGAAGCGAAATAATTCAAAAAAATGGTTGTCGGTCCGCGATTTTGCGGAGGAGTTTGCAGTTCACGTTGACGTTGCCCGCCGGTGGATTTATCAGGGTAAAGTTAATTTTACCAGAACCCCAGGGGGAGAATACAGAATTCCCTTTTCTGAGGTGACAAGGTTCACCCAACTTTGTGGTGGGCCGGATGCGAAAGGGGGTGTCAAATGAACACCCCTGTAGATGATCTTCGCTTGGATATTTCCAATCTCCAAAAGGAAATTTCTTTGGCCCGAACCCTTGCGAAAGAAGCACGGGAAAATCTCATCAAATCTTCCTCAATTTTAACCTCAGCAATCCAAAGTAGAGGCGGTCAAGGAAGGAAGGTAGAAGACCTTCTTTGGTCGGTGTGGGGTGGACAATGCAAAGTTGACCTTTGCGACACGTTAAGTGCCCTCGATTCCAGCGTTTCAGAAGCCGTAATCCACTTGCTCGCAGCTAGAACGCATTGCGGTGGAGATGTGGATGATTTGCTGCGGGACATTAATTAAAATTCTGGAACAAAACACCCACAAGAAAAGGAGGTGTCCAAATGAACGAAAACATGACTTTTGCGGAGCTTACCAGTGGTCAAAACAAGTCGGAAAATGTTTCTCTATCTTCTCCTCGATAGGAAGAGAGAAAGGAAGATAAAAGTGATTTTACGTCTGATTTTACGTCTAAAATAAAAAAAGAAGTAAAAAGTGACTTTGATGCGGCAGTTGTAGCCGTCAAAAAAGCATTTTCTGAACAACAAATTGATCAAATTTCTGAGCAACTATTTGATTCACGAATACGTGCACATGAGCAATCCTTATTGCGCACTTTAAGAGGCGGAAAGTTGTCACCGTTTAAGAACATTTCTGCGGCAGAAAT
>JBKEBM010000025.1:0-2228 GCA_047973165.1 Chthoniobacterales bacterium
TGCCAGGGAATAAGCAATTCGCATCATGACATGACAAGGCTTTCAGAAGATAAAAATTTTACAAGAAAATTACTAAAAAAGTTTAGGTTTTGAGTATTTTATAATCTACCGAGAGAGTTGAATTTCTTTTGTATCGCGGAGGGTGCTTTCAAAAAATGCGAAGGCTTCTGCCTCGTGCAATTCATGGGCACCATTGAAAAGCGAAAAATAGAATTTTGGGGAATCGGCCAGGCGTTCCGCGAGTTTCCAGGAGTGCGTCCAGGGGACACTTGCGTCCTGGCGTCCGTGAGCGAGCTGCAGGAAATGGCGGCGCAGCGCGTCTGCGTGAAATAATGGCGAGCGCTCCCTGTATTCCGCCGCAGTTTTTTCAGAATCCGGTGGACCTCCGCATACGGCTTCGATATGCGGCGAGTAGTTGGGATTTTCATCGTGCCAGGCTGCTACGTCGGTAATCGTGCACCAGGCGGATACGGCCTGCCAGGGAAATTCCTCCCGCGCTGCAACCATCAGTGCCATATGTCCGCCTCCGCTGCCGCCGAGCAAAAAGGCGGGTATCTTTTGTGCGGCGCGATTTTTGAGAACCCATTCTGTGGCGTCCACGATGTCCCTGCGGGCCAGTGCCGAGCCGCCAGCTTCGGGTGCCCGGGGGTTTGAGACGAGATTTGGCCCGCGAAACTCGGGCAACAGCAGTGCCCAGTTTTTTTTCTGGCAAAACGGAAGCATGGTTTTGAGCTGATTAAAGCGGTCTGCACTCCAGGTGTGAAGCGCGACCAGCAAGGCTTCGGGTTTTTGCGGAAAATACAAAAGAGACGGTTCTTTTGATCCGTCCAGAGAGGAAGAGACGCGGATTTCTTCGATTGGATTTTTTTCTGACATTTTATGTTTTTAAATTTTTCACACTTTCTGCCTGGATTGGAACGAACTGAAACCACTGGGTTGGCGATTGACGAATTTCTTCAATGAGGGAGGAGGCGACTTGCCGGGTTGCTGTTTCCAGGGCCTGTTTTTTTTCAATATTTCGATCCACAAAAATCGCCGGCTTTGCAATGAGCTGAAAGCGACCATCTTCATCGCGCCTGGTGATGACTGGAATGACGGGGCAGTCCGCCAGGTATGCCAGGAGGGCGGCAGAATCTGAAAAATACATGGAACCGCCCGGCGTTTGCACCAGGCTGCTGCCGCCGAGGGTGGGACGGTCCACGAGCATCGCGCAGAGGCGGTTTTTGCTTAGTTCGCTGACGACCCTCAGCGACTGGAAGGGGTCGTCGCCGAGTTCGATGGTGCGTGCCCCCCAGCGGGCGCGGTAGTCGGCTCGCCATTGGGTGAGTTCTTCGTTGGGTTCGGTGTGGGTGAGGATGGTGAGAGGAAGGCCGAGGCTTTTCAGAACGATTGCTCCGAATTCAAAGAGTGAAAAATGAGCCGTTGCCAGGATGGCACCCCTGCCGACTCGCAGGGCTTTTTCCACATACTCAATTCCCGAATAGCCCGAGCAGTGCTCGAGAGTCGTTTCGATGGGTTGCTTTCCCAGCCAGGTGTAATCGGCAATGCAGGCGGCAAAGTTGTGGAAAACTTTTGCTGCTTCTTTTTCCGGCACCGGGGAATCAGTCATGAGGCGCAGGTTTTTTGTCACGGTATCGACAATCGCGGGGTGCGTGCGAGTGTAAGTCCAGGCGATTGTATCGGCGATGTGGTGACAGGACTCTCGGGAGAGAATTTCGATAATGTTGTCAATCCACTCAAAAATCCACCGCTGGTAAAGCCAGCGGTAAACGAAGCGTTGTGTGTGGAGGCGATTATCTTTTTCCATCAAAAATCAAGTCCTCTTCGTTGGGGATGATGCAGCGCAGCCTTTTTTCCTGAATACATTTAAGAACCTTTTCGATAAAATTTTCACGTCCCCTGGGCAGCCCCTGGTGGAGGAGGAGGATATTTCCTGCCTGCAGGTTTTTTTGTAAATAACGCAGTGATTTTTTTGGAGAAAAAGTTTCGATGCCGTCCCAGCCGGATGCGCTCCAGCCGATGAGTGGGCGTTGTTCTGTCTCCAGCGCGGCGGCCAGTCCGCGGCTTACCAGTCCGGCGGGTGCCCGAAAGCAAGGGGCTTTTTGAAAAGTTGCTCCGGCAGTGCGCAAGGCATGATCACAGCGGGCGATTTCGAGCGTGGCACGTTTTTTTCCTGCTGCCCAGAAAGTCCATGCGGGATGGGAATGGGTATGGTTGCCGAGTTCGTG
>JBKEBM010000084.1:0-20504 GCA_047973165.1 Chthoniobacterales bacterium
GAACCTGAGCCAGAACCTGAGCCAGAACCTGAGTTGATTTCAGCACGACAAAAAGAGGAAACTCGCAGCGACGATCAAACCGAGTTATTTTCGAAGGAAGAATTACCTGCTGAACGAAAAGCTGCCCCTGCTGCTGAGGCTTCCAAAAAAAACAAACCTCAGCAAGCAACCCTTGATTTTGAGAATAAAAATAAAAAAGGTCGCTTTGAAAAAAGCGAACCCACAATCGAGGAGGGCGAAGACCTGGACGTTCCCGCCTTCCTCCGTCTCAAACGAAGAGGCCGCTAATCGATTCCGGAATATTTTTTCTCCTGCGATAAGAGACAAAAATCAGCAGGTGTGTTTTTAAGATTTCAGGCGGGAGAAGAGGGTGGTTTCGTGGATGAGGTAACCTGCTATCAGGCTGAAGAAGATGATGCTGTCGCTGAGCATACCGCCGATGGAGAAGTGCAGGTAGTTGTGAAGGAACCAGAGGGGTGGGGGAATCATGTTGATGAGGCGGAGATGTTTTGTGTTGATGACCCACATTCCAATGGTGCCGATAAGCATGCCGAGGATGGGTAAAAGTGAAACCCAGCTTTCCCAGGAGAGGAGGCCGCCGATGGTGAAGGCGAGGCAAAAGAATACGAGCCACCTGGAGCTTTGCGCCCATTTTGCGTGTTCGCGCAGGGCAAAGACTCCCTGGCGGGCGAAGCCGAGGGCGTTCATGACCACGGCGGTTTGTGCACCGAGGAGGCCGAAGTGCAGTGCCCAGAGGATGGCGGAGAGCATTTGTCCGCCGACAATACGGTCGCGGCGTTTAAGCAGAAAACAGGTGCAGTTTACCAGTGCTGCCAGACCGCCGAGGCCCTGGATGAGCCAAAAGGGGTATTCCATTTCAGCGTTTGGCGGTACTTAAAAATCTGAGTAGTCGCAGGCGGGTGTGGGCAGGATCGAGGCTTTTGCTCAGCAGACCGATGATGCCGTCGGGGCGCACGAGACAGGCGCCGCCTTTGAGAAGTCCGAGTGCGTCGCTGGTGAGCCCGATGCGGTCGATTAAAATTTCACCTGTGGCAGGCTCGTTTGTCTTTTTGTTTTGGAGGAGCATGAAAGTTTTTGCGGGCAGGACGAAGAGGATGCGGAGTTTTTTCCCGAGGATGTGGAGCAGGACTTCTGCAAATTGTTCGGCCTGTTGCAGCGGGGCAGACTCTGCGGGGTGCGGTGAATTTACAAACAGGAACAGGGTGAAGTGGTCGGGAGCGAGGTAGTTGTAAATCGGGCAAAGCTGTCCGTCCTGGCGGCAAAGTTCCATGTTGGGAAGGCGTTTGCCGGCGATCTGATTAGCAGCTTTTTGGGGAGGGATTTCGA
Organism: Chthoniobacterales bacterium; assembly: GCA_047973165.1. Taxonomy (GTDB): domain Bacteria; phylum Verrucomicrobiota; class Verrucomicrobiia; order Chthoniobacterales; family JBKEAD01; genus JBKEAD01. The sequence continues at coordinate 1,348 of JBKEBM010000084.1, forward strand.
AGGCGAAAGTTTTGCTGAGAGTGTAGTGCTGGTCGAGTCCGGCAAACTCGATATGGGAATGCAGGAGAAACCATTGCTCCCGGTTCATAGTGGGAGTGATTTTTTCTGCGAGCCATGAAGCCGGGCTTGCTAATGCGGACTTGTTGGTGGGAATAGCGCGGCGGGCGGTTTCGAGTTTTTGTCGAAGGCTTTGTTGTCTTTCGGTGTGGTAGCTGGAGAGCAGGGGAGGGGCTGAGTTTGTTTGGATGGCGTTGGTGAGTTTCCAGACGAGGTTAAAGACGTCTTCGATTCCGGAGTTCAGATCGTCGAGTAGAAGGGGGGCGGCGGTATTGTGCGCTGCGCTGCCGAGCAGAAAGGTGCGGTTGGAGGCGAATTTTTCAGCGAGGTAATTCTGGTGCTGGAAGTGCTCGTTTGCAGTGATGTCTGCAAGGCGAATTTTTGGGAGCGGGCTGTTTTTGCTTAGCAGGTCGAATTGCTTTTGGAGTTTTTCGAGGGTAAATTTGAGGTCAGCTTTTTCTGTATCAGCGACGGAGACGCAGCACAGCTCGGTTTCGCCACGCGGATAGACAGCGAGTTGCTGGTCCGGTTGAAAAAAAAGCAGGGCTTCGACGGGGTTGAGTTTCGGTGAGTCTGTGGTGAGACTGAGCCGGGCTGTTTGGACGTAATTTTTTTTCCCGGAGGAGGTGTTCGGGATGGAGAGTTTTTTACGGACAGAGCTGTCGGAGCCATCGCAGGCAACCAGGTAATCGCAGGTAAGAGAGCCTTTATTTAAGCGGCAGTTGATCCCGTCAGCGGTTTGTTGAAAATCTTCGAGATTTGTTTCCTGCTCGTATTCAATACCGACTTGTTTGAGCAGGGTTTCACAGGTTTTGCTGACTTGCTCGATTGTGGTGGAGAGAGCGAAGGGGTGAGGGGATTCGAGGACGGAGAAAATGGATCGTCCCAGCTCCTGGATTTCGTTTTCATCGAATTTCAAAAACAGGCTTCGCTCGACAGGTGAGCCGATTTTTTTAAATTCGTCAGCGGCTCCAGCCTGGTCCAGGAGTTCCAGACTGCGTGCATGCAAAAGAAGTTCGGCGGGAGCGGAGGGTTCTTTTTCTCCTGGCAGGAGGCGGATGCTGATGCCTCTTTTTGCCAGTAGCCATGCCAGCAGTTGAGCGGAGGGATTGCTGCCGAGGATAAGGACGGAAACGTGTTGTGGATTACTCATGCTTTTGCTTTTTATAAATAAGCATCAGATTTCGTATATAAATAAACCAGCCGGTTGCCTGGCCAAGGACGCCGACGATGTCTTTGCGCCAGATGAAGTAAATCATCAGCATGCTCGCTCCGAAGAGGCTCATCCACCAAAATGCAACGGGGATGACGGAGCGTTTGTCACGTTCGCTGACGATCCACTGGACGAGCATGCGTCCGGTGAAAAGAATCTGCCCACCGAGGCCGAGGAGGACCCAGGCGATACCGATGGGACTGGTGATATTCAGCAGTACTTGCAACCAGCTTCGGCTGACTTGCTGCTGGTGGAGAGTTTGCGTGAACTCGTCGGGTGTCAGCATGCGGCATTCCATCCCGTCGGGTTGGATAATGTAAACGAGTTCGCCGTCGTCGAGTCGTATGATGCGGACATATTCACTTGCTGCCGGGAGTTGAGCTTTCAGGGTTGCGGTGTCGGTGCGGTCTTTATTTTCGACAGACGGATCGAGCGGACGTCCGATTTCGTGCCAGTCGGGAGGTATGTTTTCTTTGCAGGCCGCCAGAGTCAGCAGACAGAGAAAAACAAAAAGACGGGAAATTTTAAAAAAGCTCAAAATGCGTGATACCAAAATGAAATTTTTTTGAGACAAACCTTATTTGCTCACGGACAGACGACGTTGTCCTGCCCGTCGGTCGCCTGTTTAAATGCCGGAAGTGAATGGGATGGGTGGAAAGTCGGGTCAGCGATCGCTTTCGCCCATGACGAAGTCGAAACTGCCGAGGATGCTCGTGACGTCGCCGATCATGTGACCCGGCAAAACTTTTGGCAGGATGCTGAGGTTGATGAAGGAGGGGGAGCGGATTTTCATGCGGTAGGGAACGCCCCCGCCTTTGCTGTTGATGTAAAAGCCGAGTTCGCCTTTGGGATTTTCGGCAGCAAAGTAAACTTCTCCGGAAGGAGCATCGACACCCTGAGTTGTCACGATGAACTGATGGATCAGTTCTTCCATTTTTTTCAAAACATCTTCTTTTTTGGGAAGCATGCTTTTGGCGTGTTCGCAATTGATGGGGCCATCCGGCAGTTTGTCGATGACCTGCGTGAGGATGCGGGTGCTTTGCCGCATTTCTTCCATACGAACGAGGTAGCGATCGTAACAATCCCCGACGGTGCCGACCGGAACGTCAAAATCGTAGTTCTGATAATCCAGATAGGGGTGTTTTTTACGAAGGTCGTGATCGACGCCGGAACCACGTAAATTGGGGCCGGAGAGGCCCCAGGCGATGGCATCTTCTTTGGAAATAACTCCGATGTCTTTGTTGCGATCGACAAAGATTCGGTTTCGAGTGAGGAGTCCTTCGACCTCGTTCAGAGCGGGGATAAATTCTTTAATAAACTGAGTGACGGCATCGGTGAAATTCGTGGAAATATCATGCGTCTGACCACCGACGCGGGTGTAGCTGGTCGTGAAACGCGCTCCGGTGAGCTGCTCCATGAGGTTGTAGATTTTTTCTCTCTCTGTGAAGGTGTAAAGAAAGACCGTGGTTGCTCCGACATCCATGGCATAGGCACCCAGCCCGAGCAGGTGTGCGGAAATGCGTCCGAGTTCACAGGCGAGAACGCGGATTGCTTTTCCGCGCGGCGGCAACTCCCAGCCCATCAGTTTTTCGACAGCCAGGGCGTAGGCGACGTTGTTGGAAATGGGCGCGAGGTAATCCAGCCGATCCGTGTAGGGGACGAATTGGTTGTATTGCATATTTTCCGCGATTTTTTCATCACCTCGATGGAGGTAACCGACTTCGGGCATGGCTTTGATAATGACTTCTCCGTCGAGTTCGAGAACGATACGCAGGACTCCGTGAGTGGCCGGATGAGAGGGCCCCATATTGAGAGTCAGATGCTCGCCGACGAGTTCACCGGTATTTTTCATTTCTTCGACGCCCTGGAGGTTGCGAGCCAGTGTGTCGGGTTGTTCGAATGTAGTAGCCATTTAAGTCAAAAAAATTTCGTTTCCCTGTTTCCGCATTTGCAGACAGTAGATTTGAATGCTCGTGCAGAAAAATCAAGCTTTGCGAAAGTATTTCTTCGTCTTTAGGGCAAAAAAACTTTTGGAAATACCGGGGCTTATTTTTTTGTCAGCGGGTAGGTGCAGGGGCAGCGTCCGTAGTGCGCCGTGAAGGCTTTGCTGAAGTGACTGAGGCTGGAGTAGCCTACAGCCATTGCCGCTTCGGTTACATTATAGCGTCCGCCGTTCAGAAGCTCTGCGGCCCGCTCCAGCCGCAAGGTGCGCAAATACCGGGAAATAGTCATGCCGGTTTCCTTTGAAAAAATCCGGCTCAGGTAAAAAGGGCTGCAGCCGATGCGCTCACCCAGAGTCTTCAGGTCAGGCGGATGCTCTATATCCTCTGCCAGGATGGCCTGCACCTGGGCGACTCTTTCGCGGGCGATCAACTGATGTCGGGTGCAGAAAAGCTCCTTGCTCTCTGCATCGAAAAGCTCATAGGCGAGCAACTCCAGCATTCGTGCCCGCATCCAGAGATAGTGCCCGGACCCGGTAACCCGCGGATGGAGGATTCGCTGGACGACCTGCTCAACCTCCGGATGCAGCGGAGCATGGCGAAACAAATGCCCTCCCGATTTTTTGATTACAAATTCCAAAAGCGATGAGTGGATATTTTCCTGCCCCTCACCGAGAGTTTTTCGCAGCCAGGCTGCCGACATTTCAACCGTCAGAAACTGATGCTTCTGCCCGACTGATCTTTTTGCAGTTAGTCCTTTGCCACCGGAATACAGGGCGATTTCTCCTGGCTTAAGGATTGTTTTTTCGGGGCCGAACTCTGCGTTGCCCTCCAGGTTGATGCAAAGCTCCAGGCTGTTTGGATGAAAACTCTCCGACCAGGTAAAGGGACTCTTAACAGTAAATTTGTGCCACTCCATGCTTATCCCCTTTTCACGATAATTTCCGTAAAGGTGCTTCCATTCCGCACCGATACTTTTCCAAAGCGATTTTTCAGAGAATCCATTGAGCTTGGCTGGCGGCATTCTGCTTTGTTATTTTAATTAAGAATGAGTCGCAATAAAATTATAGGGTTCTGTTTCACTCGCAAAGTCGTGCAGATCAATCCAGCGTCTGTCGGTAACGCTTGATTCCGATAAAAAGCACAACTCCTGCAAATAAAGCAATCGGCCAAAGCTCGGGGCCCAGATCCGAAAATCCGATACCTTTCAGCATCACCCCGCGCACAATTCGGATGAAATGGGTGATCGGCAGCACCTCGCCAATCACCTGTGCCCAGACGGGCATTCCGCGGAAGGGAAACATGAATCCCGAAAGCAAAATGGACGGCAGAAAAACAAACATCGCCGACTGCATGGCCTGAAGCTGGTTTTTGGCCATCGTGGAAAACGTGATCCCCATTGCCAGATTTGCTGTGATGAAAAATAAAGATCCGATCAGCAGGAGCAGAAGGTTGCCGTGAATCGGAACGCCGAAAAGATAGCGCGAAGCCAGCAGAATAAGTCCGATTTGAATGTAGCCAACAAAAATATAGGGGATGATTTTTCCAAACAGCACTTCGGTCGGGCGCAGCGGCATCGCGAGGAGGTTTTCCATCGTTCCACGTTCGCGTTCGCGTGTGATGGCTAGCGACGTAATCATCACAAGCGTCATGGTCAGCACCACTCCGGTCAGCCCGGGGACGATGTTGTAAACAGAAAGCATTTCCGGGTTGTAAAGCGCATGAACCTGCACATCGACCGGCGGCGGGGAGGGTTTTAAGTGAGCCAGTGGCCCTTTGAAGTCTGCCAGCAGAGCAGTATTGGCCACGCCGTTCAAAGCGGCCAGGCCTCCTGAAATCGCGACCGGGTCACTTCCGTCTGCTTCGATGAGCAGCTTGGGACGATCCCCGCGCTGGAGATCGCGGGTGAAGTTTGGCGGGATGTTTATTAAAAACTGCACGCGGCCAAGTTCGAGGAGTTTTTTTCCCTCGGCTTCGCTTGTGACGTTGTGGGTGAAGTCAAAATAGCTGCTGTTTTTTAATCCCTCCAACAACGTGCGTCCGTGAATGCCTGTATCGGAATTGAGGACTCCGGTTGGCATGTGACGCGGATCCGTATTGATGACGTATCCGAAAAGCATGAGCTGCATAATCGGGATGCCAAAGATCATGGCAAAGGTCATCCGGTCACGACGGATTTGGATGAATTCCTTCCGAACCATGGCCCATAATCGTCGTCCCGAAATCATGAGGAAAAATTGTCTGTTGAGGTTTGCATGAGGTGGATGAAGACATCCTCAAGACCGGCAGATACTTTGCTCCACCGATGCCCGCCATCGCGAAATTTGGAAATCGTTTGTTCGAGAGCCTCTGCATCGGCCCCGCTGACGTGCAGGGTTTTGCCAAAAGCCACGGCTTGCTCGACTCCGGGCTGTCCGCGAAGCTTGCGTGCAAGATCGCTTAGTCCCTCGCCCTCGACTCTCCATGTTGTAAGACGCGCATGGGCGATGACTTCCTCTACCGTTCCATCGACAAGAAGATTTCCGTAAGAAATGTAAGCCAGCCTGTCGCAGCGTTCCGCCTCGTCCATGTAATGTGTCGTGATCAGAAAGGTGAGTCCTGCTGCAGCGAGATCGTGAATTTGCTCCCAGAAATCTCGCCGTGCTTTGGGGTCAACGCCCGCTGTTGGTTCGTCAAGCAGGAGTAGTTTCGGCTTGTGGATCAGGCAGGCCGCCAGTGCCATCCGCTGCTTCCATCCGCCGGATAATTGTCCAGTGAGCTGTTTTTTTCGTTCGGTGAGACCGAGTTCTTCGATGCTTTCTGTCACGGTCCGGCGGCTGTTTGGCACTGCGTAGAGATCGGCCACAAAGTTCAGATTTTCCTCAATGCTGAGGTCTTCATAAAAGCTGAATTTCTGGGTCATGTAGCCGACCTGACGCTTGATTTTTTCGCTCTCTGTAATGACGTCATATCCCAGGCACTTTCCGCTGCCGGCATCGGCGCGAAGCAGGCCGCAGAGCATCCGGATAAAAGTGGTTTTTCCGCTCCCGTTGGGTCCCAGAAATCCGTAAATCTGCCCTCGTCGCACGCGCAGTCCGGCTTCATTGACGACCGTGCGTTTCCCAAAGCGTTTGGTCATGCCCTGGACGTCGATTACAAAGTCATTTTCCTTCATCCGGAATGGAAAACCTGACATCCACCGGCTGGCCGGGGTGTAATTTTTTTGCGACATCGGAGGGGACAGAAAGCTCGACAAGAAAGGTAAACTTCTCCCGCATCTGCTGACTGAAAATCACTGGCGGTGTGTATTCAGCCCGAGGGGACAGAAAGGAGACGCGCCCCGGAAAGGGCTCCGCCACACCGTCCACAAAAATCCGTGCCTCATCACCGTGCCGGATAAGCCCAAAGATATCCTGCGAAACAAAAGCACGAACTTTTACATTGCCCGGTGGCAGAAGCTCGACCACCGGTTGACCCGCTTTCACCCAGTCTCCCGGACGATACAGCACATCGCTGACGAGAGCATCGACGGGGACGGATTGCTGCATCTGGCTCAGGTTCCATTCGGCTGTTTTGAGAGCAGCCTCCAGTGCTTCGAGGTTTTTTTCGGCAGCGACAACTTGATCTTTACGTGAGCCGATCCGGGCGGTTTCGAGGTTGGCTTTGAGTTGAATAACACGCTGCTGATCCTGATCCTGCTGCGAGCGAGCTGTGTCGAGATTGTTGGTGGAAGTTACTTTTTGTTTAAATAATTTTTCCTGCCGCGAGAGTTCTTTTTTTGAAAGAATGAGGGCTGCTTCGGCCTGAGCGAGTTGTGCCTGGATTGCATTGATCTCGCTGGGGCGCTGTCCGGCTCTGGCATCTTCGAGTTGTGCTTTTGCCTGCGCGACTCGCTGGGCGGCTGCATCGAGTGCTGCACGTTGCGGTGTGTCGTCGAGAAGAAACAATGGGTCTCCCGTTTTGACCTGTCTGCCACGATCCACGGAGAGTTTCTTCAGTTGTCCGGCGAAGGGAGAGGCCACATACACAAACTCTCCCTCGATGTAGCCCTGGACAAAAGTCGGGTCAGATTTTTCGCAGGCTGCGAGAGAAAAACAAAGCAGGCAAAGAAGTGAGCGAAGGAGTTTTTTCACAGCTTGCTCCTCCCCTTTTTTGTGAGAGTGCCTTCGAGAAATATTCCCAGGATATCGTGGATCAGGCGTTCGAGGGAAATTTTCATTTCGTCGATTTTCTCCGGTGTGGCCAGCCTGTAAACCGTTGCCAGAAGGACCTCTACCTGAAACTCCACCGAAATATCTCGCCGCACAGCACCTTCTTTTTGGCCCTGGCGAAGAAGTTTTCCAAATGTATCGGACATTATTTTTTGTCGTCGCTCACGAAAAAATTCAAAGAGTGCGGGAAGCTCTCGACGAAGATCACGTAAAAAACTCGGACTTACTTCTCTGGCTTGTTTTTGAATTGTCACCAGCAGGCGATGTATTGTTGCTGCGAAATCTGTCGAACCGGAATGGACTTCGAGCAACGCTGCAGACAGTTCCGCATATTTGGTTTCAACGACTGTTTTCACCAGCTCCTGCTTGCTCGTGAAATGTACGTAAAGCGTTTTTTTACTTACACCCATTTCGGCGGCCAGATCACTCATCGTCACATTCCGAAAACCGTGCAGAAAAAAATGTCGTCGTGCCTCCCGCACAATACGTCTCGCAATATCTTCAGTTTTTTTTACAGAAATCGTTTTCATAGTTCTGATTCTTGGGAAACCAAATTAGATTTTTTAGTTTCCAATGTCGAGTTTTATTCTTGCAGGTGTCGGAACTGTTATTGTTCTACTCGATGCTCAGACGGTTATTAACGGAGCCTTTAGTGATGTTTCCGAAATGATAGAGGGAAATGATCCAGGTGCCGGATCTTATTACAATGGCACTCCGAATGGATGGAGTTCAGATGGAGTTGCATTTGGCGAAATTCCTCCCTCCTATGATGGTGATTTCCGGAGGTATCCTGAATCACATGAGGTTTTGGGTTGACGCTCAGCGTTCTTCCCCGGCGTATTTGCTGAGATCGATTTTGCTGATGGAGCCGGATTTGTATTTGTAGAGATGGCGGTCGAGAGTGGGGTCAAAACCGGGGAGGCGTTTCAGGTATTCAAAGGTGCCTGATTCGGTGAGAAGAGCCCACATTTTGGGACTGTGGAAGGGAGCGTAGTAGAGGTGACCGAGATTTACGAAGACGGTAGCTCCTGCTGCATCGGCAGTTTGGAGGCGGTGAATCATCTGGTTCACGGAGCGGAGTTCGTAGATGCAATGATCGTAAACGAAGGGTGGATCTGAGAAACTGAGGGTTACTATTTTTGGATCGGAAGTTTTTTCCCACGGGAGGTGGCCACGAATTTCGAGAACGGATTCGCGGAAGGGCTGGAGGGGGTTGTTTACCAACCAGGAGCGAAAATGATGGGTCACACTGAAGTAACCAATGAGGCTGAGTGCGATGAGTGCCGGAGAGAGCCAGCCCTGGTGAGATTTTTTGGCGAGGTAGCCTGAGAGTGCAGAAACTCCGATTGCCACAAATCCGACTGCAAGGGGCAAGGCAAGGATGAGATACCACTCAAAGATGAATTGTTTTTTTATTGCTCCCTGGGCGTAAACTCCGACCGGATCGGCAATAAAGGCAATGGCTAAAATGGCAGCGAAACGGTCACGTCGGCAGAACAAAAACAGACCGAGTAAAAAGAAAATGACGATGAGGATGATGAAGGCAGCAAAGGAAAAAAAATGCTCGTGAACCCATGGCATCCATTCGGGGTAGTCGCTGTTGAGTGTGCTGGATTTTGTCCATGAGACACCGCCGACGTAAAAGCCGGCGACGTTGCGAACCCAATTCCAGCCGAGGTAAACCGGGACGGTGCAGTAGGTTTCGAAATAGTGTTTTGCCTGTGGAACGAGTGGCAGCATGCACTGGATGGTGGCCATGGCTGCTGCAGAGGTGGAAATAAACCAGCGTCCACTTTGATCGATGAAATTTTTGGTTGATGTTTTTTGAAAGTAAAGCAGAGGGAGGGTCGCCAGGTTGAGGACGACGATGATGAAGAGAGAGGTCGGGACGGTATAGAGGGCGACGAATTGCAGGAGTGCCCAGAGGGTCCACCAGTTCCATGCGCCACGGGTGAGTGCGCGTCTCCAGATGATGCCCAGCAGGCAAACCCATAGTAATGTGAGGGAGTAGCCCCGGGCTTCGGCTCCATAGCGAAGTATCCAGGGGTGGATCGCGAGCAGGAGTGAGGTGATGATTCCGGCTGCGGTGAAGCCGTATTCGCGGAGCAGGAAGGCCGCGGCCGGCAGGAGCAGGAGGGCCGCTAAAAAGGCCGGCAGGCGGAGGACGATTTCATTGAATTCTGAAATGGGCTTTCCGGTAAGCACTTGCCAGGTGCGCAGGGTGATTCGGACGATGATGGAGTGGAGAATGTGGTTGTTGGGGACGTTGTAATGGTAAAAAGTTTCTCTCCACCTTGTTTCGCGAAATTTAAATTCGTCGTTTTTTTCGGAGTATTTGAAGCGTCCGCTGACAGAGTGGCGGAGGTTGTATTCTTCGTCGTCCCAGAGGCTTTGATCCAGGCGCTGGCCTGCAAAAAATCCAAAGATAAAAATGGATAAAATAATGAGGGGAAGAAAATAAGCGGGGCGTCTTGCTGGTGAGATCGAAGCTGCGGCGAGAGGTGGATGAGTCTCTGATTTTGCCCACCAGGGGCAAATGATGAAGAGGGCTGCGGTGACGAGGAGGTTGAAGACCATTGCCCACCAGGCGTAGAAGATGATAAATTGCTGAATTTTAAATTCTTCGTGTGGGAGGTCGATGTCCCAGGGCTTGGGTTCAATGATGAGACAGATGATGATCCAAAGTCCCAGCAGGGCGAATGCAGTCCGCCACTTTGCTGTAGCAGAAGAATTATTCCAAAAATAAACGAGTTTTTTGTAGCCGGGTTGCATCATCAAACTGTGAAGGCGGTATCTTCTGTGTTTTTTGATATGGTGCAAGTAGTTTGCCTTCAGAATAAAAAGTTTTGCCGATGATTTTCAGAGATTTTACGTGGCGAAATCGGGGAGAGTTAGTATAGAGAGACCCTTATGTCTAAGAAGGATGCTAATACGGAGCGGATGGAAAAAATTGTGAGTCTCTGCAAACGCCGGGGATTTATTTTTCAGTCCTCGGAAATTTACGGTGGTCTGAATGGTTGCTGGGATTTTGGTCCGCTGGGAGTGGAACTGAAACGAAACCTGAAAGATTTTTGGTGGCGCAGGGTCGTGCGTGAGCGTGATGATATGGTTGGAATGGATGGTTCCATTTTGATGAATCGTCGCGTTTGGAAGGCGAGTGGGCATGAGGATACTTTTACCGATCCGATGCAGGACTGCCGGACGTGTAAAGCGAGGCATCGTGCGGATCAGTTGCCGGAACAAGATGGTAAAAAAATCTGTCCGAATTGTAAGGGGAGTGATTTGACGGAGCCGAGGGCTTTTAATCTGATGTTTAAAACGCATGCCGGACCTGTCGAGAGCGACGAGAATGTTGTTTATCTGCGTCCGGAGACGGCGCAGGCGATGTTTGTGCAGTTTAAAAACGTGCTGGAGACTTCGCGGTTGAAACTTCCTTTTGGAATCGCGCAGATCGGAAAGGCCTTTCGTAACGAGATCAATCCGAGGAATTATATTTTTCGTTCGCGTGAATTTGAGCAGATGGAAATCGAGTATTTCTGTCGTGCAGAGGACGGGCTGGAGCTCACGGATTACTGGCTGGAGGAGCGGCTGAAGTTTTACGAGGAAATTGGAATCCCTCGTGAAAAGTTACACATCCTTGACATTCCCGATGGTGAGCGAGCTCACTATTCGCAAAAAACTTACGATATCGAATATGAATTTCCCTTCGGTGTTCAGGAGTTAGAGGGTGTGGCGTATCGGACGGATTTTGATTTAAAAAATCATACGGAAAATAGTGGTAAGCCGCTTGAGTATTTTGATGAAGCGACGAAGGAGCGTTTTTTACCGCATGTAGTCGAGCCAAGTGCTGGCGTAGATCGAACGGCTCTGGCTCTGATTTGTGAGGCCTTTGAAGAAGAAGAGCTTACGAACGATAAGGGGAAAACTGAAACACGAACCGTATTGCGTTTTTCACCACGTATCGCTCCGATCAAGTGTGCAGTTTTGCCTCTGCTGAAAAATAAACCCGAGTTGGTGGCGAAGGCGAAAGAAGTTGCGGCAACATTGAAGCCGCTTATGGCGATTGCTTACGATGAGGCTGGCGCTATCGGGCGACGCTATCGGCGCCAGGATGAAATCGGCACGCCATTTTGCGCCACGATCGATTTTGAAACCCTGGGTGAAAGCGGAGACGAGCTTCGAGATACGGTAACGCTGCGGGATCGCGATACAATGGAGCAAAGACGTATGTCGCTTCAGGAGTTGGAGGCATTTTTGTTAAAGCAGATTGCGTAGGCTTCGATTCAAAAGCTTGCTTCTGCGAGTCCCTTTTTGCATAGTGCCCGCTTCCTGCTCTGCGGCAGGAGGTCTTCTGCGCCCGTAGCTCAGTGGATAGAGCACCGGACTTCTAATCCGATGGTCGCTGGTTCGATCCCAGCCGGGCGCGCCACTGTTTTTTGTAATCAAACCCTGCGCTTGCGGAGAAGAAGCAAGGCTGATCCGCTGAGTGACAGCAGGAGTGCCGCCGAAGGCTCCGGAACCGGAATCAGGAAGGCTATTGGATTGAAGTCGGCTCGCTGGGTTGTATTGCCGTAAGTTTGCGGGTTGCCTGTGCCACTCAGTCGATTAGTCTGGATGCTGAAGTGGTTGATGCCATCCAAATTGCTGACTGAGACGAGGATGGCAGCGGCATTGTTGTCCGTAAAAGTTTTCCAGGAGAGGTTAGAGGTGCCATTATTCAGGATATTGCCGGTGAAGGAGGCTGTGTTTCCAAGAACGTTGAAGGTTGTGCTGGTGTCGGTTGTTGAGAAGTTCCAACTCGCAAATTTAAGACCGTTGTTAACGGTTCCTGCACCGTTTACACCGATATAGAACAGCATCTGCGTCGGATTGTTTGGGGAAGTAAGTGTGTAAGTCTGAGTCAGAGCAGTGCCACCTGCGGCCTGTCCGCCATTCACGCGGAAGCGATCAACATCGCTGATTGCATACCCGGGAGAAGTTGTGCTGTAAGGTGCATTTGTAAAGACAAAGTCATTCTCCGAAAGGAAGTCAATTTGTGTATTTCCGGAGATTGTGACGGTACCTCCTCCATTGAGGGTCCAGGAGCCGGAAGCGGTCGTTGTTCCTGAAATTGTTTGGATACCACCTGTTGTCGGCCACTCGACGGCTTCATATTCCTGGCCGTTGATGGTATGAAGAATCGGTGGGGTAGCTTGAGCTTGCAGGTGACTGGTTGTTGCAGAGAGAGCAAGAGAGAGCAAAGACAGAAGGGCAGAGAGTTTTTTTTTCATAGCAAGGTAAATGGAGAAAACAATTTCGTTAATGAACGTTGAGTATCGGTTATCAATTTATAGAAATTGTGTAAATTCTTAATTTGAGGTATCCTGATGGAAAATTATGAACTTGGAACTCAAAGACAAAATAGTCCGACTGACCGAGGGCGGCCTGGAAATCGACGCTGGAGTGACGCTCTGAACTCCTATGGACGACCACCACACAGACCGCCGGTTCGAACGTCGTGAAAACGGTAAAGTCACCTGGGCAGACTACGAACTCAAAGACGGTATTCTCTCACTTCTCCATGTCGAAGCGGACCCATCCCTGCGCGGCACCGGAGCAGCCGGACGCCTCATGGAAGACATCGCAACTCATGCTCGCGAACGCAGTCTGAAAATCCACCCTGTTTGCACTTACGCTGCAGCCTGGTTAAAAAAACACCGCGAGCACGCTGACCTACTGGAATAAGTAAAGCCTACTCCAACACCGTATCAATCGAGTCCTGACTCGGCGCCCAATAGCTGATGGCAAGAATTTTCCTGTCTTTATCTAACTTGAGAACGGTGACTTTACCTTCTTGCTGTGGATAGTCAGTGAGTAAGCTTTCGCTGTCGCCCAAAAGGATTCGCTGAGGGTATTTACGCATTTTCCGAAGGGCAAAAAAACGTCCGATTTTAGGCATTCCGTAGATATTAGATAGAAAAGCCGCCTTTTTTTCAGAAAGAAAATCCTTTGGTTTTTCAGCGAGAATTGCATTGGTCTGCTTCCCCGAATCCATATCAAAAGAGACAAGTAAAACGTTGATCTGACCATCATACGTAAAGGATTTCCCATGTTGATCCTCAACCGTAAAGGTGGGCAGGGTATCCCCAACCTTGAGAGTTTCGGCGAATATTTGCCCTGAAAAAAATAAACCAACCAACAATAAAGAAAAAATTTTCATCGCCTGCAGCCTGATGCAGCATCTTAAGCGAGTCAAGCCAGGCGAGCTATAAAACTTCAAAATGGATTGCTCTCTGTATGCCACGGAGCATTTTGCTACGATTTAAATTAAGGGTTCACTTGGAAACCTCATTTTCAGCATACAGAGTTGTTCAAAATTCCGGAGACGGCGTTCAAAAGATACCCGTTGGGACAAGGCCAGCGGATATTTTTTCGCCTTGTCTCCAAAATTTTATCCGGCCTCTCTGCCGAAAAGCAGGTTTTCGGGTGTGCCCTAATGATCGGGATTTTGACCGTTTCTTTGGCGTTAAATAAATCAATCCGTGTAGCTGAAGCTGATGTCCTGCCGGATATCGGGATGGAGACTGCGAGCTACGGGACAGCCCTCGGCGGCAGCTTCGAGAGTTTCCCGGGCTGGGTGACTGGCGGGGAGGGGGAGTTTTAGTTCGACTTCGATACAGGCGATTTTTCGCGGTGCTTCCCCGGTCATTTCCTTGCGGATGGTGGCAGTCGTGCCGCGCAGGTCGACATCGAGGTTTTGTTTTTTTGCCACGATGGCCATGGTGGTCATCATACAGGTGCCGAGGGAGGTTGCGGTGAGGTCAGTGGGGCTGAAGTAAGCACCTTTGCCAAGGTTGTCGGTTGGGGCGTCGGTAAAAATTTCAGTGGAGGAGGGGCCGTGGATGGCGCTGCATCGCAGATCGCCGAGGTATTGGGATGTGAAGGTAACCATAACAGCAGGTTTGTGTGAGGTGGGCACTTCTGCAAGGAAAAGCAGAGGATACTATAAAAAAACAGCACCGCTTTTGGGAAGCGGTGCTGTTTTTTTTGAATTTGAAATCTGAGATTTCAAATTTTTAGTCTTACAGGCTCTGGCAGAAGTTTTCGATGCGATCGATACCTTCTTTGATAATGTCCATACCAGTGGCGTAGCTGAGGCGGACAGTGGAGTCGTCGCCGAAGGCGATGCCGGGGACGACGGCGACGTTGGCTTTGCTGAGCAGGCGATCGGCGAAGTTTTGGGAAGTCAGTTGGAGCTGGCCGATGTTGATCAGCATGTAGAAGGCACCCTGTGGTTTTACGACGCTGAGGCGGGGAATGCTGCTGAGGCGTCCGAACATGTATTCACGGCGGATGTTAAATTCCTCGCGCATGTCGGTGACGCATTGCTGATCGCCTTTGATGGCTGCGAGTCCGCCTTTTTGTGCGAAGGAGCAGGGGTTGGAGGTGGAGTGACTTTGCAGAGAGTCGATGACTTTTGCAACAGGGTCGGGTGCGGCGAGGTAGCCGAGGCGCCAGCCGGTCATTGCATAGGCTTTGCTGAAACCATTGACCGTGATGGTGAGGTCGTAGGCTTCGGGTGAGAGGGAGGCGATGCTGACGTGTTCAGTTCCGTCGTAAACGAGTTTTTCGTAAATCTCGTCGGAAAGGATGGTGATGTCCTCTTCGGAGGCGACGTCGGCAATGGCTTTGAGTTCTTCGCGGGTGTAAACGGAGCCTGTCGGGTTGCCGGGGGTGTTTATGATGATCATCTTGGTTTTTGGCGACATGGCGTTTTCAAACTCTTCGGCGGTGAGTTTCCAGTTATTTTCCTGCGTGGTTGGGACAATAACGGGGATGCCTCCGGCCAGTCGGACCATCTCGGGGTAGCTTAGCCAGTAAGGGGCGGGGATGATGACTTCGTCACCGGGATCGACGACGGCCATGATGGCGTTGAAGCAGGAGTGCTTGGCACCGCTGCTTACGATGATTTGCTGCAGGGCGTATTCGAGATTGTTTTCGGCCAGGAATTTTTCGGAGATGGCGGCGCGGAGCTCGGGGGTGCCGGAGCTGGGTGTGTATTTGGTGAAACCTCCGTCGATTGAGGCCATGCAGGCGGCTTTGATGTGTTCGGGTGTGTCGAAGTCGGGTTCTCCGGCACCGAAACCACAGATGTCGATGCCTTCGGCTTTCATGGCCTTGGCTTTGCTGTCGATGGCAAGTGTGAGCGACGGGGTTATTTCTGTTACGCGTGAGGCAATATCCATAATTTTAATTTTTAGCGGTTTGGTATGTGTGAGTTTATGTAGTCTTAAATTGCTCGAGGATCAACGTTTTGAAATTATTTTCCTCGATGTTGATGATTTTCATTTCGCGTCGGGCGTTATCTGCGGAGTCGGAGGCGTGGGCGGCATTGATCATCATGGACTGTCCGAATTCTTTGCGAATAGAGCCGGGAGAGGCCTTTGCGGGGTCGGTGGAGCCGAGGATGGTTCGGATTTTCTGAATGGCCTGGGGGCCTTCGTAAATGAGGGCGACGCATTTTTCGGAGCCGGGCCGTGATTTTTCTTCGGGAGTGCAGTCGGCGGGGCGACGTCCGGACATGAAGTGGATGATGTTTTCCCAGTGCTTGCGTCCGCAGATGGGGCCGAGTTTTTTGCCAAGAGTTTTTTCGAAGTCGGAGTCGAGGGAAATGTCGAGTTCGTTTTCGAGGTGCTTGCGGGCCTGGCGTCCGAAGGGCTCCTGAAAAACGTCTTGCAGCACTTCGAGCACCGGTCCGTAGAATTCCTCGGCCTGGGCGACACTCATGAAATGAACTTTGAGGGCGATGATTTGCAGACCGGCACGCGAAAAAGTGTCGATGACGTGTCCCATGCGGGCGTTCGGGAAGCGGAAGTTGTCGGGTTTGATGAGGACGAGCGTGCGTTCGTTGTCGGGAGCTTTTTGTGCAGGGTCGGTTTCGATGAGGCCGCCGTCGGAGTCGGAGTAGCGAGCGAAAAGTTTCAGGTCGCGTTCGGCTGTTTCGGCGTTTGGAGCGGTGAAAACGGCTGGCTCAAAGTAGCGGATACCGCCTTCTTCGAGGACATAGTCGCCGTAGGTGTCGCGGATGGTTTCGCCGTTCATGCTGCCGTGGACGATGTGTCCGGCGACTTCGAGAACGCGCCGGGCAGCGTCTTCTCCACGCAGGATGAGGAGCATGCAGCGTTGGCGAGTGCCGTCGCCTGCAGGTGCGAAATGCTGTTCGAGGTAGCTTTTTAAAAGCTCCTGAGTAGCGCGGTGTCGTGGGTCGTTTTCGGTGACGATGTGGCTTGCGTATTCGACGATGAATTCGGGGCAGGGGGCGAACATGCGTCCTGCGACGACTTCGAGGCCTGAGCGTGAGACGAGGCGCGCGATGATGCCTCCGGTTCGTGATTTTTTCAGCGAATGCGGAGTGATTAATACGTAGGAAAGTTCTTCGGCCATCGGAGCGTGCTTTGCTTTATAGTGCCTGTCGCCGGATGGCAAGCAATCGGTGAAAAAGTGTCGGGATTAACGTGGTTTTTGGCAAAAGCCGTAAACCCATTTGCCGCGTGGGTTGTAGTATTTTACGTGGATGCCGGATTGTTTGAAGGCTGCGAGGCATTCGGGGAGCTGATCGCGCAGCACTCCTGAAAATATAAGGTGTCCGTTGGGGCGGAGGGCTTTGTGGATTTTGTCTGTTACTTTCAACAGGATATCGCTGTAGAGGTTGGCGCAGATGAGGTCGAAAAATTCTTTGCGCGGACGCCATTTCAGAACGTCGGTTTGTTTGGGTTGGATGAGCTTGCAGGCGTTGGCTTTGGCGTTTTCGGAAGTGATGCGTATGCAGTTCGGATCGTAGTCAATGGCCTCTGCGTGGTCGGCACCGAGTTTTTCGGCAGCGATGGCAAGGATGCCGGACCCACAGCCGAGGTCGATCATGCGCCAGGGTTTGTTTTGGGGTTCGGCCCAGTCGCAGAGCTGGCGCAGACAACCCTGGGTGGTGCTGTGGCTGCCGGTTCCAAAGGCCAGACCGGCTGGAATCCAAATCCATTCGGGCGAGGCTTTGGTGGCAGATTTTTTTTTCGATTTTAAATATTCCTTCCACCGAATCGGGTCGCGACAGACAACCAGGCGGCTGCGGATTTTTAAAAGAGGGGTATCTTCCTGGAGGGACTTTTCGAGTTCGCGACTTTTGAATTCACGAATGGAACCTCCGAATTGCTGATGGAGCAGTGTGACTTCTTTTTTACTGCTGTAAACCTCGAGACGGATTTTGGGGTGTCCAGGGATATGAATGATGGTGAGTGCACCAGTCGGCAGAAAGGCCAGGCGCTCTTCCCAGGCGTCTTCCCATTTTTGGGCGGAGAGTTTGGACCATACCCAGCAGGAGCTGCGGGAGGGGGTGAAAGGGGATTTTTGGCGGGATGGCATAATTGTTTTAGATTTTATAATTAAAGGTAGTGCGAAAAGAGATTAGAAAACTGGTTGAAAATATCCTCTGTTTGCAAACCTGGGATGAGGATGCTTTGAGCTGGGTGCCCCGGACGAAATTTACAAAATGCTGACCGGAACAATCCATCAGCTGCCTCCGACAATCTGGTTATCATAGTCGGTCCACAGATATTTGTCCGTCAGAGTGAAAAAATTAACGTTGCTGAGCTTCACGCATACGCTCCGCATAGCTTTTAAAAGGAGAGTTTGAATTCTGAGATTTAGGAGCAGTGGCCCCTTCAGCAAGAGCTGATACTTCTATATTTTTTTTGCCCAGCCATCCCCCCACTTTTTTACGTTTGGCGTCTTCCTCCATTTTGCGCAGCTTATCCATATAAATTTTGCCGGATAATCCATCAGGATTTCGCGGGGCATAACCATAAATACGAGCAAGCCCTTCTTTCACTAATATCTCAACAAGGTTTCCGTCTTTGGTTTCGATGACTGCAAAAAAGCGTGGAAGACGGCTGTTTCCTTTGGCGTCGGTCCAGTCTGTTTTTACAGTAAAAGTTTCCTGCAAAAGTTTTTCTGCCCGCTCTTTGGCATAGGCTCCAAGAATATATAACTCTTTTTTGTAAATATTCCAGTATTTGGCCTGCTCGGAAGTCCGTCTCTTAAATGAGTTATCTGTTTCCGGAGTATCAACATAACACAGGCGAAAAATATACTCCTTCCCTTTATGTTTAATATGAAAGCTATCTCCGTCATTATATTTGTTGGGAATCAGACGGCAGTCTTCCAGTGTCTCCCACTCCGCCTGTGCAGGGATAATCAATAATATAAATAAAAAACCAAAAACTAATTGCTTCATGAAAATTATATACCTTGAAATCAAGCTGCCGATGAAGGTTTCTCCAGCCACCGACAATAAGTGCTGATAAGCCTTTGAGTAATATCATTAAGTCTCGCCTGAATTGAGTCGAGATATTGATGTAAACCTGTTTGAAAAATAGAATCTACAGTAGCATAGTCCAGATCAGAACGCAGCATGCCGGACAGGCGCTCAACCTCATTCCCAAAGCTTGCCGTGTTAATCCCGGAAATATTATGCAGTGCTGTGTCCAGTCGATCCACACAGAAACGGATCGAACGCGGAAAGGTCTGGTGCAAGACTAAAAACTCTGCAATTTTCCAACTCGAAACCCGTCCAACATTATTTTTCAGGTAGGCCTCCATCGCACTACAGGACCTGAGAACTGCCATCCACTGAATTAAATCAACGGCACCCCCCACCTGCTGACCCTGTGGCAATAGTATATGGTATTTCATATCCAGGACCCGGGAAGTTGAGTCCGCTCGCTCCAG
>JBKEBM010000211.1:0-10336 GCA_047973165.1 Chthoniobacterales bacterium
ATTGCTCTGCTGCCGTTGCTGGCACATCTTCCAGCGGGAGCCGGAGCCGACGGGCACGGAGGGCATGTGACGTGGATCGATTCTCTGCCGATCTGGAGTCGGGGGCTGGCAGTTTTGAATGCTGTCGGCCTGTCACCCGCACTTGGGACTTTTGTTGCCGGAGTCATGCTGGCCAGCAGTGAGTTTCGTCATGAACTGGAGAGTAATATCGAGCCCTTTAAGTCTCTGCTTCTGGCCATCTTTTTCATCTCCGTCGGAGCGGGGATAAATTTTGCCCTGATTGCGGAGAAACCGCTGACGATTGGCGCAATGCTGCTGGGGCTGATTGTGATAAAGGCTGTCGTCCTCTATGCGTTGGCACGGTGGTTTAATATGTCCTTCGATCAGCGTCTGCTTTTCACGGCAGCTCTTGCGCAGGGCGGTGAATTTGCCTTTGTGCTGGGTGGGTTTGCTGTCGCACAGGGCGTCATCGGAGTCGAGCTTGCTTCTCAGATGATCGCTGTGGTTGCCTTGTCCATGGTGCTGGCACCGCCACTTTTGATTTTTGTGCAGATGTTTATTTTACCACATTTTGGAACTTCTGAGGCTGCTGAAGAGCGTCCGCACGATGTGGAAAATGATAATGCCGATATCCTTTTGGTCGGTTTTGGTCGCTTCGGTCACCCGATGGGACGTCTCCTTAGAAGTGCGGGTTATGATATTACGGTTTTGGAAAAAGACAGCGACCATGTTGATTTTCTGCGGCGAATCGGAGTGAAGTGTTACTACGGAGATGCTTCTCGTTTACAGCTCTTGCAGGCTGCCGGAGCGGAGGATGCGGAGGTTTTGATCCTTGCTATTGATGATGAAGAGGAGTGTATGAGCATCATCGAGACCTGCCACAAACATTTCGCACAATTGAAAATCTTTGCCAGAGCCTGTTCGCGTGAGCACGCGTGTCGTCTTTACAAAGCGGGAGTTCGTTTTTTCGGCGAACAGCTTGCCTCTTCCCTGGACTGTGCGATTGCAGTGCTTGAGGAGATGGGGCATGAGAGCGAACACGCCAAAGACGCAGCACGACGTTTTAAAGAGTTTGAAGTAAAAGCTATCGAGCGCATTGCAGACCATATCGCTGATGAACAGCGTTTCCTGGGAATTGCACAGCAGAGTGTGAGAGACCTGGACAGCCTGCTGGTAAATGCCCCGTTGCCAATCGGCGGAGTGCAGGGAAAGAAAAAATCTTAGGAGCTTATTATCCTGAAAAGTTGGCGCGAAACTTGCTTGCGTTGAGAGGGAGGGTTATAAGTTTCAGCGATTTTATGTTTCCCGGGTTAGTTCAAGGACAAACACTTTCGCAGCAGCAGACACTCTCGCCGCAGATGCAGCAGAGCCTTCATATTTTGCAGGCTCCGCTGATGGAGTTGAGCCGGATGGTCGTCCAGGAGCTGGCGGTCAATCCGGTTTTGGAGGAAGACTTTTCAAAGGAAAGAGAGGAGTCTGCTGAAGATGTGCGGGAAGAGTCCGGCGACCGGGAGGATTTGTGGGATACTTATTACGTCCAGCATGAGGGGGCTGGTGCTGCATCGGCCGCTCAGGAGAGACAGCAGTTTATAATGGATTCGATTCAGAGTAAAAAGCCACTCTCTGAAGAACTGGAATCGCAGTTAAGCCTGGCTGATTTTTCGAGAAAGGACAGGCGAATCGTGGATCAGATTTTGGGTGGGCTGGATGAGGCGGGTTATCTCACGGTGCCGATCGAAGAAATCGCGGCTGTAGTCGGCGAAGAGACAACGCCGCTCCATGTGGAGGAAGTTCTTGAAATTGTGCAGGGGCAACTGGATCCGCCTGGTCTGGCTGCAAGAAATTTACGTGAATGCTTGCTGCTGCAGCTTGGCAGACAGGGAAGATCGGAAAGTCTGGCAGCACATATCTCGGACAGATTTCTCGATCAGTTGGGCAGGCGTCGATATGCAGAGATTGCAAAGAGTCTGGATGAGTCGTTGGCTGCTGTAGAGGCTGCAGCGGCTGAGATAGGGCGTTTGAACCCGCATCCTGGCTGGGTGCTGCGAAAGGAAACTGCGGAGATTATCGAGCCGGATGTTTTTGTGGAAATTGGCGAAGAAGGACTGGAGGTGCGCCTGAATGCCCAGGGTCTTCCGGCTTTGAAAATCAGCGATACTTACAAAGACCTGTTGTCGGAAAGCGCAGGGCAGCGGGAACTGCAATCTTATCTTCGGGATCATATTCGCAGCGGACGCTTTTTTTTGAAAATGATTGAGCAGCGAAATGAAACTCTTTTGCGCATTGCTCGTGAACTGGTGATTCGCCAGGAAGCATTTTTTTATCATGGAGCAGGGCATCTGAAACCGATGAGAATGTCGGAGGTTGCCGAATCTGTCGGTGTGCATGAAACGACGGTAAGCCGTGCCGTAAATGGAAAATACCTGCAAAGTCCGGCGGGGATTTTTGAACTGAAATACTTTTTTACCTCGGGCTACGAAACCGAAGAGGGAGAAGTGGTCAGCAACGAAAGCGTGCGTCAGGCGGTCGCTGAGATCATACAAAACGAACCGGAGAGCAAACCTCTCAGTGACGATGCAATCGTAAAAGTGCTGAGGGGGCGGGGAGTCAGCGTGGCGCGACGAACAATTGCAAAGTATCGTGATCAGCTCGGGATACTGCCGAGTCACCTGCGGCGACGGCGTTAAAAAGAGAATTTTTACAGCCAGGTGTTTGGCGAGGCTTCGCTGGGCATACGCCAGTCGCCCCGTGGGGAGAGAGCCACGGTGCCGACTTTGGGACCGTCGGGCATGGCGTTTCGCTTGAATTGCTGAGAGAAGAAACGCTTCAAAAAAACCTGTAGCCAGCGTTTGATTTCCGTAGAGGAGTATTTTTTGGCGAAGGCGATTTTGGCGAGAAAAAGGGTTTTTTCGGGCTGCGCTCCGCAGTGAATCGCATGGTAGAGAAAGAAGTCATGCAGCTCGTAAGGGCCGATGAGGTCTTCGGTTTTCTGGCGTAGTTTGCCCTTGCGGTCCGGCGGCAGCAGTTCCGGAGAAATCGGTGTCGCAGCGATGTCGAGGAGAGTTTTTGAAATTCCTGAAGCCCGGGATTCCGCCAGGTCGGCATACCATTCGACCAGGTAACGAACCAGAGTTTTGGGGACACCGATATTTACGTGATACATCGACATGTGATCGCCGTTGAAAGTGCACCAGCCGAGTGCAGCTTCGGAAAGATCACCCGTTCCGACGACGAGTGCAGCTCGTTTGTTTGCGAGGTCCATGAGGATTTGGGTTCGTTCGCGGGCCTGGGCGTTTTCATAGGTCAGGTCGTGTTTATTCGTGTTTTGCCCGATATCTTTGAAATGTTGTTTGATGGCAGCGACGATGGAAATTTCCTCACCGGTGACTTTGAGTTTTTTTAGGAGAGCCAGAGCGTTTTTGCGTGTTCGCTCCGAGGTGCCTGGACCGGGCATGCTGATGCCGATGATACCCTCGGGAGGGAGGCCGAGCTTTCGAAAAGCAGCGATACAAACCAAAAGTGCGAGGGTGGAATCAAGTCCACCGGAGATGCCGATGAGCACATTTTTCAGTCCGGTGTGGCGCAGGCGACGTGCCAGGGCGGTGGCCTGGATTTCAAAAATTTCGGAGCAGTTGGCTTCACGATCAGAAGCATTTTCGGGGACAAAGGGGTGGGGTGATACCGAACGCAGCAGAGAGGTGGTTTTCTTTTTCGAGGCTCCGGAAGTGGGTGCCAGCGATATTCTGCGAAAGTAAGTATCGACCTGCTCTTCAAGAGAAAAAGGGGTGTTTTTGAAACGCTGAGTAGTCAGAAATTCACAGTCAATGTCACGAATGAGCAGAGTGGACTCGAAGTGAAAACGAGGGGATTCACCGAGCAGACGACCGTTTTCCACAACGAGATTGTGGCCGCTGAAAACGATGTCGCTCGTTGATTCGCAGGGGCCGGCGGCTGCGTAGAGGTAGGCTGCAAGGCAACGGGCGGATTGCTGAATAACAAGATTTTTTCGGTAATGGAGTTTGCCGAGCTGCTCGGGGCTGGCCGAGGGATTTGCCAGTATCGTTGCCCCGGAGAGTGCCAGTTTTCCACTGGGTGGTTCGACAGCCCAGAGGTCTTCGCAGATTTCGATACCGAGACAAAATGCCGGAAATTTTTTTTCCTCAAAAAGCAGATTCGGGCTGAAGGGGACCGTTGTTTTGTTAATCTGAATCTCACCGAAATGAATGGATTTTCCCGAGCTGAACCAGCGGGCTTCGTAGAATTCGTTGCGATTGGGAAGGAAAGTTTTTGGAACGACGCCCAGGATTTCTCCGTGCTGAATGACGGCGACTGCATTGTAAAGGCGGCACTGAAATTCGATGGGCAGGCCCAGGAGAAAAGTGCCTGGGAGGCTGGCGGTTTTTTTGCAAAAAGTATCGAGCCCTTCGAGTGCCGCCTGCCGGAGCCGGGACTGATAAAAAAGATCGCCGCAGGAATAGCCCGTGAGGGAAAGCTCGGGAAAGACCGTGAGGTCAGCATCCTGTCTGGCGGTATCCCGTGCGTTTTTTACAAGTTGAGAGACATTAAATTCGATGTCAGCAATGCGAAGTTCAGGCGAGGCAACCGCAACGCGGCGAAATCCCAGGGTTTTCATGGAGAAATCAAAGTCGCACAAAGTAAAAGTAACCCGCAATCGCAAAGTCGCTGAAAAGCCAGTTTTTCGGGTAACATTAGTAATGTTGTTTTTTATGAGAAATTTGTGCTTAGCCTGATAAACATGCTCGTCACAGAACTCTGAAGGCACATGAATTTTTTAATTAAGAATGGTAGGCTTTTCGATGGGAGCGGAACTCCGCCGCAGCAGGCCGATGTTCGTGTGCGGGGTGTAAAACGAAAAGTAAGCCGTCGTTTGGTTCCGAAAGTAACAATTAAAGACGGAAAAAAACACCCCGGTTTCGATGCGCTGGGATAAGCTTTTTTTATCAGGGTCTGTTAAGGCAACGAAAAAGAGGGTAAAAACAAGTCTGTATTCCTGTTTGATTTTTGAGACTTTAACGCCTCCCTGAAATATTTTGATTTAGCGGCTTGCACCTGATGGCGGAGAATGCCATAAAGCCGGGGCTTCTTTTTAGACGCCGGCATAGCTCAGTGGTAGAGCAGCGGTTTTGTAAACCGCTGGTCGTCGGTTCGAATCCGACTGCCGGCTCCATTTTTTTTTGTAAGAGTCAACTCCGGCTCTTTTGGATTGAAAACGCTCCTCTCTCCTGGCAGGCTCTTCCCACTTGTGAAAAAACAATCTTCCTCTAAATCCTCCTCGCTCACAAACAGCACTTCGTCGGGCAGCCGCCTGAGTGTCGAAAAGGTCTTTCTTACGGCGGCCTGCTTCTTTGCCGGAGCTGGTATTATGGTCGTCGAGTTAGCGGGTAACAGGCTCATTACGCCGCTTTTTGGAAATACGATGTTTACCTGGACGGGGCTTATCGGAGTTGTCCTGGTTGCCATTGCTGCGGGTGATTTTCTGGGGGGATGGCTGGTGGATCGCAGACCGGATTTCAGGACACTGGGATTTTTATTTTTTGCGGCAGCGATTACGACGTTGCTGGTTTACCCGGTTTTTCTTGTCACGCAGGCTTCTGTGGCAGAGTGGAGTCCGGTGACCGGTCCGATGCTGGCTTCGCTTCTTTTGTTTTCTGTTCCGGCTTTTCTGCTGGCTTCGGTTTCTCCGTTTATTGTTCGGTTGATGAGCCGACAATTCCAGGATGAAAAAATCGGTCTTTCTGCTGGTCTCGTCGGCATGTGGGGAACCCTGGGTAGTTTTTTGGGGACCATCGGGGCCGGGTTATTTTTGATCCCGAATTTTTCTCTGACATCGATTTTTGTGTGCGTTGCTGCCTGTATTTTTTTATTGGGTGTTCTTTCCCTGCTGATTTTCGGGAAGTTGAAAGGGAAGCTTGCTTTGCTGGTATGCAGCGGAATTTTTCTGGCCGGGATGTTAGGCACTTTAAGTCTGAAGCTCCCGACGGAGGATGGAGAGATCGCACAGCATGCTTCTTTCTACCACAACATAAGAGTGAGGGACTGGAAGGAGTCCCCCTCTAAAACTCTGCGTTTTCTTCAGCTCGACACAACGATGGAGGGAGCACAGATTGTCGAATCGGGGGAGCTTGTTTTTGGTTACCAGAAATTCTGGGAGTTGCTTAAAATTTTTGCGCCGGGTGAGGTGAGGGAATCTCTTTTCATCGGCGGCGGTGGGTTTGGGATGCCGGAACAGTTGTCAGAAGCTTTTCAGGATTCCGCAGTCACCATCGTGGAGATCGATCCTGAAATTATTGAGATTGGAAAAAAATATTTTCGCCTGGCAGATTATCCGGACTTTCGGCTTGTGGCAACTGACGGACGGCGTTTTTTACGCGAGGGACAAACACAATACGACATCATTGTCGGGGATGCTTACAGCGGGGTGCATACGGTGCCGAGTCACCTGACATCTCTGGAATTTTTTCAGTCGCTGAACAGTCGGCTAAAACCGGATGGCGTCTATTTTATGAATCTGATCAGTGCCTCGCAGGGAGAATTCTCGGGTGCTTTTCGCTGGCTTTACCGAACACTTCAGGAGGTTTTTCCGTCTGTCATGGTTTTTGGAGTTGAGGGAAAAGACTACCGTAATATTCAGAACATGGTGATCGTTGCTTCACAAAGTGACCTGGAGGCACGCCTCGCTGCAGCCAGTCCGGTGACTGATTTGCGGCTCGCCACGATGCTTGCACGCCGAATTGATCCTTCGGACATCGCACCTCAGGGCGAGGAGACGATCATCCGCGACGCCAGAAACCCGATGGAGTGGCTGATGGCAAAACAAGTCGGAGCGATTCGGATCCGACGTTAATTTTTCTTTCCGAGATAATCGGGATTTAGTTTTTTCAGGGATGCCGGAATAAACAGGCCATCTTTTCGGATGAGTTTGTCATCGAACCAGATTTCGCCGCCACCGTAGTCTTTGCGCTGGATCAGCACGAGGTCCCAGTGGATTTGACTTTTATTGCCGTTTCCACCGATGTCGTAGGCCTGGCCGGGAGTGAAATGGAGGGAGCCGGCGATTTTTTCATCAAAGAGAATATCGCGCATTGGCTCTTTAATAAAGGGGTTGAAGCCGATGGCGAATTCGCCGATGAAGCGTGCTCCCTCATCCGTATCGAGAATCTGGTTGAGGCGTTTGTTGTTGTTTGGGCTGGTCGCTTTTACGATTTTGCCCTGTGAAAATTCCAGGCGGATATTATCAAACGAGCTGCCCTGATAAATGGTGGGAGTATTATAAGTAATATGCCCCTCGACGCTGTTTTTGGTCGGGCAACTGAAAACCTCTCCGTCGGGGACGTTGTGAGTTCCACCGCAGGTGACAGAGCCGATACCTTTGATGCTAAAGCGCAGATCAGTCCCTGGAGATTTGATATGGACGCGGTCTGTTTTGTCCATCAGTGCCTTCAGAGCCTTCATGCCGGGAACCATTCGAGCGTAGTCCAGGGTGCAAACCCGGAAATACAATTTTTCAAAGGCTTCTGTGCTCATTTGTGCTTGCTGAGCCATTGCGGGAGTCGGCCAGCGCAGGACTACCCACTTGGTTTTATTGATGCGATAATTCAGAACCGGTGTCATTTCCCGAGAGATCAGCTTCAGAGATTTTTCCGGTATATCGGACATTTCGCTGATGTTGTGGCTGCCACGCAGGGCGATGTAGGCATCCATTTGTTTCATGTGCGTAAGCTCTGTGGTCGCCAGGATTTCCAATTGCTCCTTACTGATACCGCGTGCAAGCTCTCTTGAGATACGTGAACTGTGTAAGTTTACAAAAGGAATTGCCCGGGCTTCGTAAACTTTACGGATGAGAGTATGGAGCATT
Organism: Chthoniobacterales bacterium; assembly: GCA_047973165.1. Lineage (GTDB taxonomy): Bacteria > Verrucomicrobiota > Verrucomicrobiia > Chthoniobacterales > JBKEAD01 > JBKEAD01. The sequence continues at coordinate 7,877 of JBKEBM010000211.1, forward strand.
TCTTCCGGCACATCAAAGGCGTCGATGAGGACTGTTTCATTCCGCCGCAACTTCGTGGAATGTGAGATCAGGACTTTGGCCAGTTTTTCAAAACGTGGATCAGACATAGAAGAAAATCTGCACACAGAATTCCTGAAATTCAAGCTCTGCCTGAGAGGAATCAGGGTTCTACGTAAAGCAGTCGCCCACACTGCGGGCAGCCCGTGACTTCCTTTGCGCTTTTTACTGAAATAACAATTTGCGTCGGCACTTTCATGTGGCAGCCCGTGCAGACATCGTCCTGGAGGGCGACAACGGGATTGCCATTTTTGGTTTCGAAGAGGCGGCGATAAATAAGGAGAAGAGCCTCTTCGACAGTTGCAGCAAGGGTGTCGGACTCTTTTTTAAAGGAGTCGATCTGCTCGGTGAGATGTCCTTTTTTTTCTTCCAAAAGAGAAATATGTTTTTCGATTTTTTCTTTTTCCTCCCGGTAAAGCTCCTCGGCTTTTTGGATAGCCGGGAGGAGCGAATCGGACTCTTCCATGATCTCCAGTTCTTTTGTTTCGAGGTCTGAGATTTGCTTTTCAGCTCCTTCGATTTCGTGGGCCAGTGCCTGGAATTCATCGTTCTTACGTGTTTCCATTTGCTGGGTTTTATAACGCGCAATCTGAGTTTGTTTCGCAGAGACTTCGCCCTCGATTTCGTTTTGCAGAACTTTAAGCTGCTGGGAGCGTGTTTTTGAGGCCTCAAGTTTGGTGGCAGAGTTTGCGAGTTGTTTTTCACGTGCCTGTTTCTCGCGGGGGATTGCGTCAAACTCCGCCTGGAGGCTTGTTAAATGCTGATCCTTATCTTGCAGACGAAGCAGAGTTTCAATTTCCTGGAGCATGGCCGTCTATAGAACCAGAACGCTGATTTTTGCCAATGTCCTTTTGCTGTGTAGCGATAAAAAGTGGACACTTTTGGATAGGATAAAAAAACATCTGTAAAAGCAACTCACCGGGCGCAAGCCCGATATCGGCACTCCTCGGAGGACGAATCGACTCAAATGAAATGACACTATCGAACGTCAGTATTTCAAAATGAAAAGTGGGTTTCCAGAGGTGCCCTTAATCATTTTTTATTGGAAAATGCTTGATTTTTTCCGGAGATCGACGCTAAAAAGCGATTTTTACCACAAAAACACAGAAAATCCAACATGAGTTTAAAATACGTTACCCACTCCTGGAACCCTGAAACTGCTGATAAACTCGACGCTGTGGAGCGCCTTGTTTACCGCTCGAATATTCTGGGTGACGACCAACGCATCACTAATACCGGCGGCGGAAATACTTCGTCAAAGATCATTGAAAAAGACCCTCTTACCGGTGAGGAAACGGAGGTTTTGTGGGTGAAGGGTTCCGGTGGTGATCTGCGCACTTCGAAGCGGGAAAATTTTTCTTCGCTCTATCAGGACAAGCTCATGGGGCTTCAGAAAATTTATGCAGCGGCACCGGAAAAAGGCCCCAAAACGGAGGCTGAAGACGAGATGGTTGGAATGTATCGACATACGACCTTTAATCTTAACCCGCGTCCCTCGTCGATCGACACGCCGCTGCATTCCTTTATTCCGTTTAAACATGTCGATCACATGCATCCGAATGCAGCGATTTCCGTAGCGGCATCCAAAAATTCTGTGCAGCTCACAAAGGAAATTTACGGCGACGATGTGATTCACACGCCCTGGCTGCGCCCGGGGTTTGAACTGGGTCTTGCAATGCAAAAAATTTGCGAGGAGCATCCGAAGGCAAAGGGAATCATCATGGGCCAGCACGGTCTCATCAACTGGGCCAACGACGATAAGGAGTGCTATGAACTGACGCTCAGTCTTATTGAAAAAGCCGCCAGCTTTATTGAAGAAAAATATCAGGCTAAAGGCGGCGACAAGGCAGCCTTTGGTGGCCAAAAATACAAGTCGCTCGACGAAAAACAACGGCAGGAAACTTTTGCAAAAATCCTTCCCTGGCTGCGCGGACGGGTTAGTCAGCAGAAGCGTTTTGTCGGCACCGTTCAGGACGACGAGACGATTCGGCGATTTGTAAATTCGGCAGATGCGCCGCGCCTGGCCGAGCTGGGCACGAGCTGTCCGGATCATTTTTTACGAACAAAAATCAAGCCGCTTTATGTCGCGTGGAATCCATCGACGGGCGATCTCGATGCGCTCAAAAAACTTCTTACTGAAGGTCTCGAAAAATATCGTGCTGATTACGCGGCCTACTACGAAGCTTGTAAACATGGAAATTCACCTGCGATGCGCGATCCGAGTCCGACGGTCATTTTAATTCCAGGACTCGGTATGATCGCTTGGGGAAAAGATAAATCGGAGTCTCGTGTGACGGCGGAATTTTACAACTGTGCAGTGGAAGTGATGCGTGGTGCGGAGGCCATCGACGAATACATTTCGCTGCCGCAGCAGGAGGCTTTTGACATCGAATACTGGCTGCT
>JBKEBM010000116.1:0-5054 GCA_047973165.1 Chthoniobacterales bacterium
GCTGAATTTTCGGAGCATGGACAGTTTTGTTCGTGAGGGGATGCTGCTGCCTCTCGATAAATTTTATGAACGCGCTAAGGCTGCGGGTGATGATGTTCTGAAGAATGTGTTGCCGCAGATCAAACCCGTGATCTATCGGGAAAATTCGCAGGGAGATCGGGGGCTGTATGGACTACCCTCTGATTTGCAGGTGATGGCTATGATTTTTAATAAAGAGCTTTTCCGCCTTGCGGGTCTGCCACAGCGTGTTCCAGACGACTGGAAGGAACTGAAGGAGTTTGCGGCAAAAATTGATGCTTTGGGAAATGATAATAAAGGTATCTACCTGACGAGTGGGATAGCTGCAAGCTGGCATTTGATGTCGTTTCTTTGGTCTGCTGGTGGAGAGGCGGTTGTTGAAATCGAACCTGGCGAGTGGCGGGCCGCCTTTAATACACCGGAAGCCCTGGAGGCCTACCTGTTCTATTACGACCTGGTTGAAATGGAGCGAACAGCCGTCCGCCAGGCCAAGTCATCGGATTTTAATGATGTGGATAATGTCGGGATGACTTTTACTTATCTCGGTGGAAATGATGTGATCGTCAATCCCGAGTTATGGGGAATCGGGACGGTTCCCAAAGGGCCGACCGGCCTGCGTGGCTCCGAGGTCAATGCGGTGATTTTTGGAATTTTTTCAGGCATTAAAGACCCCAAAAAACAGGAGGCGGCCTGGCAGTATATCAATTTTATCACGAGTGAAGAGGCCGAAAAAATTCGTGTGGATACCTATGTCGAGCTGGGGCTGGCCAGTCTTCTCAACCCGGCGATGCTTCGTAAATATGGCTATGAATCCTACCTGGTTCTTTCGCCGAAGGGCCTGGAAAAAGCTTTTCTCGAGGCTGTAAAGGACGGGCATCCCGAGCCGTATGGAAAAAATTGTAACCTGGTTTATTCAGAGATGACTCTTCCTCTGGATCAGATTTTGCTGAGTCCGACGATTCGGGAAAACTGGCAGGCCGGCCGGATGGATGAAGTGCGTAGGGAAGCCCAGGCGTTTCTGAATGCTGCTGTTCAGAAAACAAATGAGCGTATGATCGGCTACGTCGCGCCCGAAGAAATGAAGAAGCGCCGGATTGTTGCAGGTATTGTGCTGGCTCTGATCGTCTGTATTTTCGTGGTGATGGGTGTGTGGGTCAGCAGGCTTTTTTCTGCCGCCAGCAGGACTCTGAATCGTCCGGTCAGCAGTCGCTCCTGGATTCCCTGGGCTTGTCTGGCTCCGGCGATTATTTTGATTCTGACCTGGAGCTATGTTCCGCTCATGCGGGGGACGCTGATGGCCTTTCAGGATTACCGTCTGGTGTTGGAGTCTTCCTTCATTGGCCTGGATAACTTTGCCGTGGTTTTATATGATGCTGCCTTTTGGAATTCTATCCTGGCGACCCTCCATTTTGCAGCATGGACGCTGACTTTTGGTTTTGTCATACCCATTCTCCTGGCTTATGCGCTCCATTTGATTCCGAAATATAAGATTTTTTATCGCACGGTTTATTATCTTCCGGCGGTCATTAGCGGAACAGCAGTTTTCTTTTTATGGGCGGAGTTGTTTGGGGTGGATGGCATTCTGAATGAAGGGCTGCGCCTCCTGGGCTTCGAGGTGCGTCGGGCATGGACGGCGGATCCGAACCTCGCCATGCTTTCGTGCGTGATCCCCGGAATCTGGGCGGGTGCCGGGCCTGGCTGCCTTATTTATCTGGCTGCGCTGAAAACGATTCCCGAGGAGCAATTTGAGGCCTCCGAAATTGATGGTGCAGGTTTTCTTGCTAAAACAACGCACATCGTCTTTCCGGGCCTGAAGGCACTCATTCTGATCAACTTTATCGGAGCACTGACTGCGGCTTTTCACGGTGCTACCAATATCCTGATCATGACGGGTGGGGGACCTAACGGAATAACGGAGGTCTCGTCTCTGATGATTTTTTATGAGGCTTTTACGCGCCTGCGATTCGGACCGGCCACGGCGATGGCATGGATTATCGGAAGTATGCTTGTGGGACTGACCGTTCTTCAGCTTCGCCGCCTGAGTCGGATGGAATTCAAAACAGCTAACCGTTAGAAGATTATGTTTTTTTCTCCGATTTCTGAACGCACTTTCAAGGTTCGCTCTCTGTATCTTTCGATTTACCTGGTCCTGATTGCGGGTGGGCTGACGATGATTATTCCTTTTATTGTCATGCTCAGCGGCAGTGTGGAACCGACTACTTACTTTAAGGATTCGACTTTTTTTCCAAAATATTTTGTCAGCGATAAAGCGTATTATAAGCGTTATATCGAATCAAAATATGGGGGTACAGTTGATAATTATCGAATGGCTACAAGCGATTCCGATAATAGTTTCAGGACATTGGAGCTTCCGAAAAAAGACCCCTCGCAGCTCGTTTTGTGGCAGGAATTTTTAAAAGAGAGAGGGGGAGATAAATTTTCAACCGAGCTCATAGCGGTTGGGTTTATTCGTTCGAATACACGCCTGTCAGCTTACAATACACGTGAATTCAGGCACTGGCTGGTTGGAGAATACGGAGGAGATATGGCCCGTCTCAATTCGGCACTGAATACTCAGTTTTCAAAGCCCACGGCCATTAGGCCCACGATCATTACACTTTTTGGATCCGGATTGAGAGAGACGCCGCTGATGAAAAAATTTGCTCAGTTCGTACAGGAAAAAGTGCCGGACACACAGAAATACTACCAGGATGCAGGGGGGTATTATCGTGCCGTATTTTTGCCTCGCGTTGTGGGACCGGTTGAAAATTTCAATGCGACTTACGGGACAAGTTTTTATTCCTACAGCGAGCTTCCTTTTTCTGCAACACTGCCGGACCTGGCCCCCGAACAATGGACAGCTTTTGTAAAAACACTTTTGCGTCCGAACTTTATCGAGCTGACTGAGAGCGGTAACAGACGCATGAAGGAGGAAGGGATGGGTAAGGAAAACTTTATCCGCCTGTCGGCCCGACCCGAGGAGTTGAGGGTTAATACTGTCGATCGTATCTTTGCCGAGTGGGCAGAGGCAAAACACGGAGTAAAGGATGCCCGAATCCCCCAGCAGCAGATGGATGCGGAAGCTGCGATGGCCGAAAAATCTTTTTGGAAATTTCAGTTTGCAACTTTGAATTACCTGACAGTTTTTGATGAAGTTTTCCTCTACGGTCGGGCGGTTTTAAACACCTTTATTCTGGTGCTGCTGTGCGTGGGAGGTGCTCTTTTGATCAATCCTCTGGCGGCTTATGCGCTCTCTCGTTTTAAACTTCCCCAAACCTACAGTCTCCTGGTGTTTTTTCTGGCGACGATTGCTTTTCCGGCGGAGGTCACGATGATACCGGTCTTTCTTCAACTCAGGGATTTTAATCTTCTGAACACCTTTGGTGCTCTGGTGCTGCCGGGCCTGGTGAACGGTTTTTCCATCTTCCTGCTAAAGGGCTTTTTTGACAGCCTGCCGAGAGAGCTTTACGAAGCTGCTGAGCTGGACGGAGCGAGCGAATTCAGGATGTTCTGGCAGATCACCATGAATCTGTCCAAGCCGATCCTCGCCGTGATTGCCCTGGCTGCTTTTGTCTCGGCCTACAGCACCTTTTTCTTTGCACTGATCCTGGCTCCTGATCCGAAAATGTGGACCATCATGGTCTATATCTTCCAGTTAAGGGCCGAAGCGGCGTCTCCCATAGTTTACGCCTCGTTGATTGTCACAGCCATTCCGACACTTCTGGTTTTTATTTTCTGTCAGAATATTATTTTGCGCGGGATTGTGGTTCCGTCCGACAAATAATTTTTCTCCGGGGTTGAAAATGCTGCCGTCTGCCGATCAGGATTTGCTATATGTCTGAGATGTCTCACTCTTCTGCGCCGATGTCTCCTCCACGGGCATTTCATGTGATGACAAAGCCCATCGGGCCGATTTGCAACCTGGATTGCAAATACTGTTTCTACCTGGAAAAAGAACAGCTCTTCCCGTCCAACGAAAATTTTAAAATGTCGGACGAGACCCTGGAAACATATATCCGCCAATATATCGAGCAGCAGGATGTTCCCGAGATCAGCTTCGCCTGGCAGGGTGGGGAACCTACTTTGCTGGGCGTAAATTTTTTCCGTAAAGTCGTTGCTCTCCAGAAAAAATACGCCAACGGGAAAACCATCTCAAACGCCTTCCAGACTAACGGCACCTTACTAAACGATGAGTGGGCGGAATTTTTTCTGAAAAACAACTTCCTGATCGGCCTCAGCATCGACGGGCCGGCCCGCCTGCACGATGCTTATCGGGTGGATAAAAAAGGTGGCTCCACCTACCAGCGCGTCATCGCCGGGCTGAAAATTCTCAAAAAACACCGGGTTGAATTTAATACACTCACCGTCGTCAATCGCGTGAACTCACAAAAACCTCTCGAAGTCTATCGCTTCCTGCGCGAAATCGGCTCAGGCTTTATCCAGTTCATCCCCCTGGTCGAGCGACTTGCTGATGCCGAAGCGACGAAACTCGGTCTCGACCTGGCCACGCCCCCGCGAGCAGACGAAGAAGAACAGGTTCGCATGCCCGTCACCGACTGGAGCGTCCAGCCCAAACAATACGGCGACTTTTTATGCAAAATTTTTGACGAATGGATACGCCGTGATGTGGGACGGACCTTCGTGCAGCTATTTGATGTCACCCTCGGCAACACAATCGGCCAGAAGGGAACGCTCTGTTTTTTTAGCGAAAAATGCGGCTCCGCACTCGCCATGGAACACAACGGCGATGTCTATTCCTGCGACCATTATGTTTACCCCGACTACAAGCTCGGCAATGTTCTGAACACCAGCCTCGGCGAAATGCTCGACACCGATTTCCAGAAAAAATTCGGAAACGACAAAGCCGACACACTCCCCGCCTACTGCCGGGCCTGCGAGGTGCGCCACCTCTGCCATGGCGAATGCCCCAAGCACCGCTTCATTCGCACACCCGACGGCGACCCCGGCCTCAATTATCTTTGCCGCGCCTACAAACAATTTTTTAATCACACCGCCCCCGCCATGAAGCGCATGGT
>JBKEBM010000215.1:0-5879 GCA_047973165.1 Chthoniobacterales bacterium
TTTGAAGATCAATTAGAAGCCATTGAAGAAAGTTCACGTAAAAAAGGTGACGAAAATATAAACCTTGCACTTCTTACAGACGGTCTTCGTGCCGAACGCGAGCAAGGTATTACAATTGATGTGGCCTATCGTTATTTTGCAACCCCAAAACGTAAGTTTATAATAGCTGATACACCAGGACATATTCAATATACGCGAAACATGGTCACCGGGGCATCGACGGCTAATTTAGCTATTATATTAGTCGATGCTCGTAAGGGAGTGATTGAGCAAACAAAACGCCATTCATTTATCGCCGATCTCTTACGTATTCAGCATATCATTCTGGCTGTAAATAAAATGGACCTCGTTGATTATTCTGAAGAGCGTTTTAATGAGATAGTAAAAGAATATGAAGCTTTTGCTTCCAGGCTTGGTAATATTGTCGATATTCAGCCTATTCCAATCTCTGCTCTAAAAGGCGATAATGTCGTCGAGAAAAGTCAAAATATGTCATGGTATCAAGGGCCGACTTTTTTATATCATCTAGAAAATGTTTATATTGGTGGTGAAGAAAATCACGTAGATTCCCGCTTTCCTGTTCAATGGGTTATACGTCCCCAAAGTGACGAGTGGCACGATTTTAGAGGGTTCGCCGGGCGTATTGCAGGAGGTGTCTTTAAACCGGGAGATGATATCGTTGTGCTTCCATCCGGTTTTGAAAGTAAAATCAAAAGTATCCATACAGTTGGCGAAGATTTACAGGAAGCCTTTGCTCCACAATCTGTAACCCTAACATTAGAAGACGAAATCGATATATCTCGTGGTGATTTAATAGCGAAACCTAATAACCAGCCAAAAGTAGATCAGGATATTGATGCTATTGTTTGGTGGTTTTAAAAAACACCTCTCAGTAATCGATGAAAGTATATAATTAAGCATACCTCTCGTGAAAGTAAGGTGCTGGTGCAGGAAATTAGATATAAAATAGATATTAACACGCTGCATAAAATTGAAGGTATCGAAATTTTTGAAATGAATGATATTGGTCGTATTAAATTAAGAGCAGCCACTCCGCTCATTCACGACAACTACCGCCGCAATCGTAATACAGGTTCTTTTATTCTGATTGATCCAGGCACAAATGAAACGGTTGCGGCCGGGATGATAGTTTGACTCTTATACCTAAAATTTATTATATTACTATTTATGGAATTTATTGATTTAAAAGCTCAGCAAGTTCGGATTAAGCCGGAGCTTGATCGCCGTATCGCTCAGGTTTTAGAACATGGGCGTTATATCATGGGCCCGGAAGTTAAAGAGTTGGAAGAACATCTCGCCCAGTATGTCGGAGTGAAGCATTGTGTAAGTTCGTCCAGTGGTACGGATACACTTCTTGTCGCACTGATGGCGTTGGGCGTTGGGGCAGGGGACGAGGTGATTACGGTTCCTTATACTTGGATTTCCACAGCGGAAATGATCGCCTTACTTGGAGCTAAGCCCGTTTTTATTGATATTCAGGCAGATACCTGGAATATGGATCCAACTTTACTGGAGGGGGCAATTACTGATCGAACAAAGGCAATTATGCCGGTTGGTATTTATGGGCAAACCGCTGATATGGATACGATCAACGCCATTGCTGCGAAGCACGGTCTCCCCGTGATCGAGGATGCTGCTCAGAGTTTCGGAGCTACTTATAAAGGTAGGAAATCTGGTGCCCTTTCCACGATAGGGAGCACCTCATTTTTCCCAAGTAAACCATTGGGCGGATACGGCGATGGTGGAGCACTTTTTACTAATGATGATGAATTGGCGCAGACGATGTCACAAATTCGAGTCCATGGTCAGGCAAAAAAGCACCATCATCCGATTCTGGGGCTAAATGGTCGTCTGGACACCCTGCAGGCTGCTATCGTCTTGGCCAAATTAGATATTTTTGATGACGAAATTACTATGCGTCAGGAGGTGGCAACTCGCTATAGCGAAAGCCTTCGCTCCTCGTCTCGGGAGGTTACTGTGCCGCAAGTTGCTGTGAATAATACCTCTGTCTGGGCTCAATATACCATCCTCTCGCCCGATCGGGATGACTTTGCTCTGAAATTAAAGGAAAAAGGAATCCCTTCGGTTAGCTATTATGCGGTGCCTTTGCATCTTCAGCCGGTATTTTCTGGTTTAGATTATAGGGAGGGTGATTTCCCTGTCTCTGAGAAAGTTGCAGCACAGGGGCTCTCGCTGCCCATGAATCCGTATTTGAGCGAACAGGAAGTAGAAACCGTTTGTTCAGCTCTTTCCGTCTAAAAAATCTGATAGTTTTCTACATTAATGGAGTTTCATGTTCACCCAAGTGCCGTTGTTGATGAAGGGGCCATCATTGGAAAAAAAACTCGCATCTGGCACTTTGCACATATTTGCGGTAAAGCACGGATCGGCGAAAATTGTGTCTTTGGACAAAATACGATGGTTGCTGACGATGTGAACATTGGCAATAACGTCAAGGTACAGAATAACGTAGCTATTTACACCGGGACCACCATCGAGGATGATGTCTTTTTGGGACCTTCCTGCGTTTTGACAAATGTTAGCAATCCCCGCTCGCAAGTCAACCGACGTGCTCTTTACGAAAAAACTCTGATCCGCCGTGGGGTCACTGTCGGAGCTAATGCCACCATCGTTTGCGGCATTACTCTCGGCCGTTATTGTTTTATTTCCGCCGGAGCAGTTGTAACGAAGGATGTACCTGACTATGCAATGATTCTGGGCGTACCAGGCAAGCAGAGGGGCTGGATGTCACGGCATGGTCATCCATTAAAAAAACAAGATCAGGATGGAAATTTTATCTGTCCTGAAAGTGGTCTCAGGTATGTAGAAAGGGAGGGAATACTCAGTTGTATAGATATCAGTGAGGAAACTCCGCTTCCATCGGAACTATCTACTGGGCAGAAATCATTTCGTTCATATTAGAAGAATAATAGGAGTCTATTTTCGTGGACATTATTAATAAGATCAAAAATAAAGAAGCCGTCATCGGTATTGTAGGACTAGGCTATGTGGGCCTTCCTCTGGGAATTGGCTTTATTGCTAAAGGTCATCGGGTCATAGGCCTGGATATTGACCAGAAAAAAGTCGAATTTATTTTAGCTGGTCATTCTTATATCGAGCACATCGCAGCTGAACCAATAGCTGAGGGAGTAAAAAAGGGTCTTCTTGATGCTACGACAGATTTTTCTCGAGCGAACGATTGCGATGCTCTTATTTTGGCCGTACCCACCCCGCTCAGCGAGCATCACGAACCAGACTTGAGCTATGTCTTAAATACTCTGGACTCGCTTCTGCCCTATCTTCGCAAAGGACAGATTCTAAGCTTGGAATCCACTACCTACCCGGGCACAACCGACGAAGAACTTCGCCCCCGCATCGAGTCCCAAGGACTGACCGTTGGCAAAGACTTTTACCTCGTCTATTCTCCCGAGCGAGAAGATCCCGGAAACCAAAATTTTTCCTCCGTGAACATCCCGAAAGTCATGGGGGGCACGACCCCGACCTGCGCCGAAGTCGGTAGGGCACTCTACGAGGCCGTCGTTGAGGAAGTCGTCCCGGTGGGTAGTACGCAAGTCGCTGAATTCGCCAAACTTCTCGAAAACATCTACCGCTCCGTCAACATCGGCCTTGTCAACGAACTTAAGGTTGCCGCCGACAAAATGGGAATCGATATCTGGGAAGTCATCGATGCCGCCGCCACTAAACCTTTTGGATTCAAGCCTTTTTACCCCGGTCCCGGTCTCGGCGGCCATTGCATTCCCATCGATCCCTTTTATCTCACTTGGAAAGCTCGGGAATATGGCATCCACACCCGCTTTATCGAACTCTCCGGCGAGGTGAACGAAGCCATGCCCGCCTATGTCGTACAAAAATGCGCGGTGGCACTCAACTCACGTAAAAAATCAGTCAACGGCTCCCGCGTCCTGATCCTCGGCCTCGCTTACAAGGAAAATGTCGATGACATGCGAGAATCCCCGACCTTCCATCTCATGGACGGGCTGGCAGAACTCGGAGCTAGTGTAGACTATCACGATCCACATATTCCAGAGATTACCCCCACTCGTGAACATGCGAAATGGACAGGATGGAAATCCATCGATCTAAGTAAGAAAAACCTCACCAGCTATGATCTCGTTCTCATAGCTACCGACCATGCGCGTTACGATCTCTCTCTCGTCATGGAAGCCGCTGACCTCGTCGTCGATACCCGCAACGCCATCGCCAAAGTAGGGCTGACTCCACGCGAAGGGCAGGTTTTCAAAGCCTGATTGTTTGATCACCATGTTCGCGGTATCCATCATTCTTGAGATTGCAAGACGTCGTCAACGTCCCGGCACCGGAAGTCAGATTACTGCCACCATCGATTTTTTATCGCAAATGTTCCAAAATATTCTGTCCGTTTCCTGTGCCATTGTCGACGGTCAGGTAACCAAGGCTTATATGCCCGAACGCATGACCTTGGACTGGGACATCATCATTTTTGCTGAAGACGAGGCGAAAGCTCGTAAGGAATTTGAAAAAAGCAGAGCTCATTCATTCAAGGCCTGACCATCCCTGGATTTTCCTGTCTTCTTTCCGATAGCGCTCCGATTGACATCTTGGTTGAGTCGGCGGATTGGATTGAGCCCGCTCTTGCGGAGGCTGCCGTGATACCAAAGCCGCCGGAGATCCGGTTCTCCCGTTGCCCTGGAGGCTGGTCCTGATGAAATTCAGAGCGGACCGCGTCCAGGATTTGGCAGACATCAGCCGGATGATTGCGCGTGTGGACCGGCAAACCGTGGCCAAATCCGGAAAGGTGCTTATGGAGTATCTTCCCGACAGTTTGGATGATTTCAAGTCCCTCCTTTCTCTGGGAAAACTTGAACTGGGTCACAAAGAGAGAAATAACGACAAACCGAAATAGTGAAAATAGCCGTCATTGGAGCCGGAGTCTGGGGAAAAAACCTCGTCAATAATTTTGCCGAACTAGGAGCACTTTACGCCGTAGCCGACGCGGTGGAGGCCAACCGGGAGTGGGTGCGTGAAAACCACCCTGACATCGCAGTTTTTCCCGATGCCGAAACCCTCTTCGCCGCCGGAGGCCTTGACGCTGTCGCTATCGCCACTCCGCCGCACACCCATCACGCCATTGCCAAAAAAGCGATGGAACTCGGCCTCGACGCCTTCGTCGAAAAACCCCTTACCCTCGACATCGCCGAAGCCGAAGATCTTGCCAAAACCGCCGAAGAAACCGGCCGCATCCTTATGGTCGGTCACCTCTTGATGTATCAACCGGCGATCGCTTTCATCAAAGACTACCTTGACAGCGGAAAACTCGGTAAAATCTACACCCTCACCCAGCGCCGTAGCAAACTCGGCCGGGTTCGCAAAGTCGAAAACGTCCTCTGGTCCTTCGGCGTCCACGACGTCGCCGTCCTCCTCCACCTCGTCGGCGAAGAACCCAACGAAGTCGTCTCCTTCGGCCACGCCGGGATCACCCCCGGCATTGAAGACGATATGCACCTCCACCTGACCTTCCCCAGCGGTATCAAAGCCAACCTCCACAACTCCTGGCTCTGGCCAAGGATAGAACGTGAACTTATTATTATTGGAGAAAAAGGAATTCTCATCTTTGATGAACTTAACTCTCAGGTCTTACTTCACAAAAAAACTGTCGATAGTGAACTTATTCATAACGACGATGGTTGCGAGGTGATTTTTGAAGGCACATCCCAACCGTTAAGAATTGAGTTAGGGCACTTTATTGAGTGCTGTAAAAAAAGGATAATACCACACTCAGGAAGTAAGAGTGGTTTGGGGGTAGTTAAGATTCTTTCTCATTCAGATTGATAGTAAAATTAGGATTTGTATCGCAGGAG
>JBKEBM010000150.1:0-2728 GCA_047973165.1 Chthoniobacterales bacterium
ATGACGGGTGATGGAATCGAAGAGTTAAAAAATTACCTGAAAACAGAAGCAATTCAGGCCGGCGAAAATCTCGTTGAGTAAAATCTGTAATACGATTTTTTTAACACTCCAGGAGTGGAGCTTTGTAGCGGTGGATAAGTCGGTTTCGGGTCATGAGCATCATTCCTTCCTGAATTGCCTGGGCAATAAGCATACGGTCAATGGGATCGAAATGGATGTGAGGAAGCTCCACAGAAGCTTTAGAGTGGCTTGTGTTTACGCTGAGTTTCTTCTATCCCGCCCGACCACAGGGCTTCATCGTAGTTTAGCGGCAGGGAAAGTTTTCCCTTGGCCGCTTTTAGTCCTAATTCCCAGATTGAGGCTGCGCTGGCATAAATTTTATTTGTTGGATCAGCGATTAGGCCACGAGCTTCCGACGTTAGGTAATGAGGCGATGAGAGCCACCAGACTATCGCATGAGAGTCTAAGAGAATTTTCATTACCTTGAAAGACCCTGGCTTTTCGCCTTGTAAGCAGAGGGCTCTTCAGCAGCGAGGAGTCCTTCATCGAGAAGAGGATCAGCCGTATCTAATAGTGTCTCATCGGGTGCCCAGCAGTCTTTTTGCTCTATGATTTGCCCCGCCAAAGCTCCGGCAATTCTTGGTTTTTGAGATTTTGTATAAGGGATTAGTTTGGCTATAGGCTTACCGGATTTGCCGATAATCAGCTCTTCACCGGATATTATCTGCTCAAGGAGGCGTGATAAATGGGTCTTTGCCTCATGAATATTAATTATTTTTTTCAAATAGAACTAAACTAGACTTAGTTTAATCGTTATGCAGATATATTTTTCCTTTTTTTATCGCTTGGTGTCGTCGGTCTCGCTCCATGTATCAAGGATGCATTGGAGTTTTGTCCTTCTTTTCAGATAAGAAAAATACTTCGGAGCCTGAGCCCGGTTTTTTCATAGATTTGCTATAAGAAAAGGATAAGAAATTATCCGAAAACAGAAGAAGTCATCCAGACAGTCGGGAAGCTCATTGAGCGAGGAGAGGCTTTTAGTGGTTAAAGCGTTTTTTTAATCCAAATAGAGCTGCTATTCCAAGCAGCATAAGAGCGGAAGGCTCAGGCACGACATTTGCATCGTAAAAGGTTTGGATAGCCGCCGTGTGCTGTCCGGTGTAGGAGTAAATTGTAATATCTCGAGTAGCAGTTCCGAGAGGAGAGGGATCTATATCGGTAGTGCCTATAGCCCAGGCAATTCCAAGTAGAGTAGGCTCGGCAGTATCTGTCGAAAATAATGGTGAGCCCGAGTCGCCGCTGGCCGCTTGCGCTTCATAGGTTCTATACGTGTAGCCATAGGTAGAGTCTCCAGGCTGATTTTTAACAGTTATGATAACATTGCCGGTTGCACCACCGTGGCTTAGATCATCATCAAAACCTTCTGACTGATTTTGTCCAACAGCTTGGTTAGTGTAGCCAGATGCTCCATAGCCGGTGGTAGTAGGAGAGATACCACTCATTAGCACATTATCTTTGTAGTAGGCTGATGTTAGAAAGGTGGCGGCACTTAGATCGATTGTTGCAAAATCGTATTGTTTGATCGTAGCTGGTAGAGCATAGTCAAATGCACCAACCCAGAGGTCAGAGCCATTGAGTTGAGTACCACTGACTACGGTTCGCTCAATAAATGGAGAGGTGGGATCATTATCCGGATAAAACCTGACAGTATCTCCGGTTCCGGGATGCCAGTGAGTCGCAGAAAGAAAAATATTGGGACCTATAAGTGTAGCCCATCTCCTGTTTGTGGCGTTTGAAGTGCGCCCGACTCCGGAAAAATCAACTCCACTGCCAATGAACGAGGCGTTGTCTGCAAAGCGGTCATTGGTGGCAGCTGTAAAATTATCGATACTGATCGCTGCAGAGAGATTTTGATTAAAAGAAAGAGTGGCCAGAAGGAGAAGAGAGAAAACTTTCATAAGTTTTTTCTGAAGAAATATGGATGCTTTAAAATGACACATAAGCATAAAAATCTGATTGTGGGGTATTCGAGGGATATTTTTGGATATCCGTTAAATTCGTTATGAGAGAACCAAGCTGCAATATATTAATTTTTATCTGATCTGCACAATCACAGAATTGATTTAAAGCGTTTTTTATTCTGTGTTTTTATTTGAATAAAAAAGGGTCTGAAAGCCTTCTTGTTCTCTTATCCGGTAAGAGTTTGGATTTTTAAGGGGGTGCAGGTTGCGGAGGGTAGCGAGGTCGCCTCGGTTGAGATTTTTTAATGTGTGGCGTGTGGGTGGATCGAGCTTACTGGTTGTGATGGTGATTTCTTTGAGCTGGCTGTCTTCTGCGCAAACGCGAGTCAGAAATTGTCCCTTCATTTTGGCCATGGGGGCGATGAGGCGGGCTTGCAAAGGAGTGGAAGTTGATGCGGAACGTTTTGTCTGATCTGTTTCTGTTTTTTGCAGGATGAGGTGGCTCCACTTTAGCTCATGAAATTTTCGATGAAGCATGGAGTTAATACGCGGGGGTTGCCACTTGCGGACTCGTGGCACCAGAAACGCCCCTCGGCGAGCAGAGCACATTATTTGTGATGGAGACAGGGAGAGAGAATTTTTAGCTCAGTGCTTTGAGTCACTGTATCGCGGATTTGCATGAGCCGCGTGGCTGTTTCTTTTAGCGCGGGTTCGAGCAGAATGAGAAGGGCGTCCGGAGCGAGGAGACTCAGGAGTTTTTTTATGAA
>JBKEBM010000209.1:0-7014 GCA_047973165.1 Chthoniobacterales bacterium
CTGCCGGATACAAAAATCCTGACCCCCGAACAGTGAAGAAGCATTTCCCTGTCTTAAGGGCACACCCGGAAACCTCATTTTCATCTCAGAGTTGTTCTAAATCCTGGAGACAGCGTTTGAAAAGATACCCGTTGGGACATAGCCAGCAGGTTTTTTTTCGCCTTGTCTCCAAAATTTTATCCGGCCTCTCTGCCGAAAAGCAGGTTTCCGGGTGTGCCCTTAAAATCTTAAGCAGGATATCAGTTTGCAGCACTTTCAGATATACCGCCAAAAGTTGATTTATTTCTTGAGTTCTTAAAAAAAATCCAACATTCCAACCAACAGTTCTTTAGCTAAATATTTCCAATGAAAAAAATTAACTTTGCTGTCATCGGTGCCCATCGTCGCGGAAAGATTTCACTTTTATCTCATCGCCCTGAAGAAGGGCTTCAGTTGGTAGCGGCCTGCGGAAAGACTATCGATAAAATCGCCTCAGACAGCCTCGACGAATATATCAAAAAATGCGGACCTGGCGTCCAACTGACCACGGACTATCAGGATATTGTAAAGAACCCGGATATCGATGCGGTCTTTGTTTGCTCACCAGACTATCTCCATGCAGAACACGCAATTGCCTGCCTCGAAGCGGGCAAGTATGTTTACCTTGAAAAGCCTCTGGCAATTACGGTGGAAGACTGTGATCTCATCCTGGAGGCCAGCGAAAAAAGCGGTGGCAAACTTTACGTTGGTCACAACATGCGCTTCTTTCCGGTGTTTCGGAAGATGCGTGAACTCATCGATGCGGGACGTATCGGACGGGTCGAGGCCATTTGGTGCCGCCATTTTATCAGCTACGGCGGGGATGCTTACTATAAGGACTGGCACTCCGAACGCCGATTCACCACAAGTCTTCTTTTACAAAAAGCCTCCCACGACATCGACATCATTCATTATCTCGCTGGGAGCCATACCAATCTCGTAACAGCTATGGGCAAACTCAGCGTTTACAATGAAGTAACTGACCGTCGCGAAGAAAACGAAAACGTTTCCGTCCTGTTTGACAGATCAAACTGGCCCCCGCTCTCGCAAAAAAAGCTGAGTCCGAAAATCGATGTCGAAGATCACAGCATGGTTCTGATGCAGATGAAAAATGGTGTCCAGGCCTCTTACATGCAGTGCCATTACACGCCGGACGATGTTCGAAACTACACCGTCATCGGAACAGAGGGGCGTATCGAGAATTACGGAGATCACTCCAGCGAGGAAAAATGGGCAACTGTCAACCTGTGGAACCGCCGCAACGGATACGACCTGCTGGGGCACGAGGTCTTTCGTATCCCATATCTTCAGGGTGAACACGGTGGCGCCGATCCGCTCATTGTCGCTGACTTTATTCGTCTGATTCGCGGAGAAAAAACGGTGGGTGCCAGCCCGCACGATGCCCGCATGGCCGCTGTCGTGGGTTGTCAGGCTGCCGACTCCCTGCGCAACGGCTCCATTCCAAAAACGGTATAATACCAAACCCAGGAAATATTTGGACTATCGTCCGGCCTCTCTGCCAAAAGCAGGTTTCCAGGTGTGCTCTTAAGTTTCTTTACGAGGCCTTATCCGCATCGAGGGCTTCTTTCACAGCCGCTTCTATTTCTTCGTAAAGTTTTTCATCGTTGCGAAGAGCTTCTTTTGCCGCATCGCGCCCTTGGGCAAGCTGGCTGCCCTTGTAGCTGAGCCAGGAACCTCGCTTCTCGATAATATTTTTTTCCAGAGCCAGATCGAGCAAAGAACCCGTGTTTGAAATTCCCTCATTATACATGATGTCAAACTCGGCGATCGTGAACGGCGGTGCCACTTTGTTTTTGACCAGTTTGATTTTTGTGCGGTTACCGGTGATCGTTCCATCACTCGTTTTGATTGCTCCGATGCGGCGAATATCGACACGCACACTCGAATAGAATTTCAGCGCCTTCCCACCCGGCGTCGTCTCCGGGTTGCCAAACATAACACCTATTTTCTCACGAATCTGATTTGTAAAAATGACTACCGTATCTGCCTTCGAAATCAGAGCTGTCAGTTTACGAAGGGCCGCGCTCATCAGCCGCGCCTGCGCACCGACAACCGCATCGCCAATCTCTCCCTCAAGCTCCGATTTGGTTACAAGTGCCGCCACGGAATCCAAAACAATCACGTCCAAAGCATTTGAGCGCACCAGTGTTTCACAAATACGCAATGCCTCCTCCCCCGAGCTCGGCTGCGAAACCAACAGGTCGTCCAGATTAACTCCCAGCTTACGAGCGTAACTCGGGTCCAGTGCATGCTCCACATCGATGAATCCGGCCAGCCCCCCGCGCTTCTGAGCCTGGGCAATCGCTGTCAGCGTGAGGGTTGTTTTTCCCGAAGACTCCGGACCATAAATTTCAACGATGCGCCCACGCGGAAAACCACCCACGCCCAACGCACGATCGATGAGCAAATTCCCTGTCGGGATTACATCGATGTCCTTTGCGGACTCGTCTCCCAGGCGCATGATGGCACCATCGCCGTAGTCTTTAGCAATTTGCTGGATTGCGAGTTCAAGATTTTTACCACGCTGTGCTGCAAGTTTATCTTCTGATTTGGAATCGGATTTTGAGGCCATAAAAATTTAATAAAGCTGTGTGAGGTTTGGAGTGATCTCCCGAATTTATTTTCGATTCAGAGGGCTGAAAAGGCATCTTTTGAAAAGTTTTTTCGGGAATAATGAAAAAGGGAGTAGATCGCAAAAGGCGTTCAAATGCACGGTATTTTATTTATTTTTTGAAAATTCTTTTACTGAGAGTTTTCAGATCCCGCTTAAAGTGTTTAAAACGATTCCCGCTATGCCAAACGACGTATTTATTTTTATTATGGCCGGTGGTTCGGGTGAGCGCTTCTGGCCGATGAGTCGTATCAAACGTCCCAAGCACCTTCTGCATTTGCTGACCGATCGTTCGCTGCTCGCCGAGACTGCTTCGCGACTGGACGGCATTTGTCCAAAGGAAAATATTTTTGTTCTGACAAACACAACTCAGCACGAAGCCTGCTGCAAAGCTTTGGAAAATTTTCCCCGCGAGCAGGTTCTGGCCGAACCTGCCAAACGTGACACCGGCCCCGCTGCTGCATTTGCGACCGCCCTGGCGCATTCCCGTGCTGCGAGTGATGACAGTGTTTGCATTTTACTCCCCGCCGACGCGACCATTCACAATGTAGAAGCTCTCAAAAAAAATCTTCTCGATGCAATTCAACTCGCAAAAGAAAAACCCACCCTCGTAACGCTCGGCATAAAACCCGCCTTTGCTGCGACGGGTTTTGGTTACCTGCATCTCGACGACCAGGAACAACTCCTGCCGGGCAGCAGCCGGGCCTGCAAAGTTCAGTCCTTTGTGGAAAAGCCCGATGCTGACACTGCGGGTAGCTATCTGGCCAGCGGCGAATATGTCTGGAATGCGGGCATGTTCATCTGGCGGTCCTCCGTCTTTCTTCGCACTTGTCAGGAATCAGCACCTGATCTCGCCGACTTTATCAAAAATTTTCCGTCAGAAAATTTCGCGGCGTATGTGGACAAAAATTTCTCTGCTCTAAAAAAACTCTCCGTGGACTATGCCGTGATGGAGCGAGCCAAAGAAGTCCACTGCATCCTTGCTGATTTCGACTGGGACGATGTCGGCACCTGGACGGCTCTCCCTGCTCACCTCCCGCAGGATGCACAAAACAATACTCTTCGAGGAAAAACGCTCGCCCTGGATTCTCATAACAACATTGCCGTCTCCAACGGTCGCCTCATCGCTCTCTGCGGAGTGAGCGACCTCATCGTCGTCGAAACCGAGGACGCCATTCTGGTCTGCCACCGCGACTCCGCCCAGAGCATTAAAAACCTGCAGCCCAAACTCCCCGAAAAATTTCGCTAAGCTTAAACTTCACAAGATATTTTTTCAGACGATCACTATCTATTAGGCTAAAGCTTCTTTTTTCGTGACCGGGTAAATAACTGCCACCCTGCTTCCGACAGGTTTCTGATGCTCTGACAGGACAAAAACTGAAACAGGTAGGGTCGTTTTGACAAAACGACCCTATCGGAGCGAAAAAAACAGACTCTGAAGGGGGGGCAATACCAGAAAACTTTTTTTAAAAAACTTCCTCAACGAGGCTGCTCCCTCGGTCGGATTCATGGAAGGCGGAAAGCAACCCCAGGCTTTAGGGGATTGCCACGTTGTGACGTAAAAAGCAACGCCTCTTTTCCTTTACACACGAACTTTCCGGATGAACCCAAAAATGTGCGAGCCTTTGCCTGTTTGTCAGATCACGCCGATACGCGCATGGGCATGAGCACGTAGAGGAAAGGTGTCTGGATTTTGATGACACCCGGACTCATCTCATCGATCAGATCGAGGAAAATTTCGTCGTTCGGCAGAAAACGCAGAGGGTCCATCAGGAATTCGGGATTGAAGGCAACGGAAATATCGCGGCCCCGGTAGTTGATCGCAAGAGATTCCTGCGCCTCACCGATCTCCGGCGTGTTGGCGGAAATATCGACATTATTTTTTGAGAAATTGAGGCGGATAGAGCCTGCTTTGTCGGCATTGAGGAGCGAAACACGACGCACACAATGCAGCAGTGGCTCACGTTCGATAGTCGCCCGCTCTTTTGCTTCCCCGGGAATGACCTGACGGTAGTTGGGGTAATTTCCATCGACGAGTTTGCTGACCAGGACGGAACTTCCGAGTTCAATAGAAATAAAATTATTGGTCGTTCGAAGCGTGACGTCTCCTTCGTCTCCGAGGAGGCGGGCTATTTCCGTGACGGCTTTTGTGGGAACAATGAGATCGCCTTCCTGGCTTTGCGGAAACTCAATGTCGGTTTCAAAAAGAGCCAGGCGTCGTCCGTCCGTTGCAACGAGGGTTAGTTTATTTTCCTTGAAGGAAAAGAGGATGCCGTTGAGGACAAAGCGAGTTTCGTCGGCGGAGATTGCGTAAGATGTTTTGCGAAGGCCGTCTTTGAGTTCGGCTTGTCGCAGTGTGTATTCCCGGGCATCGCCGAGTTCCGGAAATGCAGGAAATTCGCCGCGGGCGAGGCCGTAGATTTTGAAAAAACTCGAGCCGCTTTGGATGCTGCTGATATTTTGCGAATCTGTTTCGATGTTGATTTCACCAGAGGGCAGGGCATTTACGATTGCAGAAAGTCTTTTTACCGGAAGCGTCGTGCTGCCGGCCTTCAGAACCTGGGCACTTACTTCACAGCGCATGCTGACCTCCATATCCGTTGTCGTGAGTCGGAGTCCGTTGTCAACAGTCTCGATGAGAACGTTGGAAAGAACGGGGAGTGTCGCGCGGCTGCTGACGACATTCTGGATACGTTGTAATCCCTCATTGAGGGCCTCTTTGGAAACAGCAAATTTCATGAAAATGAGTCGAAGTAGTTTTGGTAGTAAGAGGCAGGCCCGGTGTCAAAGGCAAAGTGTCTGCTTTGCATAAAAGCCTGCATGTTTACAATGGGGGAACTTTGCCAAAAGATGAAAAAAATTTCCAGGTTTTAATCTTCAGCACCGTGTTTCTGAGTGTCAGAAAACGCTTCTGACAAAATGGAACGGATGGTCTCCGCCTCCTGCGCATGCGTAAGCACGGTGACCTGGTCCTGGCCCTGGAGCCTTGTGGAACCCCTCGGAGTGATCAGTTCCCTGCCCCGGGTGATTAAAGTAATCACAGAGTCTCTGGGAAGATGCAGCTCTGAAATCTTCGGACCGCTGCTCGCATCTGCGGGTTCCGGAAGGTCGATGACAACAAGGTCGAAATCGCTGGGCGCCATCGTAACCAGTTCAAGATTAAACAGTGGCTGAGGCCGCTGCGGTACCGTTAGGCCAAGCCGACGGGCGAGCAGACCCAGTGTGCTTCCCTGCAGAGAAATCGATAAAAGAACGGTGAAAAAAACGAGGTTAAAAATATCATTTCCCGAACCGATTCCGGCTGTCGCCGGATAAGTCGCCAGGACAATCGGCACAGCTCCGCGCAGGCCCGCCCAGGAAATGAAGGCTTTATTTTTCCAGCCCAGGCGCATACCCAGCGTTCCCAGGCAGACGGCGAGCGGACGGGCAACAAAAGTGAGAACTAAAAACAGCAGGATACCTTCGAACCAAATATCTTTCCATTGACGCGGAAAAACCTGCAGACCGAGCAGCACAAACATCCCCACGTTAGACACTGTGGACAGGGCAGCGGAGAAATTTGTGACTCCCTGCTTATGAACGAAAGGGCAATTGCCGATGACGAAACCTGCTACGAAAACGGCAAGCATTGCGCTGGAATCAATCAGGCGTGCCAGTCCATACACCAAAAAAACAACTCCCAGCGTAAGAACATAATAATGTCCCCGGTCCTGAGGGTTCAGGTGGTTGAAGAGCCAGATTGCTCCGCGTGCAATCGCATACGCCAGCACCGGCGCCGTGCAAAACTGCCAGATGAAAGTAAAACCCATACCTGTCCACGAGGGTTGATTGCTTGTGAGTGCCTCAATGGCTGTAATTGTCAAAAGAATCGCCATAGGGTCATTGGCCGCACTCTCGATTTCGACTGTGGAGGCTAATTTTTTACTCAGAGCCTGCCTGCGAAGTATGGAAAAAATCGCTGCTGCATCGGTAGAGGAAACGATTACTGAAAGCAAAAGCGCCTTCTCAAAAGACCAGTTAAAAAGTCCATACAGAATTCCGAAAGTGAAGAGCGAGGTGAAAACGACCCCCCATGTTGCAAGGCCTCCGGCAGGCAGTGCCACGGATTTAAAATCCAGGCGATTTGTGGAAAACCCTCCGAAAAAAAGAATGAAAATGAGGGCGAGATTTGCAATCTGATTGGTGAGATCGATGTTGTCAAAGTTCCATAAATTCAGCACATCGCTTCCGAAAATAATTCCGGTCCCAAGAGCGATCAGAATCGTGGGGACGCTCCAGCGATCCAGCAATACAGCCGCCAGGACAACGGCAATTAAAATTAAAGACCCAACCAGGTAAATCGTATCCATGAGAAACAGGCTCTA
>JBKEBM010000015.1:0-2741 GCA_047973165.1 Chthoniobacterales bacterium
TATTGGAGTTTAAAGATTGCCCGTAAATTTAAGAGCACCCGGTGGGCGAGCCGGGGGTCTGTCATGTAAGCCGCGCATTGTGCTGGTCAACGTCCGTGCGGTCAATAGTGAAAAAGGACAGACAGCAGGGCCTCGACAGGCTCGCCGGTTTGCTTTTCCCATTCGTCATAGAGCGAAAAAATATCCACTAGGGGCACATCGAGTTCCTTTGCACGTTTTCTGACGATTTCGACATAAGTCGTAAGGAGAGGCATGGATCCGCGTTCGTCGCTGAGGTCGTAAGAAGGTTTATTGTAAAGCTTGCGCAGAGAGTTCGACCATCGCATTTGATTGGGAGTCATCAGCACGGGCTGCGCACCTTTTTTTCGTATCTCGTTTATAAAGTATCGCAGATTTTCTTCGTATTCTTTCGGGGATACCCGTGGCGAATCTGCAGGGGGATTTTTCCAAACGTCAACTGCGGAATCATTGAGCCCGAACTGAACCACCACGATGTCCGGATTCTCCGCGAGCACATCGCGCTCAAAACGCTTCTTTGCCATAGCCGTTGTATTCCCCGGCACGCCTTTATTTAACAAAATGGCTTTTTCGGCGAGTTGCATCGCGAGAAGGTCAGTATAGACGGTAACATTTTTACGTGGAGCCGTCGTCGAATCTCCGAAAGTAATTATTTTGAGCAGTGCAGCCATCAGCAGGATCATAAAAAATTTCCCCGATTTTTTTCTCCGGTGTGAAGCTTAATCTGCCCCCATCCCCCCTGCGGGATGTTTTTTCCACAGGAGGGCAGCTTCGATGACCAGCCAGACCTCCAGCAGGATGGCACTCGCCCCGATGAAAACCAACGGCCAGTTTTCAGCCTCCAGCCAGGACGGGCTGTTGCTTGTGCCCCAAAAAACCTGCAGGCCCATCGCCCATGCGGGCATCACCAACATGAAAAGCGTGGGCAGAATCAAAAAATGAAAAGGCTTCCCGTTTGAGCGAACATAAAAAGTTACCACGATAAAGGCGATCCCCGCGACGAGCTGGTTCATCGCTCCAAACAAGGGCCACAATAAAAGGCCGCCGTTCCCGGCATTTTTTAGAGACCACTCCTGACCCACGGGCGGGATGGCGGCGATGATACCCGCTGCGATCACACACAGGAGAGTCGAGCCGTGACGATTTTTTAAAAATCTCACAAAAATATTTTCGTGCCCCGGGCGGCTGGAAAACGAACCCGCAAATTCCTGGACGACGTAACGCTGGAGCCGACAGGCACTGTCCATCGTCGTTGCCGCAAAGGACGCGACAAAGACGCCCATGAGCGCAATGCCGACGGACTTTGGAATGCCCAGAGAAGATAAAAAATTCCCGGCACCTGTGACGAAGGCACCTACGGTTGCTTTCAATGACTGCGCCTGGCCCCAGTTTTCGTATTGTTGCGCCCAGGCGGCATGGCCCTGGAGGATTTCGCCGTTTGGCAGCGTCAGTCCAAGTCCCAAACCGGCTGCACAGGCAAAGATAACGATCACTGCCAGAAAACCCTCCGTGAGCATGGCACCGAAGCCGACAAACCTGGCGTCTTTTTCCGAATGCAATTGCTTACTGCTGGTGCCGCTGCTGACCAGGCAGTGGAAACCACTGACGGCACCGCAGGCGATGGTGATAAATAAAAATGGAAAAATAGCCGGTGCCCCCTCCGGGTTCATATTAAAAGCCGGTGCGACTATTTCCAAAGCCGGACGTTCTCCACCGGTCAGCGGAGTGCCACCAAAGAAGGCGGTCACAAAAAGTCCGAGCAGCAGCAGAGCAACTACAGAGAGAA
The DNA here is from genome assembly GCA_047973165.1 of Chthoniobacterales bacterium. Lineage (GTDB taxonomy): Bacteria > Verrucomicrobiota > Verrucomicrobiia > Chthoniobacterales > JBKEAD01 > JBKEAD01. Next base: position 1,805 of record JBKEBM010000015.1, read on the forward strand.
GCTGCAGTGAGTTGATAAAGTCGCGGGGTTGCAGCAGCAGCCAGACCGGAAGGACGGAGGCGAGATAGCAGTAGCCGAGTAAAATCGTAGTCCACAGCCAGACAGGCATGCTGGCCAGCTTCAGGTTAAAATCGTGCAAAAAAGAAACGTCTCCGAAAAAGATGGCGAGATACATAATACCGAGACTGAGAAGCGAGGCCGGCAGCAACCCCTGGTTTCGTCGGTGCAGCCGGATACCGATTACGGTTGCAAGGGGAATTTGAAGCAAACAGGGAAAAATTGCTTTTGGGAACTGGGTAAAAACAACGGCGATGACAAGGCCAAAGACAGCAAGCACCAGAGTGAGAGTCAGCAAAAGGATAAGCATAAACAAAAGGCGCACACGCGGCCCGACGAGCATCCCGGCGAGTTCGCCGATGGATTTCCCCTGGTTCCGCAGGCTCAGGACCAGGGAGCCCAGGTCGTGCACGGCACCGATAAAAATCGACCCAAAAAATACCCATAATAAAGCGGGAACCCAGCCCCAGATTACGCCGATGGCCGGGCCGACGATGGGGCCTGTTCCGGCGATGGAGGTAAAGTGGTGGCCGAAGACAACGCTGAAGTGTGTCGGCACGTAGTCGGCGCCGTCGTGCAGTTCGTGGGAGGGGCAGATGCGTTTGGCAGAGAGCTCAAAGATACGCCGCCCCAGCCAGCGTCCGTAGGTGTGGTAGGCGACCAGGTAGAGAACAAAAATACAAACTGAAATGAGGAGAACCTGCATGCGAAAGTGGGAGTTTTGCTGCCTGAGGGGGCTTTTGTAAATAGCGGAATTTACGGACGGATTGCCTTCTGGACCGACGACGAGACAAGCAAGGTGAACATCAACACCGCCTCACCGGTTACCGAAAAGGCCTACTGGGATGTGCCGCGTGCGGGTGGTGCCAGCGAATACAAC
>JBKEBM010000111.1:0-26105 GCA_047973165.1 Chthoniobacterales bacterium
CGCCGAAGATAAGAAAATACGCGAATTAATGAGTTCAAAGGCCGAACAAAATGACAGGGATCGAATGCAAAGCCAATCCTCCAGTTGCAGGAAACACCTCTTCAATAAACGCAACTAAATATCATCTCCTAAATTCTTAACGAATATGAAAATTCTTTTAAGCACAATTCTCGGAGCCGCCGGTATGACATCTCTACTGGCATCGACGGCACTGGACTTCAGCAACGGAAGCTCGACTGTTGCCGATGGCGGCAGCGGACGCGTCATCTATTCGCAAGTAACTGCAGGTGAGGACCTCATGGTTACCGCTGACAGCCATTACGCAACAAGTAATGCCGCCGTCAACGGAACAGTAAACTCCGATGACTATCAACTGAACCTGGCTCCAAATGTCTCCACAGAATTTACTTTTTCTTTCGTGGACAGCATGAACCATCTTATTCCCGTTTTAATGGACTCCTTTAATATCAGCATCCTCGATCTGGATCTTCAACAAGAGGTAATGGAAATCCACACATACGTCTCCTTCACTGTACGCGACGATCACAGCCTCACAAGCATAGACACTTCCGATCCAACTAAGATTACCTTTCAGGGTAAAAGCGGAGGACAGATTGCTAACCCCACCGACTCATCCAATCTGACTGCAGCTCAGGAAAGGGTCGCCATTAACCTTCACTTCGCTGACGTCTCAGCTTTTAAAGTGACCTACTCGACTCTTGGAGCCGGAGGTGGATGAAATTTTTTCGGTGACAGTCATGAAAATTCCGAGATGTTCGAAGCCGATACTTTCACTACATTTGAGTTTAATCCTGTTCCTGAAGTAAAAATATCGAATCTGTTGCTGCTCAGCCTCGGCGGACTCGCCATCATCATGCATCATTGAATCAGAAAAAAATCTGAAAACTGCAAAGAACCCTAACGTATCCGATGCTTCCCGTCGCCCACGCTCAGGACTTCGATTCGCACGGGTGCCAGTCCCTCATCATAGAAGCGCAGTTTTTTTGCAACCGAAGCACTGACGTCCAGGGTGCGGCCTTCGATAAAGGGTCCGCGATCATTGACCCGGACTTTTGTGGAACGTCCGTTTCGCAGATTGGTCACACGAATCACACAAGGAAGCGGAAGCGTTTTGTGGGCTGCATTTTTTGACCAAGCCCACATTTTTTCACCGATCGCCGTTTTTCCCGGGATGAAAAAAAGTTTGTGTTCCGCATAATGCGAAGCGATACCGTCCTCGACATAGCCCACTGCATATTCCGGATGCATCGGATAATAACGCTGCCCCCAAACCGTGTAAGGCTTATATTTATAACCGGAATAGCTTCCGGAACTACAAGCAACTCCCAGCATCAGCACAGCCGAAAAGCTAAAAAGCCGTATCGTTTTCTTAAGGGCACACCCGGAAACCTGCTTTTCGGCAGAGAGGCCAGACAAAATTTTGGAGACAAGGCGAAAAGACAGCCGCTGGCCTTGTCCCAACGAGTATCTTTTCAACGCCGTCTCCGAAATTTTGAACAACTCTGTGTTGAAAATGAGGTTTTCGAGTGTGCCTTTAAAAAGTATGGGGAGCATTTCCTTAAAAAGTGAGAGCAAAACGACCGCGAAAGCGAATCTAAAAAACTTTCATCGCGCCTTCAATCCTTTATCGCTAAAGCAATACGAGAATTTCCTGCGAAACAAGCTTGCCTCAGCACGAGAGCTTCGCTAAATAACCTTCTCTCACTTCGGCGAAGCTCAGCTTCCGAAGAACGGGCAGTTAGCTCAGCGGTAGAGCGGTTGATTTACACTCAATTGGTCGGGGGTTCGATCCCCTCACTGCCCACCATTTCCTTTCCATTTTAAAAAACAAAATTGTTTCTGACAGCATTCTCACTTTTTAGATAAAATGCGCTTCCTCCTCTCACTAAGCCTTTTTCTGAGCACTGCACTGAACCTGTTTGCAGCACCCGCCAGCTACATCATCGTCGATAATCAAAGCGGCTTCATCCTCGAACAACGCAATGCCAACAGCAAAATGCAGGTTGCCAGCCTCACAAAAGTCGCCACATCCCTGGTTGCTCTGGATGCCGAGGACCTGAAGCTCCTCTCCCTCGGCGCACATGTCCCGGTTACCCAGGCAGCGGTAAATGCATCCGGCACCAGCACCACCGGACTCCAGGTCGGAGACGTCCTCAGCATTCGCGATCTCATTTACGCATCTCTCCTCGGCTCCGATAATATCGCTGCAGCCACTCTCGCCTACCACATCGGGCGCAAACTTCCAAATGCCACCGGCCTCGATCCAATTGGTAATTTCGTAGCACACATGAATGCACTCGCCCGCAACCTCGGCATGCGCGACACCCGTTTCCTGAATCCCACCGGCCTCGATAATTACGAAAAATCCCTCCCCTACTCCACCGCTGCCGACATGGCCCGCCTCACCCGCTACGCCTACACCTCGCCCGACTTTCCTTTTTACGTCGCACAGACTTCCCGAAATATCCACATCCTCCGCGCCGGCCAGCCCATCACGGTCAATATAAAAAATACCAACATCCTGCTCGGACAAAGCGACATCGACGGTGTCAAAACCGGCACCACCCGGCGCTCCGGTGAATGCCTTATCCTCTCAGCAGGCCAGCAGCCCGAAGTCGTTCGCCACAACACAGGTGTCGTGCAAACCCCACGCCGCATCATCGTCGTTTTATTAAAAAGTCCCGACCGCTTCCGCGAAGGACTCGGCCTCACCCAAAGAGGCTGGGGACTCTACAATCGCTGGGCCAAAGACGGACGCAAAGTCCAGGAAAGCGATACGCTCTGACCACCCCTCTCCCCTCCCTCCTAAAATGCCAACCGAAAAACGAATCGCCGTCCTGACCAGCGGAGGCGACTGCCCGGGTCTGAACGCCGTTATCTACGGTGTCGTCCGCTCCGCAGCACAGCTTAACAAAAAAATCATCGGCTTCAACGACGGCTACGAAGGCATCATCGCCCCCGGCGGCGACTACGTCGAGCTCGACCATGTCTCCACCTCCGGCATCGTACATCTCGGCGGCACCATTCTTGGCACCACCAATCGCGGAAATTTCAATGCCCGAAGAAAAGGCAAAGGCTCTCTCCACATCCCAAACGAAATCCTCCAAAAAGCCAGGCAGACCTTTGACGAACTCTCCCTCGAAGGCCTCGTCGTTATCGGTGGCGACGGTTCCCTGAGCACCGCTCTCTATCTTCACCAAAAAGGGTTCCCCGTCGTCGGTGTGCCAAAAACCATCGACAACGATCTGGACGCCACAGCCGTGACCTTCGGCTTCGACTCCGCCGTAGCCTGTGTCACCGACTCCCTCGACCGCCTGCATACGACAGCCGAAAGCCACAAGCGTATTATGGTCCTCGAAGTCATGGGCCGCGACTCAGGCTGGATCGCTCTCTATGGTGGCCTCGCCGGTGGTGCCGATATTATTTTAATTCCTGAAATTCCTTTTGATTACGAGCGAATCGCCAGAGTCATTCGCCAACGCGAAGAAGCCGGCAACAAAAGCACCATGATCGTCGTCGCCGAAGGCGCAGCACCCCGCACAGGAAAAAAACATCACTACAACGTATCCCACGGAGAGTATCGCCTGGGCGGCATCGGAAATCGGGTTGCCACCGAAATTCATAAGCTCACCAAAAAAGACGTTCGTTCCTGCACTCTTGGGCATCTCCAGCGCGGCGGGCCACCCACCATGTTTGATCGCAACCTCGGAATCCGCTTCGGAGTAAGAGCCGCTCAACTAATCAAAGAAAAAAAATTTGGTAGTATGGTAAGCTACCAAAACGATCAGATCACATCCGTTCCGCTCGCAGATGCGGTTCACCGCACCCGCCGAATAAAGTCCGACGACCAGGTCCTTGAGGCCGCCCGCGCTGTCGGAATCGTTTTTGCTGGCACCCGCAGATAAAAATTTCACCACATGACTCCCGAAGACACTCAGAAACTCTACGACGGCATCCGCAATATCCATGACTTTCCCAAGCCCGGGATTTTATTTAAAGACATCACCCCCATTCTTCTCGACCCGAAACTTTTTCGCATCGCAATCAACCACTTTGTCGAGCGCTGCAAAAAACTCCAGGCCAGTAAAATTGCGGGAATCGACGCACGCGGATTTTTCTTCGCAGCGACTGTCGCCTACGAACTCGGCCTCGGCTTTGTCCCCGTGCGCAAAAAGGGAAAACTCCCCTTCACAACAAAATCACAAGCCTATGCTCTCGAATACGGTGAAGCGGAAATAGAGATTCACACCGACGCTTTTTGCGAGGGAGACCGCGTCGTCCTCATCGACGATCTTCTGGCTACGGGCGGCACCGCCAATGCCGCCGTGCAGCTCATCAAATCCGTCGGAGGAGATGTCCTGGAGTCCCAGTTTCTGATCGAGCTGACTCCGCTAGGAGGTCGTAAAAAACTGACCGCCGCACCGGTTTATTCCATCCTGAGCTACGACGAGGACTGAGAAACTTAGCTCTGGCAGCAACTACTCCCGTTGCTTCCGTTTCCCTGGCAGCAGCCCCCGCCATTTGCATTATGCATCTGCGGATTCTGGGCCTCGGCGTCGGCCTGGGCCTCGGCCATTTGTTCGTCGATTTTTACAGCCTCCAGGGCAATATCCTGAAAGCTCAACTGCTCCCGCACCTGCTCCAGCAGCAAAAGGGCTTCATCGCTGGGTTCATAAATACTGCGAAGCTGTATCTCCACCGGCCTGTCCACCGTCTGCGGATAAGCCTGGTGCATTTCACCATCCAGAATGAAGGACGCATAAGCATTTAGTTTTTCCTGCAACTGATAAAGCTGCATATCCCCCAGATTCCACGGGCGAACCTCGAACATCGCAACAACAACCCGACCAGAGTGCGCATCAATCGTCAGTGCATCCAAAGTTCCGGGATTTTGGATACCAGGTGGTAATTTTTTATCAGAAACAGAATCACTCATCTCAAAATCAACTCACAGGAAACCACCGATACAACATAAAGTAAACAAGAACTCCGGTGATCGAAACATAATACCAGATAGGAAAAGTAACCCGTGCCCAGCGACGATGCCCCGCAAAGTCCCGACGAGCCACTTTGGAAATTGTCACCAAAATAAGCGGCAAAATGACCATTGCCAAAATAATATGTGAAGCCAGCATCAGCAGATAAAATACCCGCACTCCCCCCTCCCCTCCAAAGGGCGTATGCACCCCGGCGACAAGATACTTATGCAAAACATAGGTGACCAAAAAAACAGCCGAAACAACAAAGGCAGACCCCATACACCAGCCGTGAAGTTTTTTGTGATGCGTTTTGATCGCGATAAAACCGACAGTCAAAAAGCAAATAGCAATCCCGTTCAGACAGGCATTCAAAGTAGGTAAGTCAGCAACAGTCATTAGATAAATTTTCTATCTATAGATATCCTTCCTGAGTCCAATGCAAATCACCTCTATCAGAATCACATTATCAAACGCTTCATATAAAAGCCGATAAGACTCTATCAGCCTTTAATTTTTTAATAAAATCTGCGTGAGATATGGTCGGCTCATCCCGACGATCAGCAATGGCAGCCATATTCATAGAAAAACTCTAGCTTCTGCAAGCCCCCCTGCCGAGCTACAAGCCCTGCTTTTCCGATTTTTGTTTGTCGATACGAGCACAAAATCTCACCGTGTAAGCAGAGAAAAAGGTGAGGATCGACAACACAAAAACGAGCATAAAAATAACGCTCCAGGAAAATCCCATTCCAGCCTGAAGAACGATCTGAGGGTCGTCTCCCATCGTCTGTCCGGGCTGTCGACAGCCGACACAGGCAAGCGCAGCGGGAGCCGATGTCAAAAACAGGGCAATCAACAGACTTAAAAATTTCCTTATCATTTGAAGTTTCCTTTCACTAATTATTGCTCACAGGAGCGGTGGGTTGAACAGCCTTTTCTTTGCCCTGCTCAGCCAGTTTTTTTCTTATTAAATCTCCCTTGGTTTCGCGCATCAAAGCACCGATATCCATCAGGACTTTGGAGATCACTTCCTCGTGACTACCATCGTGAAAAGCGCGAAATTTCCCCTTCGAGTCCACGATGACAAAGCGTGTGGTATGCTCGGGGACACCGTTGGGATCGTCCTGCAAAGGCTGCAACATTCCCTTGATTACAAAGTTTTCGGTAGCGGCTTTGGTTCCTGCCGTTACGAAACTCCAGCGCTCGGGATCGGCGTGGACATCTTTTGCATACCTCGACAAAACCTCGGGCGTATCGTGTTCGGGATCGACTGTGAAGGAGACAAGCCTCACTCGCTTATCCTTGATTTTTCCAAGGTTTTCCTGAATCTCCAACATACGACTGGTCAGCATCGGACAGGGACCAGGACAGCGGGTAAAAATAAAATTGGCCACCCATACCGAGCCGAGCAGAGAGTCTTTTGTAATGGTCTCGCCTTTCTCGTCGGTGAAGGAAAATTCGGGGACGACACCCATTTCCGGAAGCTCAACTTTTTTTCCTTTGCCCGCATTTTTGAACTGCGACCAGGTGATTACAAAAAGTGTGGTGATGCCGATAAAAATCGCCACCCAAGCGATGCCCGACATGCGGCGAGGCGGGCGCGTATCGGATGAGTTGATTACTTTTTCCTCTTCAGGAGAGGCCGGTCCGCTGTCGGAGTCGCCCATGAATTAAATAACGTAAAAGCTGATATAAACAACGATCCAGACGATATCCACGAAATGCCAGTAGAGGCCGACATTATCCAGAGATACCGTTTTGCCCGGACGGTAGCAGTGTAAAAACGTCTGCCTCAGGATCACCCACAAAATCAACAGGAGACCGATGAGAACGTGTGCACCGTGAAAACCGGTGGTGACGAAAAAGGAGCTGCCGTAGATGCCACCCGTGTTGAACCAAAGTCCTTCGTGGTGCAGATGGGCCCATTCCCAGCCCTGGATGCTGAGGAAGATCGCGCCGAGAACGAAGGTCACAACGAGCGGGAGAATGCCAAGCTTACCTTTTTTCTTAATTGCATTTTCCGCCATATGAAAAGTAAAGCTGCTGCTAATCAGGATGATGGAGTTTACGATCATGACCCAGTTCATCTGAGTCCATTTGGCGGGATTCAGTGAAGCGAGCTGGATGTTGACGACATCGGAGGGCGGCCAATCGGAGGGATGGGCGACACGCAAAACAATGTAAGCTGCGATCAGGCCGCCGAAGAGCATTGCCTCGGAAAGAAGGAAAACGATCATTCCGAATTTAGCAATGCTGGCATAGGAGGCGCCCTGCGACCCGGGGTGAGAATTATCAATAGCTGCTGTGGTCATGGTGGTGTTGGGTAAAAGGTTGGGGTTATTTTTTAAAAAATTTACGAAATTACTGAACGGTGGCCGGTCCGCGAAGGATCATGAGCATGACAATGATGCACATCACCGCCAATGCAAAAATCAAAAGAGACGCGAGGATTAATCTTTTTTTGTTGCGGCTTTGCATCGGAGTTAAAAAGAGTGGTTTTCAGAGTGAGGAAATTTTTAATTTTTTGCTGCAAGCAGCGCGGCTAAAAGCAGTGGCAAATAAACAATGGAAGCAAAAAACAGCAACCGGGCACTGGCCTGGCAGGGCTTGCGAAGAAACTTCCAGGCGAGGTAGCTGAAAGCAATCCCAAGCGCAAGGCAGGCATACACGGACCAAAAAGAAAGCAGACCCAAAAAGCCTGGCAGGAGCGATACAACTGTCAGGTAAACGCTGTAAATAAGTGCCTGCCGGGCCGTAATGTGTCCGCTCGGGTCATTTCCCGAGAGCATTACAAATCCCGCATTGCGATAGTCGTCGCGATACATCCATGCGATCGCCAGAAAGTGAGGCATCTGCCAGAACCACAGAATCGCAAAGAGCAGCACACCGCCCAGGTCGATTTTTCCGGTTGCAGCCACCCAGCCGATGAGTGGCGGCAGTGCGCCGGGGACCGCACCGACGAGGGTATTCAAAGTCGTCACACGCTTGAGCGGAGTGTAAACAAGCACGTAAGTCGCAATGGTAATCGCCGAGAGCAGTGCCGCCAGTGTATCTGAAAACAAGGCCAGCGCAGCGACACCAGAGACAGACAAAGCACAGCCCATCAGAAGCGCATCTGTCGGATGCATACGCCCGGCGGGCAAGGGGCGGTCCTGCGTGCGAAGCATTCGAGTATCGAAATTGCGCTCCAGCCATTGATTAAGTGCAGCCGCACCTGCAGCACTCAGAGCCGTTCCCAGGACGGTTGCGGCAAGAATAAAGTAGTCCATCGGCCCCTGCCAACCGATCAGAAAACCAATCAAAGTCGTAATGAGAACAAGGAACGACAGACGCGCTTTCACCAACTGAGAAATATCGCCGGCAAGGGAGTCAGTTTTTACAACGGAATTTGTTTCGGTCGTTTTCATGCAGAAAGTTTTGCAGCCAGCTCCATCTCAGGTGTGGAGTGCGGATTTAAAGATTGAACAGTGCAGAGCCTTCCACAAAACAGGCGAAAAGTCAGCAACACACCAAGAAAAAGACAAGTCGCACCGAGAAAAACATGCACCGTCGTCACATCCGCAGCCTTACCCGACCAAACCGTCCAGGCTCCAAATCCAAATTGCAAAAAAACAATAAGCACCCAGGCAAAGGCAAGCTTTCGCGACAACGGATCGAGACGACTCGCAGCCAGCCAGGCAAAAGCAGCAACTCCCGCCAAAATAAAAACAGCCACGATACGATGAAACATTTGCAGTAAAATCTGCACTCCCGAGGTAGCTGGCAGCCCCTCCTCTGCTCGCTCGACATTGATTTTTTCGACAGCCACTGCACTCGTATCCGGCCAGATTTTTCCATATGCCAGCGGGAAATCCCTTATCGACAGGTCGGTGTGCTCGTGCCGCATCGTCGCCGCAAGCCCAAGCTGAAAAAAGATCAGGGCGACCAACACAGCCGCAAACCAGCGTAAGGGAGATTGTTTAATACCTGAAACAAAACGTCCCTCCACAAACGAACGCGACGTCACAACAGTCAAAATAACCATCGTGGAAAGAAATGTCTGAGCCAGCATGGCATGGAAAATCCCGATCTCATCCATGTAAAGCGTAACGCGGAAACCACCAAGTAAGCCCTGGATGACAACGGCCACGAAAGCCGTTACGGCAAGAATTTTCACCCAGCGTCGAGGTTCGATAATGACCAGCCAAATCGCAGAAACCATCGTGAGAAAACCAACTATCGATGCAAGCAGACGGTGCGTATGCTCATAAAAAATCCCTCCAACCCAACGGGAAACCGGGAAGAGAAACATATTGTATCCGTAGGAGGTCGGCCAGTCGGGAACGGTCATTCCCGCACCATGCGAAGTCACAAGCCCACCGCTGCAGATGAGAACGAGAACCAGCACGGTCGTGAAGGCAAGCAAAGCACAGACACCGAATCGCTGGCCTGTCCAGGCATGGATGTTGTCGCCCTCCGTCATTGTTTTCAGCCGTTAATGAATGTCCAGTTTGACTCCGTCGGGTACTTTCTCGGTTTGCATGAGGAAGTCTTTGTCCATACCCGGCACGCTGTATTCATAAGCACCGTGATAAACGACAGGCGTCACAGGGAAGTTGCCGTGGCCCGGAGGCGATGGGATCGTCCACTCCAGCGTGTTGGCATGCCAGGGGTTATCGGGAGCTTTTTTACCGTTTTTCAGAGAGATAAAGATATTCCAAAGGAAAACAAATACGGAAAGCCCAAGGCCAAAGGCACCCCATGTAGCGAGGATATTCAGGGGCTGCAACTGCTGGAGATGCTCATAAACCTTGGGGTCGGCAATACGGCGCATCATCCCGCCCAGCCCCAGATTGTGCATTGGGAAAAAGGTGATGTTAAAGAAAACCAGTGTCAGCACGAAGTGAATCTTGCCGAGTGTCTCATTGAGCATCACCCCAAACATTTTCGGGAACCAAAAATAAATGGAGCCAAAAATCGCAAAGATACTACCGCCGAAAAGCACGTAGTGGATGTGAGCGACAATGTAATAGGTGTGGTGAATGAAGAGGTCCACCGGAGTCGATGCCATGTAGATTCCGCTCAGGCCGCCGATCACAAACATCGAGATAAAGCCGAGTGAAAAAAGCATCGGCGTTGTGAACTCGATGGAGCCGCGCCAGAGCGTGCCCAACCAGTTAAAGGTTTTAATCGCAGAGGGCACTGCGATCACCATCGTAGCCACTGAAAAAGTTGCACTGAGAGTCAGGTTCATACCACTGACAAACATGTGGTGACCCCAGACGATGAACCCGAGGAAGCCGATAGCCATCATGGCATAGACCATCGCCTTGTAACCAAAGATGGGCTTTCGGGAAAAGACAGACAAAATCTCCGAGACAAATCCCATCGCCGGCAGGATCATAATGTAAACCTCGGGATGACCGAAAAACCAAAACAAGTGCTGCCAAAGCAGGGGCTGTCCACCACCCTCGGGACGGAAGAAGTGTGTGCCGAAATTCAGGTCAGCAAAAAGAAGGGCACCTGCTGCCGAGAGAACGGGAACGGCAAAGAGCAAGAGAATCGCCGTGATGAAAAGCGACCAAACCGTTAGCGGCATGCGGAACATTCGCATCCCGGGAGCACGCATGGTGATGACGGTTGTGATGTAGTTACAAGCACCCGCAATGGAGGAAAGGCCGTTTACAAAAATACCCACACACCAGAGGCTTTGCCCCATCGGGGTATGGTTGTAAGCTGCCACCGCACTGAGCGGCGCGTAGGCCGTCCAGCCGGAAGCCGCTGCACCTCCTTCCACAAAAAAGGAAGACATCAGAATGGCACCGGAGAGCAGATAAAGCCAGTAGCTCAGCTCGTTAAGAAGCGGGAATGCCATATCGCCCGCACCGATTTGCAGAGGAATCAAGAAGTTTCCGAAAGCACCGATGAGAAGCGGCATCACCACGAGAAAAACCATCACTGTCGCGTGCATGGTGACCATCATGTTGTAGCCGCCGGGGATAAAGGCGCCGTCTACGGCAACATTGCTGGGCAGGAATTGTCCGATAAGGGGAATCACTTCGCCCGGATAAGCAAGCTGGTAACGAACTCCAAGAGCCAGCCCGCCTCCAATGAAGAGAAAAAAGAGAGCCGTCCATAGATACTGGAGACCGATCATTTTATGATCGTAGGTCCAGATGTATTTGTTGAACCAGTTTGGCTCGTGATGACTGTGATCGTGGCCGTGGTCGGCTGCGTTTGCGGTAATAGCACTCATGACTTTATATTTCGTTGAGGACTTCTTCTGAATTTAGTCGGTTGATTTTTTATTTTTTTTAAATGCTTAGCCTTGGGCGGCAGGAGCGGATTCGCTTTTTTGCGCTGTATCAGCGTTTTCTGATTTCTCTGTTTCAGATTTTGCAGAGGCGGCCTTATCGAGGGCAGCCTGGCTTTTCTCTGCATACCATTTATCAAATTCCTCGGGCGGCAGCACCTTGATGGGAGCCTTCATATTATAGTGACCCGTTCCGCAAAGCTGACTGCAGGCAAGCTCAAAATTTCCCGGATGCATGACCTCAAACCACACCCAGCCAATCGTACGCCCCGGCACGGCATCCTGATAAACCCGAAACTCGGGAACATAAAAAGAGTGGATCACATCCCGCGAACGCAGGTAAACGTGGACCGGACGATTTGCCGGAATCACCAACTCGGTCGTGACAAAGTCGTCATTTCCCGCTGCGTCGTCTTTATCGACACCGAAGCGATTGTCCGGCGTGAAGCCCATGGCTGTTGCATTTCCAAGCACCATGTCTTTTCCAGGGTAGCGCATGTCCCAGCCGAACTGATAGCTCACGATATCGATGCGCAGCGAATCCTCCGGTGGAGTGCGGTGGAGATCAAACCACACGCGGTTACTCCAAAAGGCGAGAACGATAAAAATGATGGCGGGAATCGTCGTCCAGAAAAGCTCCAGCGAATTGCTACCGTGTGAGTAGTGCGCCTTTACACCCGGACGGCGACGATAGCGAACGAGGTAGTAGATGAACACCGCATTGACGAGGACGAAAACAACCGTCGTCAGGTAAAAAATAACGTTGTAAATCAAGTCCACCTCCTTGCCGCCTACCGTGGCATTTGGCACGGAGCCGTAGAGGTTACTCACGCGAGTTTCTCCGTAAGTCACGCAGGGAAGAATGAGCCCCAGGAAGAGAATCAGGGCGGGTATATATTTTTTGATAAAAGTCATAAAATACAAATAAGGGTTAAAACATCCCCTGTGGGGATTCATTACGAAAAATTTTTAGGTAGAGTTTTGTTTGGTTAGCGGGGGATACTTTTTGTGCGGGGGGCGTATTTTTATTCGGCAGCTGGCGTCTCTCCACCCTCGGCAGCTCCTGCTTCGGGTGCGGATACAGTTTCGCCGGAAATTAAGGTGCCTTGTATGGCTTTAAGATCGGGTTCGGTCCATGGGTCGGAGCGGTCACCATTACGTGCGCGAACTTCTGCCACAAATTCGGGTGTGATCGCGGGTGCTTTATTCCCCCATTCGTTGCGAACGTAGGTCAGGATGGCTGCGATCTGTTTGTCGTCGAGGAGGTCTTTCCACGGCGTCATTGCACTGTTGAAAGTCTCACCCTTCACGGTGACGGGGCCGAACATTCCGTTTAAAACGACTTTGACCAAGTGGTTATCGCCATGCCAGTCCTGGCCGGTACTTACCCATTCACTGCCGACGAGCGATGGGAAGGCACCGGGGAGTCCCTCTCCGTTTGCCTGGTGACAAACCACGCAGTTTTGTGAGAAGAGGCGCTTGCCGAGAGCAATCGTCTCGGGAGAAATCGCATCGCCGGAGGAGGCTCCTCCACCGGAATCTGAGGCTGTCGGGACTTCGGAGACGGCAACTGGTTTGACGGCCTTCAGATCGGCCTCCGTCCAGGGTTCCGAGCGGTCAGCAGTTTCCTCGCGCACGCTGGCGACAAACTCCGGTGTGATCGGTGCAGCTTCGTTGCCCCATTCGTTACGCACGTAGGTCAGAACCGCGGCGATCTCCTGGTCGTTCAGCACGTCTTTCCACGGAGTCATTGCATTGTTGTAGGAAGCTCCCTTTACAGTGATCGGACCGCTTAGTCCGTTTAGCACGACTGCGACCGCGTGGTTATCGCCGTGCCAGCCGCCATTAGCGAGCACCCATTCACTATCCACAAGTGGGGGGAATGCGCCGGGCACGCCCTGGCCGGTGGCCTGGTGGCAGACCAGACAGTTTTGTGTAAAAACACGCTTACCCAACACCATCGGATCGGGTGCTCCCTTTTCAACAGCGGCACCTCCACCCGTCCAGGAGACGTGAGAGGGATCAAAAACTTCCGAACTGAAGCCACCACTGTGGGTTCCTATGTAAATTCCGCCCCCGAGCATGATGGCCATTGCAAGGACGACGAGCCAGATGGAAACAGGCTCGTAGCCATCCCGTGGATCATCGCGTTCGCGAATGATCGCATCGTGAATCTGCTGGACATCGATATTGCTTTCGAGCTCCGCCTCGCGGAAGTTCTCCTGGTCAGGTTTGTCGTTTGAATCGTTCACTTCGTTAAATTCCTCTTAGATCAGTCTTCGAGTTGAGGTTCCGGTGCCTCGGGCAGCGGGTATTCCCGGTTCAGAGAAATGAGATACTCCACCAGTGCCTTTGCATCGTCCGTCGGCACAACTTCGTAACCCTCCTCCGGAGCGTATTTGCCAGTCAGCTCAAGCGCGTCGGGCGAGGGCTGGCCCTGGATTTTTTGCTTGATATAAAGATAGCGGTAAGGCGGCATGATAGACCCGGGCACGACCTCGGCGGGTTCGTAAAGATGCCGATGGTGCCAGGCGGGATCGGGCCAGCGTTTACCGACATTGGTCAGGTCGGGACCGGTGCGCATCGTTCCGAGATAAACGGGTTGGTCGCGCATGTAATCGCGGGCAACCGTCGAGCGACTCCCCCAGCCGCGACGAATATCCGCCGTGGTGATGTAAGCCTGGCGAACCTGCTGCGAGTGGCAGTAAACACAACCCGCTGTGCCGTAAACCCGCTGTCCGGCAATAGCGAAACCCGACATTGGTTTGGGGTAAATTTCCCCTGTCTCTTCGTTCGTGTAGGGCAGGAGATGACCGAGCTTGATGGTCGGGTAGGCCACCAGCCCAAGCCAGGAACTGGCAAAGGTGGCGAATATCCCGATGAAAAGTAGCGGCATTTTATTCATACGGCAGCAGCTTTTGATTGGTTATTTTTAGAATCGGTGAAGTAGGTCGGACGAGAAGTTTTTTGTCCCACCTTCAGAACCATCAGCGTGAAGGAAATGGCAAACAGGATATGAGCCAGCAACAGCGCAAAGCCTGAGAGGGAGCGAATCGCTCTCCAAATCCAGGAAAATTCGATGATGGAGTTGAAGGTGACCTGCGGGTCGTTGAGGCCAAACCCCTGGAGGACACCTCCGATGGTGAGTGCAGCGACCATGATGGTTATTCCGATGGCCGACAGCCAGAAGTGCCAGCGAATGAGGCTGGCCGAGGGCCATTCCCAATCGACAAGACGCGGCACAATGTAATACATCGCACCAAACATCACCATCGAGAAAAAGCTATACATGCCGAGATGTGAGTGGCCGATCGTGTAGTCCGTGAAGTGGAAAAGTGCGTTCAGTTGCGGCACCGCCATCAGGCTGCCCTGGAAACTCACGATCGTATACATGAAGGAACCAAAGACCGTGAAACGCAAAGTCGGACTCCATTTCAGAGCATCAAAGCTGCCCCGCATGGTGGAGTGGTGGTTAATCGCCACGGTGATGACCGGCACAAACATCATCATACTCGCAACCACACTGGCACTGATGAGCCAGGAGGGAAACGGACCACCGATGACGTGGTGCAAGCCATTCCAGCTATAAAAGAAAGCCAGTGCCCAGAAGCCGAGGATACTCAGGTAGTAGGAGTGAATCGGTCTGCCGATGACTTTTGGAATCATGTAGTAGGCCGAGGCCAGTGCGATCGGTGTGAACCAAAGTCCGAGAACGTTGTGGCCGAACCACCAGTTGATCGCACCCTGTGCAGAACCCTGGACAGGTTGCCAGACAAGCAGCACCTGCGCAGTTCCGTAAAGCCACGGGAACCACAAAAAGGCCGCCAGCAAATACCATTGCGAGACATAAACATGGCCGGGATGACGGAAGCGGAACATGATGATGCTCCATATCCCGATCAGCGCATACGAGATAAATAAAATCGGTGAGACGTAACCCGGAAACTCCAGCCACTCAATGCCGCGGCTGTCTCCGGCCAGGATGGCAATCGTGCCGACAATGATACCGATGTTCCAGATGATAGCCGCCGAGATAATCAGGGGCTGGTGCATGAAACGGACGCGGCAAAGCCGGGCCATGAGCCAAAGCCCGACACCGATTCCGACAGGAGCTGCCCAGCCGTAAGCCACCAGATTCAGATGAGCCGGACGAATCCGCCCAAAGGTCAGCCAGGAAGCTGATGAGAGAAACTCGGGGTAATTCATTTTGATGGCCGCAACCAGGCCAAGCAGAGAGCCGACGATCAGCCAGAGAACTGCCGATCCGAAAAAGAGCAGCACGGGCCACTTTGCAGAGGCGTCAATTTCGGCCCGTTCAGCCTTGTCCACCATGGACTGACTCGTCGAGGGATTAATAGATGACAACAAACTTGAACTCATGATTTCCTGTTTCTTTTCTGATGATCCGGAAAGCGATCTGTGGTCAGACCCACAGGCTCATCCTGGTCAAAAATGACATTTGAGGCTTCGCGGAGATTGATAAACTGGCCGTCTTTGACCGCCCAGTAGAAGGCTATCAAGGCACTGCCGCTGAGAACGAAAATTCCGGCAAAAACTAAAAAGTATAAAATAATCATTGCTCACTTGCCTCCTGAGAAGTTTCTGCCGGAGCAGCCTCGGGGGCTGTTTCTGCCGGGGCTGGAGTGGCTTCCGCTGTCGCTTCGGCTGGTGTTTCAGCAGGGGCTGGCGTGGCCTCCGGGGTTGGAGCCGGAGCGGCACCGGGCATTCCGCCGACCGGGTAGGCGGCCTGCACCTTTGTTCCCTGAGCAGCCATTTCGGCTACTGTCAGTTCCATCGCACGCTCCACGGGAATCTGCACTTTACCTTTTTCGCGGTCGATCCATGCGTAAGAATCCGCCTTGGCAGCTTCTTCTTTTCGAATTTTATCGAGAGTTTCGAGACGGGTGGTGCGACGCAGTGCTTCCTCGCTCGCATCGAGGTCTGATCCGGATGCAAGCCACTTTGCTCCCATCCAGAAAAGCAGGATCATGATAAAGGCGAGAACGACATAGAAGATCAACGACCATGTGCTTTTGGGACCTGATGTAGAAGAAGTTTGGCTCATGAGTTTAGTTCAGCAAACGGATGGATTCCTGCAAACGAGGGTCTTTAACCGGTGAGAGGGGCGTATCACCCAGGCGCTTCAGGAAGACAGCTATCAGCGTCGAAGCAATCGCTATGACACAAAGTAAATCGAGCCAGCTTGGGTGGACATTTGACTGATGAAGAACGGGCAGCACGATGATATACATATCGAGCAGGTGCATCACCAAAATCCAGATAGCAATCGCACAAAGGATACGCGGGTTTCGTTTTGTGGCCTGTGGCAGCAGTAGCACAAAGGGAATCCAGAAGTGGCCGATCACGAGGATGATATTCAGCAGATTCCAGTCCTCGGTGTTACGACGCAGGAAGTAAACCGTCTCTTCCGGAATGTTTGCATACCAGATCAGCATGTATTGACTGAAGCTGATGTAAGCCCAGAAGACCGTGAAGGCCAGCATCAGCTTACCCATGATGTGGTAGTGCTCCACGGTGACGATTTTTTTCAAATAGCCGACTTTTTGCAGCATGGTAATAACCAGGACGAGCACGCACATCGAGCTCAAAGCCGTTCCGGCAAAAATGTAAACCCCCCACATCGTTGAGAACCAGTGGTAGTCGAGGCCCATCAGCCAGTCGATGGCGGAAAAGGTCAGTGCGACGGCAAAGAAGATGGCTCCCGGCATGGTGACGCGGCGGTTGAAGACCGTGTATTTGGCATCTCCGTCGATATCCTGTTTCAAAGAAAACCGTTTAAACAAATAGGCCGCCAGGGTAAAGAAAGCGAAGTAAGCAACGGCACGAATCCAGAAGAAAGGCTTGTTCAGATAAGCCGCTTTTTCATCCAAAACGGCGTCTGCCCCTGCCGGCACGACCATCCAGTGCCACAGGGTCGGAGCAACAAAAATCAAGGGGATAAAGAGCACCGCCATCACCGGCAGGAGGCTGGCCATATTTTCCAACTGCCGCCGCACCACCACGCTCCATTCGCAGTCGAAACCGTGGTGGACAATGATCCAGAAGAGGCCACCCATGCAGATGGTCAAAAAGTAATAGAAGGCAAAAAGGTAGGAAAAGGCAAACTGTTCACTGTCAAAATACCCCCAGATCAGGCAGCCCAGCAGACTGAGAACAGCCAGCACGCCAACGCCAAGAAGGCGTCCTCCGACGTGCTTATAATCGAAGTATTCCGGTTTAATTTCCTGAGGTCCGTGGTCGCTCATAGCAATTGGTCAAAAAATAAATTCTTAGTTAGCGGGTTGCGCGTTGAGTTCAGCCAAATCTTCGGCAGGCACGTCGGCGGTTGTTGCTCCCTGTGCAAGCTGTAAAGCCCGCAGGTAGGCAATAATCGCCCAGCGATCCGGCACCTGAATGTTGGCGCCGTAACCCGACATGGTGCTTTTGCCGTGGGTAATGGTATTAAAAATTTCTCCGTCTGCCATGTCGCGGATCCGACTGGCCTGGAGGTCAGCGATGGTTGCATAGCCGTATTCTTTTACGACGCCTTTGCCATCAGCGACGGCTCCGTGGCACATACGGCAACTGATTTCATATCGCTGCTTGCCTCGAGCCATGAAGGCCCGGTCCACTTTCACCGGAATCCCCGTGCCCCACTGGTCGCCGAGTTTACCCGTATTTACATAATCGTCGGAGGCAGTGAATTTGATATTATAATAAGGGCTGTCGTCCGTGACCACCTCGCCCGTGACGGGGTCCTTCAGCGGGCTGGAGTAGCCGAGCGGAACGGTTCCCTCGACCGGTGCGCGGTTTCCGCGACCGTCCGCAAAGAAATCAGATGGTGCCTGAGCTTTTACTTTCGGCTGCCAGTCCATGTCGGGAAAAATTTCAATCGGAGGACGTTTAAAATGCTGCCCGCGAAAACCAGCGATACTTACGACCGCAATGATCGACAAAGTCAGGAGAAGGAAAAAATATTTTAACATAGCATCAATCTCCGTGGACAAGGGTTAAGTGTTTTCCACCCACAGACTCCAGGAGTTCCTGAACACGCTGCTCGGAGAAAAGCGGATCGGTCGATTCGATATTGATAAAGAAGCCGTCCGCGGAAACATCTGCAAAACGGTCCCAGTTAAAGAGCGGGTGGTTGTAACGCGGAAGGCCATTTAGCGCAATCATCCCGAAAACTGCCGTGAAGGCCGAAAGCAAAATCGTAAGCTCAAACATGACCGGGAAAAATGCCGGGACGGTGAAAAAATTTACCGGCTTTCCGGCGACGACGAGCGGGTATTCGATGACAGATGTGTAAAACTGCAAACAAACACCAATCGTAAATCCGGAGAGGCCTCCGAGAAAAACAAGTCCGCTCAGCCACGACTTGCCGATCCCCATTGCTTCATTCATTCCGTGAATCGGAAACGGTGAAAAAGTATCCCAGCGTTTGTAACCCGCATCGCGAACTTTTTCAGCCGCGTGGAAAAGCTCCGTCGCGTTGTCAAACTGCGCGATCATTCCGTGAATCGGCTCGTTAGTATCTCCGGCAGTCGCAATCATTTGTGGTTACCTCCGTGGTGAGGATCAGATTCAGGCAGCACAGCCTTGACTTCAAACATACAGATCATCGGTAAAAAGCGCATGAAGAGTAAAAAGAGAGTGGTAAAGAGGCCGAAGGTCCCGACAAAGGTCCAGACATCCACCCAGGTCGCATCGAAAACGCGCCAGACAGAGGGCATAAAGTCATGCTGCAAAGTCGTTCCAATAATCACAAACCGCTCATACCACATACCCGCATTCGGGAACTGAACGGCGATCCAGACAAAGAGCAGATTGGTGCGGGCCCATTTGAACCAGAAGACCTGTGGTGCCACGACGTTGCAGAACATCATCGGAATATAATACCACATTGCCCCCTCGCCCGTAACACGATACCAGAAGGCGGCACGTTCGTAAGGGTTCGCTCCATACCATGCGATGAAAAGCTCCATCAGGTAGGCGTAGCCCACGATCGAACCCGTCATCAGGATGATTTTACACATTTTATCAATGTGCGGTCCGGTGACCATGTCGCCGAGTGGTTTGTAAATGGCCTTGGCTGGAATCAAAATCGTAAGCACCATGGCGAATCCGCCAAAGATAGCACCCGCCACAAAGTAAGGCGGGAAGATGGTCGTGTGCCAGCCGGGAATCACCGAAGTCGCAAAGTCAAAGGAAACGACGGAGTGCACAGAAAGAACCAGCGGTGTCGAAAGGCCGGCCAGGAGCATGTAAGCCATTTCGTAATGTTTCCACTGGCGGTTGCCGCCGCGCCAGCCGAGGGCGAGAATCCCATAGGCAAATTTGCGAATTTTTGTTTTGGCCCGATCACGTAAAGTTGCCAGATCGGGAATAAGCCCCGTATACCAGAAGAGTACCGAGACGGTGAAATACGTCGATACCGCAAAAACGTCCCAGAGAAGCGGACTGCGGAAGTTTTGCCAGATCGCATTGGCATTTGGAACCGGTGCCAGGAACCAAACCATCCACACGCGCCCGACGTGGAGAGCCGGATAGAGTCCCGCACAGACCACGGCAAAAAGCGTCATCGCCTCCGCCGCTCGGTTGATCGAGGTTCGCCATTTCTGGCGTGTCAAAAAGAGAATGGCCGAGATCAGTGTTCCCGCATGGCCGATACCGATCCAGAAAACAAAGTTTGTGATGTCCCATGCCCAGCCGACGGGGTGGTTATTTCCCCAGACGCCGACGCCGGTCGCAATCAGGTATCCCAGCAGGGAAAAGCAGATTAGTGCCATGGAGCTGGTTATGGTGATCGCAATCCACCACCAAATCGGAGTTTTTTCCTCGACGATGGAGCTGACGTAATTACTGATCCAGCCCGTCTCGCGTTTGTTTTCGACGAGGGGTGGTCGCTCGACACTAACCCCCGACTGTGCGGGGCCTGATTTTTCGATTGTCGCTGTAGCTTCGGACATGAGCGGATTTAAATAATTGTTTTACGCACCAGCGTGTGCTCCGTGATCGGCTCCGGAGGGGATGTGCTCCTCTCCGTGCTCATCGTGGCTGCCGTGGTGGGGTTCGGTATTGATACGTCCGACGCGGTCTGCGCCAGGCATTTTCATGTTTGGATTCTTAATTCGTGCGAGATAGGTAACGCGGGAGCGGGCGTTGACGTAGTTAAACATCGTATAGCCGCGGTCGCTTTTACGCGCTTTTGCAACTGCGCTTTTCGGATCGTTTTCGTTTCCGAAAAGGATGGAGTCGGACGGGCAGGCCTGCTGACAAGCCACCTGAAACGGCCCTATCGGGACTTTGTTTTTCGCAGTCGGACCGGCTTTGACCGTGCGTGCGATTTTTGCCTCTTCAATACGCTGGAGACAGAAGGTGCATTTCTCCATGACACCACGCATGCGGACCGTGACGTTGGGATTTTTTACCATTTTGAGGCTGTCGGCCATGCCTTTTTTCGCCGCCGGGCCCCAGTAGAGCTTGTCGAGCGGGCGCTGGTTGTAATCGAAGAAATTAAATCGACGGACTTTCCACGGGCAGTTGTTTGCGCAGTAACGGGTTCCGATACAGCGGTTGTAGGCCATTAAATTCAGCCCGTCTTCGCTGTGGACGGTCGCATTTACGGGGCAAACCGTCTCGCAGGGAGCATTTTCGCAGTGCTGACACATGATCGCCTGGGGAACCATCTCGGGCTCCTCGGCCTCTCCGGCAAACCAGCGGTCGATACGAATCCAGGCCATGTCGCGACCACGACGCACCTGATCTTTTCCGACAACCGGAACGTTATTTTCTGCACGGCAGGCGACCAGGCAGGCGTTGCAACCCGTGCAGGTATTCAGGTCGATGCTCATTGCCCACTGCTCGGGGCTGGTCAGCACGGTGTTGTCGTAGAGCGAAATGCCTTTTTTGACAAGCGGGGTCAGGTGGCTGTCCACACCGAGGTTTTGAGCGAATGCGGGGTCTTTTTTAAATTTATCAAGGGTGCCCTCGCGTGCGAGGTCGCGGCCCTCCATACTGGCGTGCAGTTGGGTGGCTGCAAAGACGTAATCTTCTCCCGTTTTGCTGAGTTTGGCGTTGTTTACAAACTGAAAGCCCTTGGTTGTGCGAAGCGGGTAGGCATTGAAGCCGACTTTATCGAGCAGAGAGTCCGCGATTTCGCGCCCGTAGCCGAGTGCGATCGAGTAGGAGCCGTTCGCATGCCCCGGTGCGATCATCACACCTGCGGTGATCTGAGCGCCTGCGGCGGAGACTTCCACGAGGTTGCCTTCTTTGAGACCCTGGGCTTTGGCGTCGCTTGGGCTTACGAGCAGGGCGTTATCCCAGGTCAATTTGGTTGCAAAGTCAGGAGTTTCCTGCAGCCAGGAGTTGTTGGCGTAGCGGCCATCGTCCATGCTGGAGCTTTGGATAAAGACCAGCTCGTCCCCTTCGGAGCTGACGGGGCCGGCCTTTGCGAGAGCAGATGCCGCTGCGGCGGCTTTGAAAGCTCCGCGGCTTGTCGGATAGCTGCTTTTTTCGAGGAAGCCGATTTTTAAAAATTCGTTCCAGGCGCTATCGAGATTTGCGCCGCTGAGGCCGGTTTTTTTCGTGAAGGTCTGCTTTACCTGCGCCGGGCCTTTCAGGTCGTCTTCGCTTTTTCCAAGAAGCATTCCGAGGAGATCGAACTCAGGCACCCCGTTCCAAAGCGGGAGAATCATCGGCTGCACGGCGGTGTAAACTCCGCGGAAAGTCAAGGAATCCTCCCAGGACTCCAGGTAGTGCGCCGCCGGGATATACCAGCGCATGTGCTTTGTCGTCTCATTTTCAAACATCGACCACATCAGCGTGTCGGTGACCTTTGAAATCGCACGGCTGAACTGAAGCTCCGCCGGAGCATTGTAAACCGGGTTGCCTCCGAGGATGAAGAGCGTATTGATCCGGTTATTATCGATCGCTCCAACCAGATCCTGAATCGATGCGGATTCCTTGCGGCCCGTTTCCTGGACCTCCAGAGTCGTGCCAAAGGCACCCAGAGCCTGGTTGATCCCAATAGCCAAAAGCTGGGCCTGCAGCGGTAACTGCGGACCGGTCAAAACGGCGACCTTGCCGCGATGAGCCACGAGGTCTGCCGCACATTCGCGCACCCAGTCTTCATTGAAGGAGGCGCCGCCACTCTTTGCCGAGGCAAGCAGCGATTTCAAAGCCGAGTCGCCCGTGCCGGATGCAACCTCTTTGGCAATCGCCAGCACAAAATCCGTAAACTGCCCCGCTTTGACTCGCAGACGGTGATCCGCCATGCCGCCCGTGAGGCTGAATTGATTTTCCACCGCATAGAGACGATTCATCGGACGATCCGTCTTTTCAGGATTACGACGCTCGTTGAATCCGCGTGCGTAGGAAACACCCACTTCGCCGCAATTTAAGAAATCACTCCCGACAGCCAGCACGACATCGGCTTCTTCGAGCTTCGGAGCGATGTCTGCACCGCTGCCAAAGGAAATTTTAGCCGCCTCTTCCTGCGTATTTGCGCCCAGAGGCTCGTATTCCGCCCACATCACACCAGGGAAAGCTGTCTCAATCTCCTCGCGCAGACGAGCACGCGTGGGGGAGTCTTTTCGCTCAGACAAAACGGCGAATCCCCTGCCGTCGCCCGTGTAGCGTTTACGAATCAACTCCAGAAAGGCTGCCAGATTCCTACGCTCTTTTTTAAAGCCGGCCTCGATGATATTTTTACCACGATGAGGATCGTAAAGGTCCAGCACCGACGCCTGGGCAAAACCATCTGTGCCCCCCTGGCTGCATGGGTGCAAAGGATTCCCCTCCAGCTTGGTCGGACGCCCGTCCACCGTCGTCGCCACGAGCGGCATCGCCCCGACACGGGTTGGAATGCTCGTCGCGTAATAAAGAAACTTCCCGGGAACCATCCACTCTGCCGACTCCGTAAATGGCACGAGATGCGCCTCCGGACGCCGACAAGCCGCAAGCCCCGCACCGGCAAGTGCCATCGAAGCACCCATGAGCTTTACAAAATCACGACGAGACAGACCGCTGTCTTCATAAAGACTGGCACCCTCGGGAAACTCGCGGTGCAGATGCTCCTCAAACTCGGGTGAATTTTCCAGTTCTGCCAAAGAACGCCACATCTTCGGACGCTCCTCGCGAGGCGGATGGGAAATAACGTTTTTCATCGGTGGCAACCTCCGCAAGTAGTCGGGGGATTGATATCCCACTCTTCTTTAAATTTCATACCAATTTCACGTTGAGTCGGACCTCCTTCGACAGGCTTCCATTTCATATTAAAGACCTCCGTCGGCGGGCGAATTTTATTTTCAGGCGCACGGTGGCAGTCCAGACACCACGACATACTCTGTGGTTCATGCTGATAGACAACCTCCATCGCACTCACATCGCCATGACAGCTTTGACAACTCACACCACGATTCACATGAGCCGCGTGGTTAAAGTAAGAATAGTCCGGCAGCTTGTGAATCTGCACCCAGTCCACCGGCTCGCCCGTCTCCGCACTTTTTCGTACGGCGGCCAGCTTAGGATTGTCTGACTGCACTTTACCCGGACCATGACAGCCCATACACGTCGCCGTGGTAGGAATATTTGAATGCGCCGCCAGCTCGACATAGCTGTGACAGTAACGACAATCCAGACCAAGCTGCTCCACATGGATCACATGAGAAAAAGGCACCGGCTGATCTGGCTGATAGCCAACCCGCGTATATTTGGGAGTAAAGTAATACCAAATACCGGCAATCAAAGCCACGCTGATAAACACGTTACAAACTACAAGCTTTAGCGCCAGCCAGTTGGTCCATTTAGGGAAGAAATTAGCCATGAAATTACAATCCGGGAGAAATTTTTGCCGAAGTCAGCACTGACAATTCAGCATTAACAAAGCGCAAACGTGCGCTAAATGAGGAGCTGGTTATGGTTAAAAAATCGTGTCGAACTTGCATTGGTTAAGGCAAGGAAAAGGAAGTTGTGGAAGATCAAATAATCCGATCAAATCCAACTGTCAACCTCTCCTTGTGAAAAATTTCACAACTTCAAAAAAATGTTTCAAACGGAGTTATATCCGTCGGAAACCTTCTGGGAAGCAGACGTAGGAATACAGAAAAAAAATTTTCGGATCAAGAGCTTTCCTTCTTCTTTTTTGCATGGGGATTTTTTAACCACGGATTGCGCCGAATACGTGGAATGAAAAAAATCTGTCTGGCCCTCGCCTGAAAATATCTGCCGTTTTTCATTCCCCTCAGCATACCTGCGTCTTCTCTGTGTATTTTGTGCATTCTGTGGTTCGTCTTTTTTGTCCCGATAAGTCCGCTGTTTGCATGGGGATTTTTAACCATGGAGTGCACGGAATTCACGAAATGAAAAAAATATTTCTGCCTCACACGTAAAAGGAATCCGATATTTTTATTCCGCCCAAACCTCCATCCATTTTGTGCACTCGGTGCACTCCGTAGTTAAAAAAAAAGGCCGGGGGAACCCCGGCCTTTCTTAAAAAATACTAATCAGCAACTTATTTGCGCCGTTTGCGAGCAACAAACACCGCTCCAAGACCTGTCAAAAGAAGAGCAGCAGATGCCGGCTCGGGAATCGACAGAGAAAAGTTATCAATCGCAAAAGTGTCTCGACTTCCGCTTCCCGTAGCAGCAGTCAGAGCCGCAACCCGAAACCATACACTGGATAGATTATCCAAGCTTGTTCCAAAATTTGAGTTATTAAAAGAATAATGCGTCGTTCCCCAGGTTCCAGGGTCAGCATAGGTTCCCAGTGTTGTCCAGGAGGTTGGTGAAGTACCAGTTCCGTATTGTATACTCCATGCAGTCGAACGACCTTCCACATCCAGCATCATCATATCTAACGAAATCGCTGCCACATTCACACCGATTGTCGAAAAATTAAAGTTAAAGCTGGCACCTGGGTCGGCGAAACTTCCCGATTGCCGAACACCCAGCGCCCTGTCTGTCGAGTCACCCTGAGCTGTATTACTCGATCCTGAACTCAAACCCGTTGCCGATGCAACATTCCTGAAATTACCGGTAGTAGTGCCCCAAGTGGTTTCTGCTGTATTAAAGCTCAGACTCGTCCCTAATGTTGAAGATGTGGCATTGTTACGTACCGTCCATCCAGTCGGCAAACTGGTTCCTATATCATCAAAGTTCTGACTATAACCAGGCCCGGAAATAACAACCTGAGCATCCAGTGACGCCAGACCGAGAAACAACGTAATCAAGCCTAACGAAAGGACTGTTTTCGTAAAGGGAAGGGGATTTTTTTTCATAATTCTAAGAGAGGTTTGAAATAAAGTTTTAAGTTTCTCAGTAAACTTTGCGACTCTTTTATTTAAAAGGCACAAAACAAACCGGCAGCTGTGAGGGTATTCAATCCGTTCACCGCATGTCGAGATATTTTTCTAACTACAAACATGTTGTTTGCGTAACACTTTCCTTCTTTCTCTATTAAAGCTTCGCGGCCCCTCTTTTTTCGGATCATCCGAAAAGTTCATGTGTATAAGAAAAAAGGCGTCGGTTTTTACGTCACAACGTGGCAATCCCCTAAAGCCAGGGGTTGCAAAGCTACCCCAGGTATTCGACCGGGTTCTCTCTCGCTACCCCGACGGGGTTGCTTTCCGCCTTCTGTGAATCGCCATTTTGCACTTGCCAGTCGTGCAGGGCGATGGTGAGTTCTTTTTTTGTTGCGGCGTGTTCTTTTTTTTCTGCGAGGTTGTTGGTTTCCCAGGGGTCGTTTTCGAGGTCGTAGAGTTCGCTGCGGTGATCGTCTCCAATACGATAAGTGATTAGCTTGAAGCGTTGGTTTCG
>JBKEBM010000148.1:0-5176 GCA_047973165.1 Chthoniobacterales bacterium
GCAAAAACCATCACATCCCTCGGCGGAAACATGATGCGGGTCGCCGTCAAAGAGCCAGAGGATTTACTAAAAGTGCGCGAACTCGCCGAGCGCATCGAATCGCTGAACCTGCGAATTCTGATGCACCTCCACATCAACACATTTTGCGACAGCACCTCGCGATGCGTCGAAGCAATCCAAACCGTCGACCACCCATCGGTCGCCCTGCTCTTCGACCCGGCCCACCTCGTCCTGGCTGGAGAAACAGACCTGATACAAGCCACAAACCAGCTTCTCCCCTGGATCGGACTGATTAACATCCAAAGCGTCCGTCGCACCGAACCCACGGAATCACAGGGATCGATACGCGGCTACAACAACCAATGGTGGGAATACATTCCAGCCCAGGAAAAAGGTGCTATTGATTTCCCGCTTCTGCTGAATCATCTCCGGGACAGCGGCTACACGGGATGGCTCAACGTCATGCCACCCACCGAACCGGATGAAGATGCGGTTGCCACAGCCCGGGGCTACTTTGATCTGCTGGCTCCCTGGAGTTCCTGAATGGAGCCGCTGCCCCCACAGTTACCCCGGCAAATTTTTTAATTTTTTCCTCCCTTGCGGAGAATCGCCCCAGGCATCACACTCTGCACCTGTGACAGACTTTTCTCAAAATGACGGCTCCGACCTCACCGGATCGCTACTGGTAGCCACACCAGCAATGACCGACCCAAATTTTCGACGCTCTATTCTGTTTCTCTCGCACCACAGCGACAGCAGCGGTGCCCTGGGCTTTGTAATCAATCGCCCTGTTCTCGGTCAGCTTGCCGACCTGGCACTGTCAGGCGATGAGACCATCGACCACGCACCGGTGTATTACGGAGGGCCGGTCGATCAGGACCGCATCATCGCTGCCAGTCTGCAGTGGCGCGACGACCCGGCAACCGTCGCCTTTCAGGCCTTTTCCTGGCCGGAAAATGCAGAGCACATCTCCAAACTCAGCCTTGAGGGACTGCGACTTTTTATCGGACATTCCGGCTGGAGTGCCGGACAACTCGAAAAAGAACTGGAGCAAAAAGCGTGGTTTGTCGTGCCACCCAGCCGTGATCTGATTGAGATGCAGGACTCAAAGCGTGCCTGGCGTGATTTACACAACCAAGTTGCTCCTGCTCTCAGACTCCTGGCAGAAGCACCGGACGATCCTTCGCTGAATTGATCTCTCTCACCACTCTCCCTGACCACCTCCATCCATCATGCGTATCGTATTCGCCTCGATCGGTTCCCTTGGTGACCTCCATCCATTACTTGCCGTTGCAAAAATCTGTCGCGAACGCGGACACGAAGTCCGGATTGCAGCCTCCCCCTTTTTCCAGGACTACATCGCTAAACTCGGCTTCGAAGGCTGTCCGCTCCGCCCCGCACTTGAGCCCAACCCAAAATTAATTTCCCGCCTTGGCCACTCCAGACGCGGACCCGAACGCCTCTTTCGCGACGAAATTTTCCCTGCTGTTCGCGAAACCTATCAGGACCTTTGCGAGAGCACCCGCCAGGCCGATATCTTCGTCGTGGGCGAACTCCTCTACATCGCACCACTCGTCGCCCGCACAAATAACCTGCCCTGGGCCAATGCCATCCTCTCACCAAGCTCCTTTCTTTCCGTCGAAGACCCCTGCGTCCTGGCTCCTGCTCCCTGGCTCTACCCGCTGCGCCGCCTCGGCACCTGGCCGCAACGTACCGTCCTGCAAATTGGTCGTCAGGTAACCTCACACTGGGCAAAACCGCTTTTCGATTTACGTCGTGAACTTGGTTTCCCCAACGGACCAAGCCCGATTTTCGAGGGAAAATATTCTCCGGATTGTGTTCTGACCTTTTTTCCTGACTTCTTTGCGCCGCCTCAGACAGACTGGCCAAAAAAAATCGCACAAGTCGGTTTTCCGTTTTTTGAGCAACCCGCCTCCCCTGAGCTGCAGCAGCAAATTCAGAGTTTTCAGGCTGCCGGAGACCCGCCTATCGTCTTCACGCTTGGCTCCACAGCCGTTCACATGGCACAAAATTTTTATTCACTCGCCCAAAAAGTCAGCCAGGCACTCGGACGTCGTGCCATTTTGCTGACCGGTGAAAATTCCCTGGACTCACCGCCCGACAAAAACATTTTGAGCATCCCCTATGCACCACTCTCTCTGGTTTTACAAAAGGCCGCAGCCGTCGTTCACCACGGCGGCATCGGTTCCTGCGCTGAAGGCCTCCGCGCGGGTATCCCAGCCCTGGTCATCCCCTTCGGATACGACCAACCCGATAATGCCCAGCGTCTCGTCCGCCTTGGAGTCGCCGTCATCGGCAAACGCTCACAAATCACATTCAGGCATCTGAAAAAAGGCCTGGAAAAAATTTTCCAACAGCCCGGGATGATAAAGCAAGCCCGCTCTCTGGCTCAGCAGATCGCCCCCGATAAAACACTCCGCCTGGCAGTGGACAACCTGGAAAATATAATACCAGGATAAAAAGGGCACACCCGACCGACAAACTACGATTTCGAAAGCCCCCAACGAATCATTTTTTCTGCGTCGTCAAATATATACTTTGTCTTGCTGCCGAGCTGGACAAGGATCAGATCGCGTCCACCCGCCGAAGCACTCGTCACCAAACAACGCCCCGCGGCATTGGTATTGCCCGTTTTCATTCCGTTATAAATGGGTGATCGGGCCAGCAGTTTGTTAGTTGCTTTGAGCCGGGAAACACGCCCGCTATTGTGCCGAAACACGACGGTTTCCTTCATCATCATCTGACGTAATATACGGTTGCGATATGCACGATAAGCAATACGTGCTATGTCCCGGGCTGTCGAAAACTGCTCTCCCGGCAGGCCGTGAGGATTCACAAAATACGAGTCATTTGCACCCAGAGATGCCGCCACACGATTCATCTCCGCAGCAAAAGCCGGAATACTGCCCGCGTGCTCCCGGGCCAGTGCAGCCGTAGCATCGTTGCTGCTTTTTACCATGATGGACTCCAGAAGCTCCCGCCTCGTGTAACGATCCCCCGAGCGCAGTCCCAGCTTCGTCGGCTCGACTCGAGTGTCGCTCCACTGGATTGTGATTTTTTCATCCAGCGGTTCGCGTTCGGCGATGATCAGCCCCGTGAGAAGCTTTTGCGTGCTGGCTACCTGGCGGTGCTGGTCAGCATTTTTTTGATAAAGCGTTCGTCCCGTCCGGGCATCAATGAGAATCGCTGACGCGGCATGGATCAACGGAGCATTTGCCGGCCACAGAGAGGAAGCATAGCTCGGATTCGCTGCGACCGGCGGAGGTATATAGACGGGCGTTGCGCGGCTATACACCGTCCGCTCAGAAGAGGAGCTCGACGGTGAAGTCGAACAAGCTGCGAATGCTACCAGGGCTGATAACATCAGGAAATATATAAACTGCTTCATCGTCGCTCAACATAAGTGCGCCCGGCCCTCGGTTTTCGCAAGAGGAAATTTATTAAGTTTGCGAAGCAGTGCAGGTATTTCTATTGGCAGAGTCAGGGCTACTACTCAAATTTGCGCGTGCCCGTTGAGGTAACACTCCAAATCGACTACAAAGTGTCTTTTAAGGGCACACCCGGAAAGCTGCTTTTCGGGTGTGCCCTTATCTTTTTTAGTTACCTGAACAGGCCCTAAATGAGTATTATCCAGGATTCCTCATTGTTATTGTCCAAAAGATAACGCATGCTGAGGGGTTTTCAGATTATGACATCGACAGAGATATCCGATTCCGCTCCGGCCTCAGCTAATGCATCAGGCCCTCTTGAAAACAAATGTGTTCGTGAAATTGTAAGGCTGGTCTCACCTGCAAAAATCAAGGAACAGTTTCCGGCAAATATCGGACAATGTGAACAGGTTTCAAGGCATCGCCAGGCTGCCCGGGACATTATTGAGGGTAAAGACAAACGGCTTCTTGTTGTTGCAGGACCTTGTTCAATTCACGATACCAGGGCCGCTCTCGAGTATGCCTCGCGCCTGGCTGCTGTAGCGGAGGAAATCAAGGATAAGGCCCTTGTCATTATGCGGGTTTATTTTGAAAAACCACGCACAACGGTTGGCTGGAAAGGTCTGATTAACGATCCGCACATGGATGACTCTTGTGAGATGGCTGAAGGGATCGCTATCGCACGTAAGCTGCTTCTTGATATTGTGGACCTGGGGCTACCAACGGGCACCGAGTTTCTGGACCCGATTATTCCTCAGTATATCGCGGATATGATCAGTTGGGCCGCCGTCGGAGCAAGAACGACGGAGTCGCAAACCCACCGCGAAATGGCGAGCGGTCTCTCCATGCCCGTGGGTTTTAAAAACGGAACCGATGGAAGTGTCCAGACTGCGATGGATGCCCTGCAGTCGTCACAATCGCCACACAGTTTTCTGGGAATTGATCAGAATGGTTTCACCAGCATCGTAAAAACAATGGGAAACCCTGATTCCCATATTGTTTTGCGTGGCGGACGGAATGGCCCAAATTATGAACCGGAACAGATCACCCAAATTCTTAAACAAATCGAAAAAAGTGGAGTGCAGTCTTCTTTAGTTGTCGATTGCAGCCATGCGAATTCAAATAAGGATTACAAGCGCCAGGTCATCGTGTGGGAGAGTATTCTGAAGCAGCGAAATGCAGGGCGAAAGGAAATCGTTGGAGCAATGCTCGAAAGTCATATTCATGCTGACAAACAAGCCGTCTCCAAAAATCGGGAAGGTTTGAAATACGGCGTCTCCGTCACAGACGCCTGCATCGACTGGGAGACTACTGAAAAGCTACTCCGAAGTATTTAACAAAGTGTGTTGCCAAAAATAGAGCGATGAATCGAGGCGCATCTGAATTCGACGAATCGAATAACGGGCCCGGGGGGGGCAAAAAAGACACGTCTTAGCTGATTTAGAGCGTGTTACCTTAACTGGCCCTGAAAAGCTGAGTCATAACACTTTTTAAACAAAGTCCAACCGCCAGCTTCGACACCGTCCTCTGCAGCTTTGCTCTGGGAGAAACTCTTTACGAAAGCAACGAAACTTCCCGCGACCAGTTCATAAAAAAACTCCTGAGTCTCCTCGCTCCGGACGCCCTTCTCATTCTGCTTCGAACCCGCGCTAAAAGAAACAGCCACGCGGCTCATGCAAATCCGCGATACAGTGGCTCAAAGCACTGAGCTAAAAATTCTCTCTCCC
>JBKEBM010000165.1:0-15598 GCA_047973165.1 Chthoniobacterales bacterium
AAACCCCTTCTATTTTTTCTGTATAACGTATTACTTCTCTTCTTCGGCGTCGGCGGCTTCGTCTTCGGCTTCGTTGGTTACGACCGGAGCAATGGCCCGGAGGAGTTCACCTTTGGGGAGGTTGATTAATTTTACTCCCATGGTGTTGCGTCCGCATTCGCGGATTTCGGCGACGCGGGTGCGAACCATTTTGCCCTGATTTGTGATCAGCATGATCTCGTCTTTGTCGGTGACCGTGAGAGCACCGATGACGTCGCCGCACTTATCGGCTTTTTTCATGGTGATGATGCCTTTGCCTCCTCGGGATTGTTTGCGGTAGTCGTCGAAAGTGGTGCGTTTGCCGATGCCGTGCTCGGCAGCGACGAGGAGGGTGGCGTTTTCGCGGACGAGTGTGGCGGCGACGACTTCGTCTTTTTCAGCAGGGCGAATGCCCCAGACACCTCGGGTGTTTCGGCCCTGGTCGCGGAGCTGCTCTTCGTGGAAGCGGAGGCTGATGCCGCCACGGGTTACAAGGACGGGTTCGTTGTTGCCGTCGGTGAGGAGGGCGCCGATGAGCTGGTCGTCTTCGTCGATGTTGATCGCGATGATGCCGCCTTTGCGGATGTTTGAGAAATCGCTGAGGTTGGATTTTTTGACAATGCCGTTGCGGGTGGCGAAGAGGATGTGCAGATTTGGGTCCCAGGTTTCGTCTTCTCCGGCGGGGCCAGCTCCGCGTTTGGCGGTGACTCGGATGGTGGCGGCAATTTTTTCTCCAGGCTGGAGGTTGAGGAAGTTTGCGATAGCACGGCCCTTGGCGGCACGGCCCATCTCGGGAATACCGTAAACTTTTTCGACGTAAACACGACCGCGCTTGGTGAAGAACATGAGGTAGTCGTGAGTTGAGGCGGTGAAGATGTGCTCGACAAAATCCTGCTCCTGTTCTTCGCCGACGGATTCACGGGTGGTCATGCCGATGACGCCGCGTCCGCCGCGTCGCTGGGCGCGGTAGGCACTGACGGCGGTGCGCTTGATAAAGCCGCCGTAGGTGATGGTGATGATGCTGCCTTCGTTGGCGATGAGGTCTTCGATGTTGATTTCGCCTTCGTCGGGGACGATGTCGGTGAGTCGGGGGGTGGCGTGTTTGGCACGAATGGCCTGGAGCTCGTCTTTGATAATGTTGAGGACACGTTCTTCGCGGGCGAGAATGTCGAGGAGGTCTTTTATGACTTCGAGGAGGTCTTTGTATTCTTTGACGACTTTGTCGCGTTCGAGTCCGGTGAGCTGGTAGAGGCGGAGTTCGAGAATGGCGTCGGCCTGGGCTTCGCTGAAAAGATACATGCCGTCTTCGAGGCGGGCCTCATCGCGGATCAGGATGCCCAACTGCTCGGCCTGCTTGCGTGGGAACTCGAAGGCGAGGAGTTTTACTTTTGCTTCTTCGCGATTGGCAGAGTCGCGGATGATGCGGATAAATTCGTCGAGGTTGGCGAGGGCGAGGAGATAGCCCTCGAGTTTTTCGGCGCGAGTCTCTGCCTGGCGGAGAAGGAAACGGGTGCGGCGCAGGACAACTTCGCGGCGGTGCTCGATGAAGCAGGTGAGAGCTTCTTTGAGTGGAAGCAGCTTGGGCTTCTGGTGGTCGATGGCGAGCATCGAAGCGGAGAAGGAGCTTTCGAGCTGGGTGTGTTTGTAGAGGTTATTGATTACGACTTGGGCGACGGCGTCGCGTTTTAGCTCGACGACGACACGGGTGTTTTCGTCGGACTGGTCGCTGACGTTTGAGATGTCGGTGAGGATTTTATCGTTTACGAGGTCGGCGATGCGGGTGACGAGGGTGGCTCGGTTTACGTTGTAGGGGATTTCGGTGATGATGATTTGTTCGCGTCCGCCTTTGACTTCCTCGACGCCGCAGCGTCCACGAACTTTTACGGAGCCTTTGCCTGTGGCGAGGTATTGCTTGATACCGGCGGTGCCGCAGATGGTGCAGCCCGTGGGGAAATCGGGGCCTTTGACGTGTGCGGAGAGTCCCTCGACGGTAATTTCCGGATCGTCGATCTGGGCACAAATAGCGTCGATAACTTCACCAAGATTGTGCGGGGGGATGTTTGTCGCCATGCCGACGGCAATGCCGGTGCCGCCATTTACTAATAAGTTGGGAAAAGCGGCGGGGAAGACGGTGGGTTCGGTGAGGCGTTCGTCGTAGTTTGGGACAAAATCGACCGTATCGCGGTCCATGTCTTCCATGAGCGCGGTGCCAAGTGCGGTGAGGCGGGCCTCGGTGTAACGCATGGCGGCGGGGGGGTCGCCCTCGACGGAGCCGAAGTTACCCTGGCCATCGACGAGGCGTTCGCGCATGGCCCAGGGTTGTGCCATATGGACGAGAGTGGGGTAAATGACTGCTTCACCGTGGGGGTGGTAGTTACCGCTGGTGTCGCCGCAGATTTTGGCGCACTTCATGTGTTTTTTCCCTGGGAAGAGGGAGAGGTTTTCCATCGCGAAAAGGATGCGGCGCTGGGAGGGCTTCAGGCCGTCTCGTGCATCGGGAAGAGCGCGGGAGATGATGACCGACATCGAGTAGTCGAGGAAGGACTTTGAGAGTTCTTCGGATACGTCGATGGTATTCAGTTTTTCGTTGGAATTATACATGCGTTACGGATTGAAAAAATTTGGTCAGATTAATGATCAGACGTCGAGGTTGCGGACATTCAGCGCATTGTCTTCGATAAAGATTCGTCGGGGTTCGACGACGTCGCCCATGAGGATGGTGAACATTTTGTCGGCTTCGACGGCGTTTGTTTCGTCGAGCTGGACTTTCAGCAGACGGCGTTTGTTGGGGTTCATGGTCGTTTCAAAAAGTTCTTTGGCATTCATCTCGCCAAGACCTTTGAAGCGTTTGATCTGCACGCCACGGCGTCCGATTTCTCGGATCTGCTCAAGGATGATCGGGATGGCAAAAATGTCTTTGGCCTTTTGCTCGTCTTCGCCTTCGAGGAGTTTAAAGATGGGTTCGTCGGTGGCGCTGTAGTGGGCGATATTGAGACCTTTTTTGGAGAGTTCGGCGATGAGTTTTTCAACTCCTGGTGCCTCGTAGAGCTCTTCGAGTTTGCCGCGACGGGAGGGGCCTTTGGGGGCTTTGCTGCCGTTGGCTTTTGGTGTGGCGGGGGTGTTTTCGGCCTCAGGAGCTTCGCCTTCAGGCGTGGTAGCGGGGGTTTCGCCTTCAGCTTCGCCCGGTTCTTCGGCTTCCTGCTCGATGAGATTGAGGTCGGAGTTTGCTTCGGAGAAATTTTTGAGTTCGTCTTCGTTGTGGAAGTATTCGACGAATTCTTCGTTACCTTCGCGGATTTTTACGAGGTAGCGTGGGAGTATGCCGTCTTTTTTGTCGCGGGCTTCGAGGAAGGATTCAAAATTACCGCCCATGCGCTCGATGGAGTGGCTGTGTTTTTCGAGCTTTTCGAGCAGCGAGACGATTTCTTTTAGCTGTGAGGCGGAGAATTCTTTTTTGTCGGCGAGGTTGACGAGTTTGACGTCTTCGGCTCCGAGGTCGATAAGGATTTTGTTTAACTGAATATCGTCGGCGACGTATTCTTCGCGTTTGCGTCGCTTGATCTGATAAAGCGGGGGCTGGGCGATGTAAACATGTCCGCGCCGAACGAGATCGGTCATCTGGCGGTAGAAAAAAGTCAGCAGCAGGGTGCGAATGTGGGAGCCGTCAACATCGGCGTCGGTCATGATGATGACGCGTCCGTAGCGGAGTTTCTCGATATTGAAAGAGCCTTCCTGGTCGCCTTCACCAATGCCGGTGCCGATGGCGGTGATCATGGTCTGGATTTCTTTATTTTGCAGGACTTTGTCGAGGCGGGCTTTTTCGACATTTATGAGCTTGCCTCGGATGGGGAGGATGGCCTGGTAGCGGCGGTCGCGGCCCTGCTTTGCGGAGCCGCCTGCGGAGTCGCCCTCAACGATGTAGAGTTCGGTCAGCGAGGGGTCTTTTTCGGAGCAGTCGGCGAGTTTGCCGGGGAGGCCGCCACCAGTGAGTGCACTTTTGCGGACGGTTTCACGGGCTTTGCGTGCGGCCTCGCGAGCGCGAGCTGCGGTGACAGCTTTTTCAAAAATCTTTTTGGCGACAGCGGGATTTTCCTCGAAGTGATTCATGATCCCTTCGTAGATAAGGGAGCTGACGATGCCATCGACCTCGGGGTTTACGAGTTTGACCTTGGTCTGGGATTCAAATTTGGGGTCGGGGTGTTTGAGGTTTAAAACACAGATGAGGCCTTCGCGGACGTCGTCGCCATTGATTGAGGGGTCTTTATCTTTGGCGAGGTTGTTGCTTTTTGAGTATTGATTGATGGCGCGGGTGAGCGCTGTTCGGAATCCGGTGAGGTGGGTGCCGCCGTCGGCGTTTGGGATGGAGTTTGTGTAGCAGAGAATCTGGTCGCTGAAGGCGTCGTTATATTGGATGACGCAGTCGAGGTAGATTTCGTCTTCCAGATCGACGCCGTCGTGGGACTTTATAGCAACGGGGCGTTTGCCGGAGATGATGATAGGTTTGGGGTGGATGAGGGCTTTGTTTTCGCCGAGTTGTTTTACGAATTCAGCGATACCGTCTTTATAATAGTAGGTGTCGGATTTTGGTTTATGTTCGTCGTCTTCGCGTTCGTCGGAGAGGGTGATTTCGATACCGGGATTCAGGAAGGCGAGTTCGCGCAGACGTGTGGCGAGACGCTCGAAGATAAATTCCGTCGTCGTGAAAATGGTCGAATCGGGCAGGAAGGTGATGGTCGTGCCGGTTTGTTTTTTGTTTTTGAGTTCGCCAAACTCGGTGAGCTTTTGGGTTGTTTTACCGCGCTCGAAGGCCATGTGGTAAATTTTTCCGTCGCGGCGAACTTCGGCTTTGAACCAGTCGGAGAGGGCGTTGACGCATTTTGCGCCGACGCCGTGCAGACCGCCGGAGTATTTGTAAGCACCCTGGCCGAATTTCCCTCCGGCATGCAGATTTGTGAGGACGAGTTCGATGGCGGGGATTTTCCACTTGGGATGCATGTCCACGGGGATGCCGCGGCCATTATCGCGGATGGAGCAGGAGCCGTCGGAGTGGATGGCGACTTCGACTTTTGTGCAGAAGCCGGCGAGATGTTCGTCGATGGAGTTGTCGAGGACTTCGAATACGCAGTGGTGCAGGCCGCGTTCATCGGTGTATCCGATATACATGCCGGGGCGTTTGCGAACTGCCTCCAGGCCTTCGAGTTTGTCAATTTGTGCTGCGCCGTATTCCTGAGAGCGCGGTGCTGTCTTCGGTGTGGTATCGTCTGCCATGCGGGAAAATTTTATCTGACGTCTGTATGGATTTTTGCTGTTTGTTGATGCTAGTCTTCCCGCCTGAACAAGACAACGCTTTTTTTAAGTTCCTTTTTGAATATCGACCCCAGTATCTTGTGGATTGTTTGTGAATTTTAAATAACCTCCTACTATATCTTGATGAGAATTTTTACGTTTTTGGCGGCTCTTTTGATTGCGCAGACGCTATTTTGGGCGTGTCAGATGGTTCGGAGCAAGTGGGTGATTCCGCCTGTGCCGACGGCGGCTTTGGAGGCGGGTTCGCCTGGGGTGCGTGGGGTGTATTTTGCTGATGGGGATTGTTATTCGCGGATGGAGCGGGTGCGGCGGGTTGCTGCCTCGCCGGGCTTGATTATTCAGCGGCATGATTTTGAGAATTTTCCGGACGGGGTGCATTCGCATACGACGGCACTTTTTGATTATATCATTTTTGCTTTTTCAAAAATTCTCCCCGGCGTGCCAGCGGGTGTTTTACCGCTGGAGTGGGCGGGGGCATGGATTTCGCCGCTGCTGGGTGCGTTGCTTCTTTGTGCGGTTGCAGTGTGGGGATTTCTTTTGCGTTTGCGGAGTCTGCCGTTGACTTGTTTGCTGTTGGCGGTGTCGCCGATTTTGCTGCATGGGTTTGCGGTGGGGCGTCCGGATCATCAGTCGTTGGTCACTTTGCTGGTGGGGTTGGGCTTGCTTGCGGAGATTGCGTTGTGGCATCTGCCGCCGTCGTCACGGCAGGTTCGCTGGTGGCAAATCGTGTGGGGGCTGGCGTGGGGTTTTGCGCTTTGGGCGTCTTTATATGAGCCGCTGATTATTTTGCTGGTGGTTCTTTTGCTTCGTGCGGTGTTTGCGTCGCGTGCCGCCTGGCGTGAGTGGAAAAATCATCTCGTCGCGCCAGTGCTTGCGGGTGTTTTGTTGTTGATCTCCTTTTTGCTTGAGGGGCTGCCGACCGTGTCAGCGAGCGGGGCGACCTACGAGGAATTTCAACACTGGGCGCAGAGTATCGGCGAGCTGGCGCGGGTGCCGATTTTGACTTCGGCTTTTGCCTGGATGGGCTGGCTGGCACTGCCACTACCGTTTTTGCTGGTTGGGAATTTTTTATTGGCTCGTCGCAGGCGAAGCGAGGGAGAGCGTGTGGAGCGTCGTCGCGAATGTGTGCCGTTGTTTTTGTGCATTTTGTTTGCCGTGGTAGCGGGTCTGCTGGCCTGGCATATTCGCTGGGGATACTTTTTTGTTTTGGTGGGAGCAGTGGCTTTGCCCTGGGCGCTGGATGTGTTGCCGTGGGTGATTTTGCGTTACGTTTTGTTTTTTATATCGCTGTGGCCGCTGGCACAGGAGATGGAGCGCAGTCTTTTTCCGGCGGGGATGCACCTCGTGCAGCGTGCGGAAGATCTTCGTGAGGCGGCGATGCTTCGTTACGAAATGCGTCAGCTTCCGCGTGGAAATCCCAATGCCATTCTCGCTCCCTGGTGGCTGACCCCTGAGGCGAGTTACTGGGCGCAGCTTCCGGGGATTGCAGGGAGTTCGCATCAAAGCCTGCCAGGGACGCTGGATGTGACACGCTTTTTTATGAGCACCGATGATGCTGCCGCACTGGAGATTCTGAAAAAACGTCCGGCGGCCTGGGTGATTGTTCCGTCGAGTGAGCGCGTCATTCAACAGGCGGAATTTTTATTTCCTGAGACAGAGGTTTCCGAGGACCATCCGCCTTTGGTGATTCGCTTGGATCAGCATCCTGCATTTGCACCGGAGTTTTTGAGACTGGAAAATAAGACGCCGTATTTTAAAATCTACCGGGTTGTTCCACTGGCAGTGCCAGGGGCAGATCGTTCAACTCCAGCGCGGGCTTCGGAATAAAGCAGGAGACGACGCTGTAAGATTCTGCGAGGCCGCCGGGTCGCAATTCGCAGGTCTGATTGACAAACATATTGGCGTCAAAAAGATTCCAGCCCTCCGAGGCGATCCAGTGAGTCATGGCGGCGAGAGCTTCTTCGGCAGCCTGTTTAAAATCTTTGCCTACGCCCAGAGCGGCTGCACCGTCGGGTGTTTGGTAACGGGGCAGGTGGATGCGTTTGTTTTTTAAAAGTTCGACTCGGAGTGTCACGGTGCCGGAGATTTCGAGTCCGCCACCGGCTGTTTCTCCCTGGCCCTGTGCGGCGTGCATGTCGCCGAAATACAGCAGCCCGCTCTCGGCAAAGACGGGCAGCCACAATGTGGAACCAGCCGTGAGGTCGGGGTGGTCGATATTCCCACCGTGCTTTCCGGCCAGCATGGTGGAGGGAGCGGCAGCCGTTGCAACACCAACGGCACCGAGGAAAGGTGCTGTTGGAACCCGAAGGGATTTTTCTCCGATGGGGTTTTGCATTTGGGCGAAGCCATCCTGCAGGTCCCAGAGAAACATGTGTTCCGGTTTGTCGGAGATGTCGTCGTTTTTGCCCAAGAGCAATTCGTCCGATGCGAATCCGTGGCCCGGTGCCAGCCAGGTGCGGGCGGGGCGGACGTCGGGAATTATTTTTTGAAAATGGACGATCAGCGTGTCACCGAGAGCTGCGCTTTCGATTGCGACAGGGCCAAATAAAGGGTTTCCGCGGTTTGTGTCGTTGTCTTCGAAGAGAGTTTTTTCCAGGGGCTGCAGGTTGGGACCGCGGGCGTCGGAGTCCGGCAGAGTGACGGTGATTGTTTCGCCCGAGCAGATTTTTTTAACCGGTGAGGCCACTGCCAAACGGTATCGGAAGGTAGGTTTGTTTGGCAGTTTACCTGGCAGTTCGTCCGGCATTTTTTCAGGGGCGTTATTTTTGGTTAAATTTTTCTACAGCTTCGGAAATGCTAAGTCCGCTGTCGATGGCTTCGGTGATAAAATTTTCACGCTCTTCGATTTTACGGGCTGTTGAAAGGGCTTCGTCCAGAATCCCTACGGGGATGCAGACGACTCCGTCGCTGTCGGCCACGATCATGTCTCCGGGATTTACCACGACGCCGCCGCAGCTAATCGGGATTTGATTTTGCCCGATCCGGTCGTGAGTTCCGTTGCGCGGGGTGACGTGGACGGCGTAGAAGGGCCAGTTCATTTTTTGAACTTCTTTTATATCGCGGACAGCTCCGTCGATGATGGCACCGGCGATGCCGCGTGATTTTGCTCGTCGGCTGAGGAGTCCGCCCATCAGAACGCCGCCTGGGTAGCTCTCACCGTAAACGACGAGCACATCTCCGGGGGAGGCCTTTTCCACGGCTTCTTCGACGGCGTAGGTTGCTCCGGCGTAGCAATTGACCGTGTAGGCCGACCCCCGCACGGGAACATCCGAGATCGGGCGAATGGATGGGGACATGGTTTGAAATTTGTAACCGAGCTGTGACAGGGCGTCATTTATGTTAGCGGTTGGCGGGATGGAGTTTTTCATAAATTTTATTCCTGGTTGTTGGTGTCAGCTTGGTCCTGATCCTGGTCGGGAGGTGTTTGCACGCGTCCGTCGTCGCTTTCGTCAACGACTTCTTCTTTGAGGGCGTGCCAGAGAAATTTGAGGTCAAATAATCCACCGATGATTACGACCACGGTAAACAGGGCGCAGAGGATCGTAGTGACGACACAATACCAAAAGATCGCGGGCGACCAAAAACCGATTTCAGGAGAAAATTCTATCATAAATCTATCATGTATTTTCGGTGCGATTCATTTCGCGGACAACTTTTCCGAGGTCCCAGTATTTTGTTTTTTTGTTGGATAGCAGGGAGAAGAATATGAGTGCTGCGGTTGCTATGAGATAAGTTCCGAGGCCGGTGAGCTCAGGTTTGATGGGCCAGACTTTGTCCTGGGCGAGATAGACTCGTCGCGCTACGAGATCGATGACTGGCAGGCTGACGGAGATAATAACTGCTGCGTAAGCGCCGGTTACGTTGGCGCGTTTCCAATACATTCCAAAGAGAACGATGATGCCTGTGCCACCTATTATATTTGCGCAGAGCCAGAGATATTCCCAGATGGGGAGCGTTGGTTCGTAAGTAATTCCAAATCCGAAAAACAGAATGCACAGGAAAAAGATCGTTATTCTTACTGCACGGATGTGTCCTTTCGGAGTGAAGGGTTTTTTACAAAAAGGGACGATGCAATCATTGACGATCGATGTGGACCAACTGAGCAGATACTGATCGGTCGTGGAGATGTCGGCCCAGAGCAGGCCGCATAATAATATCCCCATCAGGATGGGGGGAACAATTTGTGCGAGGTAGGCGGGTGTTGCCATTGATGCCCACTCTGCATCGGCGATTCCCTCGGGGGCATTCGTGCCCCACATGGCCAGGGCGGCGACACCCAGGGCGATGAAAAGGATGGTGCGTCCTTTGCCAAAAAGCGAGCTGATCAAATACGAGAGCTTCACGGTTTTGGGCTTATCCATCGAAGCGTAACGCTGCAAATAAGGGCCGTAGGAAAACTGCAACAGGATACTCATCGTAATCAGCCAGGAGAACCAGATGAAGCCGTAGGCGTCAGAATCCGCAGCAAAGGGGTAGAAGCCGGCAAGTCCCCGTGAGTCCTCGAGTTTGCTCCACATATTTTGCAAACCAAGATGCGAGACCGCCTGCCAAAGCACCCCGACGGCTGCTGCCATGATGATGATCATTTGAAAAAAATTTGCGACGATGAGCGTGATGTAGCCGCCAAGGAAGGTAAAAATAACGGCGCAGGCCAGCAGGATGCCCATGATGATCCAGGTGCTCGGAATGCTCGGGCCGAGCAGGCTTGTTTTTTCGGGGGCGTTGATGAGGACACGGATAAAAGCTGCACCGACGATGGGGAAAATGCACATTTGCAGGACTCCGGCGGTGGAGTTCAGGATTCCGGTGAGGAGGCGGAGATTTTTGTTGTAGCGCATCTCGACGTATTGCGAGACGGAGATGGCTTTGGTGGCCCGAAAGCGTTCGATGCCGAATCCGAATATCCCGAAAAGCGGCATTGTGATACACATGGAGAGCAGCGCGATGAGGACAAAAGAAAATCCTCTCAAAAATCCCTGCTCACACATTCCGACGATACTGACCAGGCCGACCTCTCCGGCAATTCCGGCTCCCAGGCTGAGCCAGAGGCGAATTTTACGCCCGGAGACCAGGTAGTCGGCGACGCTGCGGCACAGACCGTTGATATAGATCGCCAGGGCCAGGAAAAAAACGAATGAAACTCCGAGGATTGCCCAGTCTGTTGCGGATATATTCATATCGTTCCTGTTTTATCTCGCATTTTGTGATTCGCCGTATCCGCCGGGTTGATTGGGGAGATTCATTTATGATATAAAATAAATAGATATCAATTTTGTCAATAGCTCTGTTCAGGATTATCTGTTTTTCGTTTATTTAAGGTAAAGCCTTAACTATAATACATTGATTATTTATTTTATATTCGTCGAATATTTATTATCATCTTGCCGGATGAAGACGAAAACCCTGGAGTGAGCAGACTGGGTCTGCGCCCTGGGGAGGAGCGACGTGTCGCCCCAGGGAAAGCGTCATCGTGCCGACTCACTCCAAATTACCGGGCTACTCGCTTACACTTCGCTGTGGCTGGTATTTCGACCCGGTTTCTTAATGATGGTATCAATGTAATTCTGCGTTGCCCGTGCTGCGGCACCCATTAGCGCGGAGCGTTCCGCATATTTCGCAAGACGGAC
Organism: Chthoniobacterales bacterium; assembly: GCA_047973165.1. Lineage (GTDB taxonomy): Bacteria > Verrucomicrobiota > Verrucomicrobiia > Chthoniobacterales > JBKEAD01 > JBKEAD01. The sequence continues at coordinate 10,953 of JBKEBM010000165.1, forward strand.
CTCGAGGTGTTCCCACGAATGCGGGAGAGTGTGCTGACAGATTTCCTCGCGAAGCTGAGAGAGGAAACTCTCGTCCACAATCTCAATGGCACCGCAAAGAACAACCTGATCGGGGTTCAGCAAATTGATCAGGTTGCCAATGCCAATGCCGAGGTAGCGCACGAGATCGGTCACGATTTCGGTGCAGTCGGGGTCTCCCTCGCGCACCATGCGGTAGATAAGCTCGGGATCGACTTCGAGGCCGGCATCCAGGAGGGGAGCCAGGCTCTTTGCCCGGCCTTCTGCGAGCAGTTTTCGAATGCGCTGGGTGATGGAAGCGGGAGAAATAAAAGTCTCCAGGCAGCCGCGACGCCCGCATTCGCAGAGCGGACCGTTTATGTCGATGAGCGTGTGGCCGAGTTCACCGTCAAACTGATTGCATCCGCGATAAACCACGCCGTTATCAATGAGCGAAAAACCAATGCCCGTGCGCAAAGTAACCACCAGCATTTTTTTGGGAGCCTGGTCTGCTCGAAACCAGTGCTCCGCCCAGGCTGCCAGATGGATCGAACGCCCGATATTAACGGGCACTTTAAACATCTCTTTGAGCCAGGCACGGATCGGAACGTCTTTCCACTTCGGCAGATTGGTCGAACCGATGAGAATCCCCTTTTTTTCATCAATCAGCCCCGCGCAACTCACCCCGACACGAACGATGTCATCCGGGCCGATCCCCATACTCTCTGTGACCGAACGAATGAGTTCCAGGGTCGCTTCCGGACTCTGGTGACGATCATAATTGACCTGCCGGGAGTTCAGAACCGCCCCGCCCAGGTCCACCAGGGCAACACGCAGATGGTCCGGCTCAATGTCGATACTGAGCAGCGGTTTAGCAGACTTATTTATTTGCAATAAACGCCCGGGCCTGCCGCCGGTGGACAGCGGTCGCGTCTTTTCCGTCTCAATGACAAGGCCGTCCCGAATCAGGTAACGGATGAGTTTTGTCAAAGCCGCCGGCTTAAACTGCGAGCGTCTCGCCAGGCTGGCACGCGAGATCGGTCCCAGAACCCGAATGACATCCAGGGCCTCCAGGGCATTGGCAGCACCCAGATCATTGACTGTCGGGGTCGAGGTCCTCCTCATACCCGATCCGGAATCTTCGTTTTGGTGCAGAAGAAAATAGCTCGAAGAATTCATTTACAATATGAACTAAACGGCAGGGAAAATTTTGTCAATTCAGCTTCTCCATGCAGATGTATGAGCGGATATCTGTAGCCGGGTCATAATGACGATGAAAACCTTGGAGTGGCAGACATATCTGCGCTTTGGATTGGGTCGACATGTACCCCTGGGAAAGCGTCGTCGTGCCGCCGCACTCCAAACTCTGTGCTGTATGCCCACACAGGCCCGGACTACGATTCGAAAGGTCTTAAAAAACGACCGATAAACAGAACATTCTTTTAATCACACCCGGCATGGGCAGCCGGAGCGAAGAGGCACTGCTTCAGCGGGATTTACCAATAAAGGTATATAAATATCCGACGAATTTTTTTAAAAAAAAATGCCTTGACGCTTCTCCAAATATCTTTAGATTTAGTTTCTGTTCGGCGTGAATTAATTTTAAAACTAAAAGATTCAACCCATCCAGACTCTAACCTCAGATACTCTACCCCTGTTTAAAGATATGAAAAGCACTCCCAAACTCCACCTCCTCTCGGGCAGCCTGCTGCTGGCGGCCGCCCTTGCAACTGTTGGCAATCTTGCCGCCGCCTCGATCGTTGATTTCGATTTTGATACTGCGGCAGAGTTTAATAACAATTTTCAGATCGAGCGCGGTGCGAATCTGCAATGGATCAACTCGACGGCCAAAGTCGGAAACTCGACAACAAACTCTGAGATCGGTGTGGCGATCTATGACACAAATCCCGGCACATCAGGATACGACAATAACACTTTTCTGACAGAGACGATCAGTGCCAACTTTTTCTCAAACTACTACGGAAGCAATACGCGTATGGGACTCATTTCGCGTGTTCAGTCCGATGGCACCGGCATGCTTGTGTATTTTTATCCACAATCAACGACCAGTTTCCAGGTTCGTTTCGCCTATAATGCGGATTTGGATACTGGTATTGGCACGTCGTGGCACGTTGACAGCCTGACAGGCCTGACAGCGTATAATATCAACGACATCACCTTAACCCTTCACCAAACGAGTGGAGTGGATCCCACTTTTCAACTGATCGTTCAAGACGGCACGACGGAGATATATGACTCTGGAGCCATCGCCTTAACGGCTACCGAAGCTTACAATGGCGCGGGTGCGGTTGGGTTCTTCAATCAGAATACGGGAAATCGAGTGAATTACACCAGAAGCTTCATGATCATTCCCGAGCCCTCATCAATGGCGATGCTGGCTGCCGGTGCGGCGTTCCTCGTATTCGGTCGCCGCCGTAAAGTCTGATTTTTTAATTACATGTTTTTCAGCCGCCCTGGCAAAAGCAGGGCGGTTTTTTTTTGATCAAATCCGCTTCGCAAGAAGAGAAACGCGGAAGGTCTGTGAATAATTTTTTAACCACAGACTGCACGGAATACACGGAGCAAAAAAAATATATCCTCAAAATAAAGACAGCTCCCGGGCATTGGAAAACGGGATACAGAGACATCTAACGCTCGATCTGTACCCAAATTGGCCTCCGCGTAAACCAAGCGGAGTTTACCGATGCGATCCGTCTCCAGAAAACGTGCTGTAGTCTAAATACCCTCACCCAAAAATGTCGCGGGTGCCGCACGCCGTATTCTTTGCAAAACACCTCCGCCCTGGAAAAACCGTATAAGCGGTTTTTCGAGTTCCTTTTGGTCATTGGGTGCTCTGACTCTCCGGTCGAGGTCTCCCTGTTATTTTTGTTTGGTATCACACACAGCGGTCCGGAAGCCTACTCTCCATTTTGATTTGGCGTAGAGCTTCGTAGGTGGCGATACCGACGGAGGTGCCGAGGTTCAGACTGCGGGCTTCGGGGGTCATGGGGATGGTTAAAAGTTGTTCGGAGTTTGCAGTAAGCAGGCTTTCCGGAAGCCCGCGGGTTTCTTTGCCAAAGATGAGTGCGTCGCCATCAGCAAAGGTGGCATCCCAGTAGACCCGGTCCGTCTTTGTGGTAAAATACCACTTGCGATTTTTCGGGTGGGCGGCGGCCCAGGCAGATAAATCAGGCCAGTAGTGGATGTCACAGAGCTTCCAGTAATCCATCCCGGCGCGGCGGAGCTGACGATCGTCGATCTGAAAACCGAGTGGCTCGATCAGGTGGAGGCGTACCCCGGCGGCAAGGCACATCCGGGCTGCGTTGCCGGTATTGGGCGGAATTTCGGGTTCGACCAATACGACGTGCAGCACCGGAAAATTACCTCGCGGATGTTAGATGTTTTTTAGAAAAAAATCAGCCGAGCAAATCGCGAACGGCGTCGCGTTCTTCGCGGAGTTCGTTGACAGTGGTATTGATTTTTTCCTGGCTGAAGGGGCTGAGTTTGACACCCTGGACGACTTCGAGTTTGCTGCCGTCGGAGCGGACAGGGAAGGAGCAGATGAGTCCTTTTTCGACGCCGTAGCTACCGTCGGAGGAGATGGCGACACTGTGCCAGTCGCCCTCGCGTGTGGGGGTGATGATGGATTGCACGCTTTCGATGGCGGCGTGGGCAGCGGATTTTGCCGAGGAGAGACCGCGAGCTTTGATAATGGCTGCGCCGCGCTGTTGCACGGTGGTGATGAAGTCGCCTTCGAGCCAGGCGGTATCGCCGATGACTTCGCCTGCGAGTTTACCGGCGATCCGTGCGTTTGCAAAATCTGGGTAGAGGGTGCTGGAGTGGTTGCCCCAGATAGCGAGGTTGCTGACGTCGCTCCAGTGGGCGCTGGCTTTGAGGGCGAGCTGGGTTTTTGCACGGTTTTCGTCGAGGCGAGTCATAGCAAACCAGCGGTCTGCGGGAATGTCGCGGGCGTTATTCATCGCGATGAGACAATTCGTATTGCAGGGATTTCCGACGACGAGGGTGCGAATGTCAGAAGCAGCATTTTTTTGAATGGCCTGGCCCTGGGAGATAAAAATTTTGCCGTTGATGTCGAGAAGGTCTTTGCGTTCCATGCCGGCTTTGCGCGGGACACTGCCGACCAGGAGGGCCCAGTTTGCTCCGCTGAAGCCGACGTTGAGATCATCGGTGGGAGTGATTTTTTTCAGGAGAGGAAAGGCACAGTCCTGGAGTTCCATTACGACTCCTTCGAGTGCCTGCATACCCTGAGGAATTTCAATGAGGTTCAGATTGACGGGTTGATCCGCTCCGAAGACGGCTCCGGATGCGATGCGGGGAAGGAGGGCGTAGCCGATTTGTCCGGCGGCTCCTGTGACGGCGACTGTGATAGGTGCTTTCATAAGATTTTTATTTTGTAAGGTTGAAATCGGGCAGTGTGATTTTTTGGATACCTGACTTTGGAAGGAGATCGTAAGGGAGCTTCCCGAATCGCGCACGCGGATATTTCGGATTTTTTAAATTTGTAAAAAAAATGATCGAGGTGAATGAAATACACACCCTTTCGGGGTAAAAACATTTTGTGATTTTTTGATAAACCGAAAATTTAGAGTAATGTTGAGCACTTTGCCAGTCGGGATGGACCCTTTTCA
>JBKEBM010000192.1:0-4939 GCA_047973165.1 Chthoniobacterales bacterium
TGGAAGGAGGCGCAGAAGAGACGTTCTCAGCCGGTTGCAAATTATCTTACGCAGGAAACGATTGCTTTGCTTGCGAATGAAGATTTGCCTGGAACGAGTCTGCAGTGGATGCAGACTTCTCTGGCAAAGCTTTTTTCAAATGAAGATATTTTAAAATCGATTGAGGGGACAGAGTCGGAATTTTGGGCAACAGAAGAAGCCTCGCAGGGAGGGGGATACATTGTTTCGCTCCAGCCTAAGCAGGTTTTTGCCTCATTGCTGGATCGAGGGGATGAGGGGCTGGCCTTGCTTGGAGGGGTGCATTATGTTGGTTCGAAAAGTAGTGCTGAAGCTGGTTTACAGCGCATGCGTGAGTTTCTGGCGGGTTCGGAAACAGAGCCGATCCTGACGAAGGAAACAGTCGATGGGGTTGAGATGATTTCGCAGATTTTAAAGGGAGGGATTACTCTGATCTCAGCAAATGTGAAGGGGTGGATTATTTTTTCAGATTCGCAGGAGGTTTTACTGAATTTTGTAACAGCGATTAAAGCGGGAGCTGAACCACAGAGCCTGGCGCAGGATGTGCTGTTTGAAAATATCGCCGGACAGCTCGATCCGGACTGTGAATTGCAGGCTTTTCTTCGAGTGGGGCCTGCTCTGGATCGCCTCCTGACTTTTGCTTCGATGATGGGAACTGTACCCGATCCTAATCAGGTTGAATTTTTAAAAAAGGCGGAAGGCATAGGTTACTCTTCCACTTTTAAGGGGAAAGATATCGAAGACAGGCTTTTTGTAAAAACTCTGACAGCTCCTGCGACTTCCGTTATAAAAAAAACGGGTGCTGAACTTGCGAGTGAGCAGAGTCTTTTTCTCTATGAAGCTGCTTTGGATTTCAGCTCTCCCTCATGGAAAGCTTTCACCGAAAAGATACCGGGCAGCATTTTGCTTGCGGCGGATGAAAAGGGGCTGGACTTTGAAACTCTGCCAAAGCTCCTGACCGGCGCTGCCGTCTGGAGCACCCTGGGAGAAGGTGAGCTCATCCCGAATATGGAAGGAATGCTTACACTCGAAGATTCAAAAAAAGCAGAGGAGTGGATCGATTTTTTTCTTTCGCAGCAGCAGAATAATAAGGACATCGGCAAAGAAAGTCGTGACGGAGCGACGATTTATACTCTGGGAGTGCAGGGATCGATTGCTTTTCTCGAACCTTGCATTGCGCTGCGCGAGGGTGAGCTTCTGGCGGCATTGAATCCGGATGCTTTAAATAGGCTGATGCTGCCAAAAACCGACGGCACGAAGTCTCTGGCGGAGAGCCAAAAATTTGCAGAATTAAAAAAATACTACGATTCATCTCCAAGCACTTTTGTGTATTTGGATACGGCGGAACTTGTGCGACGTGCTTATGAAATGTCTCTTCCGGTAATTCGTTTTGGAGCTTTGACTTTGAAGGACGTTGATCGCTATGTAAATACCGATGCCCTGCCCGATAAAGCGACTTTTGCTGATGAACTCGGTCCGATAGTCGGTGTGCAATACAATCGCCCGGACGGTTTTTTATTTGAAAGTCGGGGGCCGCTTACCCTGAATCACTTGCTGATTATGGGGGCAGCCGGAGGATTTTCTGCTTTTGGAGGGAAGTAGGGCCCCGTTAAGGTTAACGCTCTAAATCGGCTGAAAAGTGTCTTTTTGGCCCAAAAAACCGCTCTTCAACTCCTCGAATCTTAATTCGACTCGTTTCATCACCCCATTTTTCTCGTTACCTTAACAGACCCTAATCTTCCATGGATTCGAGCTCTTTGCCCTTGGTTTCCCGAACGAGCCAGAGGACGAAGAAAATGGAGATCAGCGCAAAGAAGGCATAGAGACCGTAGGCTCCACCGAGTCCCAGGTGTTTAAGCAGAAGGGGAAAGCTCATCGTGATGGAAAAGTTTGCGATCCACTGAGCAAAACCGCTGACGGAAAGTGCTGCACCACGGAATTTATTTTGAAACATTTCGCCAAGCATGACCCACATGACAGGTCCCCAGGAAACTCCGAAGCAAAAGACGTAGAGGTTTGCTGCGAGCAGAGCGATGGGACCGCTGACTGAGGTGAGCTGAACCTTACCATCTGCATCCACGTCGGCAGTGCCAAAGACGACCATCAGAGTGAGGAGAAAAATCGTCATGCCAACTGAGCCGAAAATAAGCAGAGGCTTGCGACCGATTTTATCAATGAGAGCGATGGCGACCAGGGTGGAGCCGATATTTACGGCACCGATGATGACGTTGGTTAAGAGAGCCTTTGATGGCGGAAATCCGGCGGCCTCCCAGAGGGTTGCCCCATAATAAAAGACGACGTTGATGCCGACAAGCTGCTGGAAAATTGCCAGCCCTAGCCCGACCCATAAAATGGGGTGGATTCGATCGCGGGCTTTATCATACAGGTCGCTCATCCGGGGTTTGTGACCCGTTTCAAGAGTTGTCTGAATTTCTTTTACTTTACTTTCTGAGTCGCTTCCCGGGTTGAGTCTGCTCAGGACAGAAGCGGCTTTTTCAACTGCTCCGGCCGCCACCAGATAGCGCGGAGATTCAGGAATTAAAAAGAGAGCAATAAAAAATATAGTGGTAGGGATAAGCTCGACCCAAAACATCCATTGCCAGGCTTTGTAATCGAGCCAGAAGACCACCGATGCGCTACCAGCGGCACCCTCGATTAGATAATTACTTACAAAAGCCATAAATAGTCCGATGACGATGGCGAGTTGCTGAAGCGAGGAAAGGCGGCCCCGAATGGCGGCAGGTGCGATTTCGCTGATATAAGCCGGGCACAGAACACTGGCAGCACCAACCGCAAAGCCTCCGATTATGCGATAGACTACAAACTCATTTGAGGAAGCAGCTATGCCCGATCCCCAGGCACTGATGGCAAAGAAGACAGCCGTCATGAGCATGATCGGACGACGACCAAATTTATCAGCAAGAGTGCCTGCCAGAAAAGCACCGGCCGCACAGCCAAGCAGCATGGAGGCAACGTTAAAGCCTGTTCCGACCGAACTGGAATGGAAGGCTTCCTGGAGTGCATTTACGGTTCCGTTGATGACGCCGCTGTCGAACCCGAAAAGGAATCCGCCGATTGTGGCGACGATGCTGATGAGAATAACAGACAGGTTACTGCCTGAAGAGGAATTGTTCATGATCGTTTAATCCTGGGGTGTATTCATTTGGGGTGGGGGCGGGGAGAGTGCTGCTGCACTTGTGCATACATTATGAAAAGACAGGCATTGATTACAATCAAGTTATTTCAGGCGGAGATAATCTTTTTGCTTGTTTCGCTGACTGTCGGAAGTATTTCTGCGGGCTGATGGATGTTGCTTTATTTTATCGTTATTGTCCTCTGCTTTTTATTGTTTTGGCTTTGAGCGCCTGCACGTCGCTGCTCGGTCCGATTAAGGAAACGCCTTTGCCCGACAAAGCAAAAAGCAGGCCAAGTATAACGGCTAAGCCGCATACAGCTCCGGGCGATTTTATGTGGGGAATTTCCGTAAGCAGTTACCAGTATGAAAACCCCGGCGTTAAAAAGGGAGAGGCCGATTACTTTGAAACAGACTGGGATTATTTTGTTCAGGAAGGAAAGGCTCCCTTCAAAGGCAATGCTCTGGATAGTTGGACACATTTCGACAAGGACCTACAGGCTTTGAAAAAAATCGGAGCTAAATACTACCGTTTCAGTATTTCCTGGGCGCGTGTCGAGCCACAACCGGGAGTCTTTAATGAAGCTGCGATCCGCAGATATGCACGCATGGCACAAAAACTGAAGCAGGCGGGAATCGAGCCCATCGTCTGTCTCTGGCACTTCACTTTTCCCGGCTGGCTTTACGATAAAAAAGCCCCTGCAAAATCGAACTGGCTACATCCTGATATACAAAAATACTGGAAGGGATATCTGCAAAAAATTATTCCCGCGATGGCTCCTTACACAACTTATTTTGCTCCACAAAATGAGCCGAACGGGCAGATCACAACGGCTTATCTTGTAGGCCAGTGGCCGCCGGGCTTTATTTTGTCCAGGAAGCTTTACTGGCAGGCAATTGAGGTCAGCTCCTCTATGTATAATGAAGCTGCAGACATGGTGCATGAAATGGTTCCTGGCGGCAAAGTGATCGCAATCGAAGCACTGCCCTGGTGGAAAAGGTCGAAACTCGATGTGACGGGATTCTTTTACCGTTCTCTGCTGCATACAAATTATGATCATCTCGATCGCGTCGCGGCATCGACCGATATAATAGGCATCAATTATTATTACTCACAAGTGGTCGGGGTATTTGCCTATGCGACCCTGAACAGCCGACATGGAAGCCACTTCAGCATGATGGGGTGGCGGATCGACCCGCAGGGACTTTATCGACAGATCGAAGTAATAGCCACGCGCTATGGCAAGCCGATGATGATTACGGAAAACGGACTCGCAACTCGCAATGACGAGAAGCGTATCGAATACATGGATGCACATTTGAAGGCGATTGCCCGCGCTCTGCGTGATGGTTACGATGTGAGGGGATATCTGACCTGGTCACTGGCCGACAACTACGAGTGGCATTACGGATACAAGGCGACTTTTGGTTTATCGCACATGAATCCAAAGACGCTGGACCGGGAACTGAAACCCAGTGCCCATTGGTATCGCGATGTTATAAAAACAAACCCCACGCGTGCTGTGTTTGAGAACTTCGGAGTCGAGGGAAAAGCTACGGTTGAATAAATGGCATTTATGGCGCAGGCCTGAATCACTTTTCTTCGGAAAGGCGCAGAAGCTCTTGTGTCGCCAGGGGCTGCTAAAAACCGTTTCATCCGGAAATAAAACTTGACGAAATATCAGTATTTTCAGTATTTAATGAAAATTATGAGAGAGAAGAAAACTGATAAAGAAAATCAGGAAGTCCGCCTGAAGAAAGTGCGGGCAGATTTTATTAGTCAGTGGG